>NZ_VFOO01000001.1:934426-1245902 GCF_006716115.1 Subtercola boreus | reverse complement strand
GGCGAGGCGGCATCCGCTGCGGTGCGGAGCCTGAAGGAGCAACTCGACCTGGCCGAGATCGTGGAGATCGACTCGGAGGACTTCTTCGACTACCAGTTCAACCGGCCGACCAGCGAGTTCGACGACGAGGGACAGCGCATCCTGGTCTGGCCGAACGCGACGATCTACGGGCCGTCCGCCGACGCGGACTCGACGGTCTTCCTCCTGCTCGGCACCGAGCCCTCCCGCAACTGGAAGCGGTTCACCAGCGAAGTGCTGAACGTCGCCGTCGACGCCGGCGTCTCCGGTATCGTCCTGCTCGGCGCCATGCTCGCGGACGTGCCGCACACCCGCCCGATCAGCATCTACTCCACCAGCGAGAACGACGGCGTGCGAACGGAGCTGGAGCTCGAGCGGAGCACCTACGAGGGCCCGGTGGGCATCCTCAGCATCCTCTCCGACGCCGCCGAGCAGCTCGGCATCCCGACGGTGAGCCTCTGGGCGAGCGTGCCGCACTACGTGCACAACGCCCCTTCGCCGAAGGCCACCCTGGCGCTGATCGACCGGCTCGAAGAACTGATCCACGTGGTCATCCCGCGCGGCGACCTGCTCGAGGAGGCCGCGGCATGGGAGTCGGGCATCGACGCGCTGGCGGGTGAAGACGAGGAGATGGCCTCCTACATCCAGCAGCTCGAACAGGCCCGCGACACGGTCGACTCGCCCGAGGCGAGCGGCGAGGCCATCGCCCAGGAGTTCGAACGCTACCTGCGGAAGCGCGGGGACGGCCCGGCTGCGGGTTCCACGGAGCCCTGGCGGCCGTAGGCGGGGGCCCGCCGGCGTGCGGGTCCAGGCCCGGGGCGTCAGTTCAAGCCTGAGGGCATCGGCTCAGGCCCGGGGGCGTCGGCTCAGGCGGCGATACGGATGCCCAGCAGGGCGTCCACCGCGTCGAGCACCGTCGCGGGAACGGCCGTGGCCGACCCGAACCACCCGTCGAGCAGCTCGAGTGCCGCGGGCGTGTCGAGGTCGTCGGCGAGAACGTCCTGCAGGCGGCCGACGAGGGTCACGGCATCCGGTGCGGCCGCAGGGGACGCGCCCCGCTCGTCGACTCGCCGACCCGCCGCACCCGTCCACCGGTCGAGCCGGGCCGAGGCGTGCTCGAGGTCGGCGTCGGTGAACTCCCAGTCGCTCCGGTAGTGGTGCGCCAGCAGGGCGAGGCGGATGGCGCGGGCATCCACTCCCGCGGCGCGGAGCTTCGACACCAGCACCAGGTTGCCGAGCGACTTCGACATCTTCTCGCCCTGGTAGGCCACCATGCCGGTGTGGGCGTGGATCGACGCGAACGGCTCCCCGGTGAGTGCGGTCGCGTGCGCGGCGCTGAACTCGT
This sequence comes from Subtercola boreus, assembly GCF_006716115.1. Lineage (NCBI taxonomy): Bacteria > Bacillati > Actinomycetota > Actinomycetes > Micrococcales > Microbacteriaceae > Subtercola > Subtercola boreus. The sequence goes on along the minus strand of NZ_VFOO01000001.1, from coordinate 1,244,539 downwards.
GGTGCGGGAAGATCAGGTCGGAGCCGCCACCCTGCACGGCGAAGTCGCGGCCGATGTACTTCAGCGCGATCACCGCGCACTCGATGTGCCAGCCGGGGCGGCCGGAGCCGACCGCTGAGGGCCATTCCGGCTCGCCTGCGCGGGCGACCCGCCAGAGCAGCGGGTCGAGCGGGTCGCGCTTGCCCGCGCGGCCCGGGTCTCCCCCGCGCTGGGCGAACAGGTCGAGCATCGTGGCGCTGTCGTAACGGCTCTCGAGGCCGAGGAACCACGTCGTCGCCTCCGCGGCGCGAGCGGAGTCGAAGTAGATGTCGCGGGCGTCGCCGTGCAGGGCGTCCGGTGTCGGAACGCCGTAGGCGAACCCCGTCTCGACCAGCTCGGCCACGGCCTGCCCGATCTCATCGACGACCTCGGTGACAGCGATGTAGTTCGCCGGCGGGATCACCCGGAGCGCCTCCATGTCGCCGCGGAAGAGATCGGTCTGTTCCGCCGCGAGCTCCCGCCAGTCGACGCCGGTCGCTGTTGCCCGTTCCAGCAGGGGGTCGTCGACGTCGGTGACGTTCTGGGTGTAGTCGACGGCCAGGCCCGCGGACCGCCAGAGGCGGTTCAGCGTGTCGAACGCCAGGTAGGTCGAGGCATGGCCGAGGTGGGTGGCGTCGTAGGGCGTGATGCCGCAGACGTAGAGCCCGGCGACGCCGTCGGTGCCCGGTGCCTCCTCGATCTCACCGCTCTGCTGGTTGAACAGGCGGGGAACGGGCCCCGTGGATGCCAGCGTGGGAACGTCGGGTGAGGTCCAGGAATGCACTACTGAACTCTAACTTCTGGCGCGGCGTCCGCTGACCAGCTGGCCGTGCCGGGGCTCAGGCGGCGATGGTGTTCGTGGCCAGCAGCACGATCAGCACGATGCCGAGCGCGATGCGGTAGATCACGAACGGCAGGAAGCTCCGGCGGGAGATGTAGTTCATGAAGAACGCGATCACCACAAGGCCCACCACGAAGGCGACGACGGTCGCGACCCCGGTCTCGACGCCGTTGAAGATCTCGGGAGTACAGCCGGCCGCCGCGCTCACACACGGCTCCTTGATGCTCTTGTAGAGCTGGTAGAGGCCGCTGCCGAAGACAGCCGGCATGGCGAGCAGGAAGGAGTAGCGTGCAGCGGCCTTCCGTTCGAAGCCCATCAGGAGGCCCGCCGTGATCGTTCCGCCCGAGCGGGAGACACCCGGGATGAGCGCAAGCGACTGGGCGAGACCGTAGACGATGCCCTGGGGGTAGGTGATCTCCTTCAGCCGGCGCTTCTTCGACCCGACAGCGTCGGCCACGCCCAGCAGGATGCCGAACACGATGAGGGTGCCGGCCACCAGCCAGAGCGACCGCAGCGAGGTCTCGATCTGGTTCTGGAAGATGAGCCCGAGGATGACGATCGGCAGGCTGCCGATGATGATGAGCCAGCCCATCCGGGCATCCGGGTCGTTCCGCGGAACGCGCCCGACCAGCGACTTCGCCCACTTCGAGACGATCCGCACCACGTCACGCCAGAAGAAGACCAGCACGGCGGCCTCTGTGCCGAGTTGGATGATCGCCGTGAATGCCGCTCCGGGGTCACCGCCCGCGCCGATCAGCTCTCCCACGATCTTGATGTGGGCGCTGGAGGAGATCGGCAGGAACTCCGTCAGGCCCTGGACGAGGCCGAGGATGATCGCTTGGAGGAATTCCATTCACACACTTTCGATTACGAGAGACGCTTCAGCGGCGTAGGAGCCAGCAGGGTCCGGCAGGGTTTTCAGTAGCGCAGGAGCAGGTCGGTCAGAACATCTGTGCCAAACACTAGTGCGTCGAGCGGCACGCGTTCGTCAACGCCGTGGAAGAGCGCCGGGAAGTCGAGATCGGCCGGCAGTTGCAGCGGAGCGAAGCCGTAGCCCTTGATGCCGAGCATGCTGAGGGCCTTGTTGTCGGTGCCCGCAGAGAGCAGGTAGGGCAGCACTTCGGCACCCGGATCGAACCGGCCGAGGCTCGCGATCATCTGGTCGACCAGCGGGCCGTCGAAGGCGGTCTCGAGCCCGATGTCCTGGTGCATGACGACGACCTCGACATCCGGGCCTGCCAGTTCACGGATGCGCGCCATCACCTCGACCTCGTCACCGGGCAGCACCCGCACATCCATCCGCGCCTCGGCGAGGTCGGGGATGACGTTCACTTTGTAGCCGGCGTCGAGCATCGTCGGGTTCGTCGTGGCCCGGAGCGTGGCGGAGATGAACCGGCTCGCCGTGCCTGTGGCGATCGCGAGCTCTTCGGCACTGACCCGCTTCGGGTCCTGCCCGAGGATGCCGGCCACCCGGTCGAGCAATTGGCGGGTGGTCATCGTGAGCTTCACCGGCCACTCCTGGCTGCCGATCCGCGCCACGGCGCCGGCCAGGCGCGTGATCGCGTTCTCGGAGTTGATCTGCGAACCGTGGCCGGCGCGCCCGCGGGCGATGAGCTTGATCCAGATCAGGGCCTTCTCCCCGGTCTGCACGAGGTAGGCACGCTGGCCCTGGAGGTCGATCGAATAGCCGCCGACCTCGGAGATCGCCTCGGTCGCGCCCTCGAAGACCTCCGGATGCTCGTCGACCATGAAGTGCGAACCCAGAACTCCGCCGGCCTCCTCGTCGGCGAAGAACGCGATGATGAGGTCGCGCGCCGGCTGGCGGCCCGAGCCCAGGATCTCGCCGAGCGAACTCAGGATCATGGCGTCCATGTTCTTCATGTCGACCGCGCCGCGGCCCCAGATCATGCCGTCCCTGATCTCGCCGCCGAACGGGTCGACGCTCCAGTCGTCGGCGATGGCCGGAACCACGTCGAGGTGACCGTGCACGACGAGGGCGGGAGCATCCGGATTCGCGCCCTCCACCCGCGCGACGACGCTCGTGCGCGTCGGGGCGGCATCGAACAGCTGCGGCTTCAGCCCCAGCGCCTGCAGCTCCGCCTCGACGTAATGCGCGGCCTCCGTCTCGCCATTGGACTTGCCGTCGCCGTAGTTGCTGGTGTCGAACCGGATCAGGTCGCGGGTGAGGTGGGCGGTGCGGTCGAGGGCTCTGTCGCTCGTCGGGGTCATGCCAACACGCTACCGGCACGGCCGGATGCGGGGGTGCGTTCTGGGGTGCTTCCAGACGTGCTATCGTCTTACCTTGTTGTTCTCCTGCAAGGGAGTAACCACAACACCTGTCCGGGTGGCGGAAATGGTAGACGCGCTAGCTTGAGGTGCTAGTGCCTGTTATGGGCGTAGGGGTTCAAGTCCCCTTTCGGACACCAGCTGTATCGATGGTTTTATTCGCGACATGCGCGAATAAAACTTCAAAAAGAACGGGATTGCGACACACGTCGCAATCCCGTTCTTCTTTTCCCCACAACTGGGGTAGTGTTTAACACGAAGTTGCTGTGCCTCGCAGTTCTGAATGCTCGCGGCCAAGCCCCGTTGCCCATTGCGCTTGAAAGATGGATGACAGGCACCGCGCTATCAGAATCCGGCAGTCGGATTCATATAGAACGCTCCTGGAGGAGTTTTAACATGGCAATTGGTACCGTCAAATGGTTTAACGCTGAAAAAGGCTTCGGATTCATCGCTCCCGAAGATGGCAGCCCCGACGTTTTCGCTCACTACTCGGCCATCTCGTCGAACGGCTACAAGTCGCTCGATGAGAACCAGCGCGTCGAGTTCGATGTGACCCAGGGCCCGAAGGGCCCGCAGGCTGAGAACATCCGCAGCCTGTAAATATTGCAAGAGAAGCGCACGCGCTTCTCTTCGCGAATAAATATTGTGGGGATGCCCCGGCGAAAGCCGGGGCATCCTTGTTTAAGCTCGATGTATGACTATCGAGAACACGCCGGGATCATCTCCCGAGAATCCGATCGACAATGACACGGAGTGGGTGGCGGCGCAGATCGCCGAATACCTGGCGACCGACGGGGAGAAGCCGACGTTCAAGGGTGGTGCTCCCCTCGTGCTGCTGACGACGCAGGGCCGGAAGAGCGGCGAATGGCGCCGCACCTGCCTCATCGGCGCCGAAGACGACGGCCGCCAGATCCTCGTCGCATCTCTCGGCGGCGCGCCGAAGCATCCGGTCTGGTACCTGAACCTCGAGGCGAACCCCGAGGTCGTCGTGCAGAACAAGGGTGCGATCATCCGGGGCACCGCCCGCACGGCGACGCCGGAGGAGAAGCCGGCGCTGTGGCAGAAGATGGTCGCTCTCTACCCCGACTACGCCGACTACCAGGAGAAGACGGACCGCGAGATCCCGATCGTGATCGTCGACCCGCAGGTCTGACTCCGCCCGAAAACGCCATCGGCGGCCCTCCGCCCATCCATCGCGCTATAGCGCGAGGATGTGACGGGGGCCGCCGATTCGGTTGTACGGGGTGGGATCAGGCGGCGGCGTCAGCCAGCGTCTTGATGTCCATCACGAAGCGGTAGCGCACGTCGGACTTCAGTACCCGCTCGTACGCCGCGTTGACGGCGTCGGCGGTCGCCTCGATGAGCTCGGTCTCCGGCGCGATGCCGTGCTCGGCGCAGAAGTCGAGCATCTCCTGGGTCTCAGCGATGCTGCCGATGCTGGAGCCGGCGAACGAGCGGCGGTTGCCGAACAGCGTGAACACCTGCACGTCGAGCGGCTCGGGCGGCGCGCCGACGCTCACGAAGGTGCCGTCGAGGCGCAGCAGCCTGAGGTAGGCGTTCAGGTCGATCTTCGCGCTCACCGTGTTGATGACCAGGTCGAAGCTGTTGCGGAGATCCTTGAACGTCGCCTCATCGCTGGTGGCGTAGTAGTGGTCGGCGCCGAGACGCAGACCGTCATCCTTCTTCGACAGGGTCTGCGAGAGCACCGTGACCTCAGCACCCATGGCGTGGGCGATCTTGACGGCCATGTGGCCGAGCCCGCCGAGCCCGACGACGGCGACCTTCTTGCCGGGTCCGGCGTTCCAGTGCGCGAGCGGGGAGTACGTGGTGATGCCGGCGCAGAGCAGCGGCGCAGCCGACTCGTAGGGGATCGACTCGGGAACCTTCAGCACGAAGTCCTCGACGACCACGATGTGGGTCGAGTAGCCGCCCTGCGTGATCGAGCCGTCGGTGTCGACGGCGGTGTAGGTACCGGTGTTGCCCTTCAGGCAGTAGTTCTCCATGCCGGCGAGGCAGTTCTCGCACTCCCGGCACGAATTGACCATGCAGCCGACGCCGACGCGGTCGCCGACCTGGTGCAGCGTGACCTCGGAGCCGACCTCCGTGACGACGCCCACGATCTCGTGGCCGACGACCTGCGGGTACTGGATCTGGCCCCACTCCCCCCGCACTGTGTGGATGTCGGAGTGGCAGATGCCCGAGTAGGCGATCTCGATCAGCACATCCTTGGCGCCGACATCACGGCGTTCGATGGTCGTGGTGATGAGGGGCTCGGTGGCCGAGGGCGCGGCGATGGCGTTGACAGTGGTGGACATGGTTCTCCTAGGGTGAGACGGGTGAGACGGGTGAGACGGGTGAGACGGGTGAGACGGGTGAACGGGAGGGAAGGAAGTCAGAAGCCGGTCGGCACGTGTGGCTGGTACGGAGCCTCGAGGGTCTCGAGCTCCTCGGGGGTGAGGTCGAGGTCGACGGAGGCGACCGCGTCCTCGAGGTGGTGCGGCTTGGTGGCCCCGACGATCGGCGAGGTGACGGCGGGCTGCTGCCGCACCCAGGCGAGGGCGACCTGCGCCCGGGAGACACCCCGGTTCGAAGCGACGGTGGCGACGGCATCCGAGACCCGGCGGTCGCCGTCCTCCGTGCCGGCATAGACCTTCGCGCTCACGTTGTCGGAGGCGTCGCGGGCGGTCTGCTCGCCCCAGGGCCGGGTGAGGCGGCCCCGCGCGAGCGGACTCCACGGCAGCACGCCGACCCCCTGGTCGAGGCAGAACGGATGCATCTCCCGCTCCTCCTCGCGCTGGATGAGGTTGTAGTGGTCCTGCATCGAGACGAACCGGGTCCAGCCGCCGAGGTCGGCCGTGTACTGCGCCTTCGCGAACTGCCAGGCGAACATGGATGACGCACCGATGTACCGCGCCTTGCCGGCCTTGACCACGTCGTGCAGCGCCTCCATCGTCTCCTCGATCGGCACAGAGTCGTCCCAGCGGTGGATCTGGTAGAGGTCGACATAGTCGGTGCCGAGGCGCCGGAGCGAGGCGTCGATCTGGTTCATGATGTGCACGCGGCTGAGGCCGCCGCCGTTCGGGGTGCTGCGCATGGGCATGAACACCTTGGTCGCGATGACGATCTCCTCGCGGCTCGCGAAGTCGGCCAGGGCGCGGCCGACGAATTCCTCGCTGGTGCCGTCGGAGTACGCGTTCGCCGTGTCGAAGGTGGTGATGCCGGCCTCGAGGGCCTGCTGGATGAACGGGCGGCTGGTCTCCTCGTCGAGGGTCCAGTCGTGGTTGCCGCGGTCTGCCGTGCCGTAGCTCATGCAGCCGAGGGTGATCGCTGAGACCTCGAGGCCGCTTGCGCCGAGTTTCAGGTATTTCATCGTGACTCCTTCATAACGGGTGACCGGATCCAGTCTGCTTCAGAATGTGGCACGGAGGGAGGCCCTGCGAGTGCCTCGCTGCCCGTGCTAAGGGAGGTCGGGGCGCGGACCGTCAGTGCGTTCCGATCCACTTGCGCACCGTGGAGATGCGTGTCTGCAGCTGCGTGACACTCGCCTGGGCGACGGCCGGACCGCCGCACACCCGCCGGAGTTCGGCGTGGATCAGGCCGTGCGGCTCCCCCGACGTCTTCGCCCAGATGCCCACGACGCTGTTCAGCAGCGACCGTTGCTCCTTCAGGGTGCGGTAGAGGGGCGCGGCGGGGGCTGCATCCGGAGACTCGACGACCGGCGCGCGGTACCCGGGCTCGTGCTTCCGCCTGGCCTGTTTGGCCTGCCGGTGCTGCAGCAGTTCACGCACCTGCTCGGGTTCGAGGAGGCCGGGGAAACCGATGAAGTCGAGCTCTTCATCGCTGCCTCCGATGGCCTCGGCGCCGAACTCGTCTCCCTCGTAGACCACCATGTCGAAGGTGGCGTGCGAGGAGAGAGGTTCGAAGCTGAACTCCTGCTGGAGGGCGTCGGACGCCTTCTCCTGCCGGTTCGCCGCATCCATCATGTCCTCTTCGGGCGCGAAGAGGTCGATGGCCGGGTCGCCGGTCTCCCGCCTGTCGAGGGCGTGGTCGCGTTCGAGTTCCATCGTGTTCGCCAGAGCCATCAGGCTCGGAACGTTCGGCAGGAAGATCGACGCGATCTCCCCCCGGCGCCGGGCCCGCACGAACCGGCCGATGGCCTGGGCGAAGTAGAGCGGGGTCGCGGCGCTCGTCGCGTACACACCCACGGAGAGGCGCGGGATGTCGACACCCTCCGACACCATGCGGACGGCGACCATCCAGCGCCGTGTCGAGTTCGAGAACTCCTCGATGCGGTCGCTGGCCTCCTTCTCGTCGCTGAGGACGACGGTCACGGGCTGGCCGCTGATGGTCTCGAGCACTTCGGCGTAGGCGCGGGCGGTGTAGTGGTCGGTCGCAATGACGAGGCCACCGGCATCCGGAACCGACTGCCGCACCTCGCTGAGCCGGCGGTCGGCAGCCTTCAGAACCTGCGGGATCCAGTCGCCCTTCGGGTCGAGCGCGGTGCGCCAGGCCTGCGAGGTGATGTCCTTGGTGTTGCCCTCGCCGAGGCGCGCCTCCATCTCCTCGCCGACCCCGTCGCGCCAGCGCATGTGGCCCGCGTAGACCATGAACAGCACCGGGCGGACGACGCCGTCCTTCAGGGCGCGACCGTACCCGTAGTTGTAGTCGGTGAGGGAGGTGCGGATGCCGTGCTCGTCGGGCAGGTAGGAGACGAAGGGGATCGGAGCGGTGTCGCTCCGGAAGGGGGTTCCGGTCAGGCTGAGGCGCCGCGCGGCCGGCTCGAACGCCTCACGGATGGCGTCGCCCCAGCTCAGCGCGTCGCCGCCGTGGTGCACCTCGTCGAGGATCACGAGCGTGCGCCCGCTGAGGGTGAGGTCGCGGTGGAGCTCGGCCCTGGTCGCTACCTGCGCGTAGGTCACGACGACCCCGTGGTAATGGCTGGCGTGCCGGCCGTGCGCGTTCTTGAAGGTCGGGTCGAGCCGGATGCCCGCCCGGTGCGCTGCGTCAGCCCACTGTTTCTTCAGGTGCTCGGTGGGGGCGACGACGGTGATGCGGTCGACGGTCTTCCGGGCGAGGAGTTCGGCGGCGAGGCGGAGCGCGAAGGTGGTCTTGCCGGCGCCCGGCGTGGCGGCGGCGAGGAAGTCGCGGGGCTCATGCTCGAAGTACGCGGTGAGGGCCTCGGACTGCCACGCGCGCAGCTTGCCGACGGTTCCCCAGGCAGCACGCTCGGGGAAGCTCGGGGAGAGGTGTTCGGCCGCGGAGGTTCCGACGGGGCGTCCGGCGGGGGCAGGCGAAATAGTCACTTTCCGACACACTACCCGCTCGTGGGGCGGCTCGCCCAACCGGGGCGGGCGGGGGTGAGGCGGGCGCCCGCCGCGGTCCTGGCGGGTGCCGACAGCGGGCGGGGCGCGGCCTGCAGCGAATCGATTCGATGGGCCCCGAAGTGTTCCTTCGGGGCCGGATGGGAGCATCTGGCGTCCCATCGAATCGATTCGCGTGAGTGCCGGGTCGATGTGGCGGGTGGCGCGCGGTGCTGGTGGAGCGGGAGGCGACATGGGGCGACAATGAGGCGTGCTCCCTGCCGCCTTCACCCTCCCCGCGCGCCAGCCGTTCGACCACGCCGGCGTCACACGCTTCCTGGCGGCGCACGCCATCGTGGGGGTGGAGGCGGTGGTCGACGACGAGTACTGGCGCACGCTGGCGCTGCCGGGTGGCCAGGCTGTGCTGGCGGTGCGGGCAGACCCCGCGGGCCTGTCGGCGCGGGTTTGGGTCGCGGGCGCGGGCGCCGGCGGGGCCGGGGCCGTCGAGGACGTGGCCGCCGCGGTCGGGCGGCTGTACGACCTCGACGCCGATGCACCGGAGATCGACGCGGCACTGGCGCGGGTGCCCGAGCTGGCTGCATCGCTGGCGGCGGCCCCGGGCATCCGGATGCCCGGCACGACCGATCCGCACGAGACCCTCTTCCGCACCCTCATCGGCCAGCAGGTCTCGGTGAAGGCCGCCCGTACGGTGCAGGGGAATCTCGCCGCAGCGCTCGGCGATCCGCTCGACGGGATGCTGGCGGAGGTGGCTCCAGCGGGTCTCGGGCGGCTGTTCCCGACCGCACCGCAGATCGCCGACGGAGGCACGGGCGTCGTGCGCGGGCCGGTGCAGCGGGTGCGCACCATCCTGGCTGTGGCTGAGGCGCTGGCCGACGGGAGGCTGGTCGTCGACCGGAGCCTCAGCGTCGCCGAACTGACGGAGAGCCTCGAGGCGATGCCGGGCATCGGTCCGTGGACGGCCGGGTACGTGTCGATGCGCGTGCTGGGCGCCCCGGACATCCTGCTCGACGGCGACCTCGCGCTGCGTGCGGGCGCCGCCGCCCTCGGGCTGCCGTCGGAGCGCCGGGAACTCGTGCGTTTCGCCGCGCGCGTCGCGCCGTGGCGGAGCTACTTCGGCATGCACCTCTGGCGGGACGCCGTGGCCACGATAGCGGGCTGATCGGCGTCTCACCTCTCCGCAGGAGTCTCACGAGTCGTAGGCTGGAGTGAAGAACTTGTCGCAGGAGAACCATCATGACCGAACCGCATCCCTGGCGCCGCTACGTCGCCCTCGGCGACTCCTTCACGGAGGGGATCGGCGACCCCGAGCCCGCCAGCCAGGGCGGACACCGGGGCTGGGCCGACCGGGTCGCCGAAGTGCTGAGTGCCCAGGTCGAGGGGGACTTCTCGTACGCCAACCTCGCAATCCGGGGGCGACTCATCCGCCAGATCCTCGACGAGCAGGTCGAGCCGGCCCTCGCGTTGAAACCCGACCTCATCACGATCTCGGCAGGCGGCAACGACATCATCCGGCCCGGTACGGATCCGGATCTCATCGCCGGCCAGTTCGAAGGCGGCATCGGCCGTCTCAAGCAGAGCGGCGCAACGATTGTGGTGTTCACGGGAACGGATGTCGCTTTCTCACCGGTGTTCCGCAGCATCCGGGGCAAAGTGGCGATCTACAACGAGAACATCCGCGCCATCGCGGCGAAGTACGATCTGATCGTGGCGGACCAGTGGGGGCTCGGCGCGATCCAGAACGCCCGCATGTGGGCGCCCGACCGGCTGCACCTGAACGCCTACGGCCACCACGAGATCGCCCGGACGGTGCTGGCCGCCCTCAACGTACCGAACGACCTTCAGCCCGACTCCCCCGCGCCGCTGCCGACCGTGCGCTGGCGCCAGGCCCGCGCCGAAGACCTGGTGTGGGCGCGCGAATACTTCGTGCCGTGGGTGCTCCGCCGCGTGCGGCACCAGTCCTCGGGCGACGGCCTCGCCCCGAAGCGCCCCGCCGCCGGCCCGGTGCTCACGCACCGCGCCGACTGACCAAGCGACTCGCAGCGGTTCCCTATTCCTCTGATGAGTGTTTCAGTTCTGCCGTGCACGCTTCGTGATCCGGCGAACACGCACCAGGGCCGCGGCGCCGATCAGGAGGAGGCACACCGCAAGGGGAAGGGAAGCAAGGACGTCGCTCCCGGTGCTCGCCAGCTGGGTGCCAGTTCCCGATTCGCCTCGCCCACCACTCCCCCCGATCGTTGCTGTCGGAGCGGTGGTGCTCGACGTCGTCGGCACGGGGGTGGGTGTCGGGGTGCTCGCCGCGGCCTTCACGACCAGGGTGAACTCGACTGAGGCCGATGTGGTCGCGCCGTTGTCGGCGTTCACGAGGAACCTGTAGGTGCCCGGCGACCCGGTCACCGGCCCCGTCAGGAGACCCGTGGAAGCGTTGGCGCTCAAGCCCGCTGGCGCAACGGATGTCTTGCTGGCTATGACGGCGAAGACGGGTGAGGGTGTTCCTTCAGCTTGGAGCTGGAAGCTGTAGTCCGAGCCCTGAATGGCGTCCGGGAGGGCGGCAGCGGCGATGGTCGGAAACGAGATCGCCGGGAACCACGTCAGTGTGTTCTCAAGGCTGTTGGCAACGAAGACAGTATGGCTGGCGGGATCCAGTCCGATTCCGGTCGGATTCAGACCTACTCCGAACGTCTCTGTCGAGCTCGTTCCGCCGAACTCTGTGACCGTGTTGTCGGCCAGGTTCGTGACATAGACGGCGTGTGTCTCAGAGTCGACCGCGACATCCACGGGGTTCTTGCCGACCTTCTTGAAGCTAACGGAAGGCTTCGTCAGCGACCCGTCGAAGAAGGCGACAGTGTCGTCGAAGTTGTCGGTCACATAGACCGTGTGATTTTCCTGGTCGGCTGCGAGCCGAACGGGGTGCTTGCCCACCTTCAGCGCCACCACAGTGTGCGACATCCCGATACCCCGATTGAAGTATGAGACAGTGTCGTCGCCGCTGTTGGCGACGTACACGTGGCTTGCCGATATCTCTTGTCCCGAGTCGATGGCGACTCCGACGGGTTCTTTGCCGACTGTCTCGGTGTACACGGTGATTGTCGCTCCGGGCGTTCCGTCGAATGCAGACACGCTTCCGTCGCCGTTGTTCGCAACGTAGACAGCGTGGTTCTGTGGGTCGACTGCGATGCCCATGGGTTTCGTTCCCACCGTGATGATCCTCTGCGGCGCGTCGAGGTTGTCACCGTCGATGATCCGAACCGCACCGTCGTTCGTGTTGCTCACGAAGATCCTGTGGGTCGCCGAATCGATGGCGACGCCGTAAGGTCGGGCTCCGACTGCGACAGTCTTCGTTCTGGGGATGCCTGCGATGTCGCTCACGACGGTGATGGAGTTGCTGTTCGCATTTGCGGTGACAGCGATTCCCAGACGACTGTCCACGGCCACCGTCGACGGGAAGTCGCCGACGGGAACGGAATGGGCAAGCGCGCTGGCTGACGTGGCGACGTTCAGAGGCGCAAATCCGGCAACCCCCGCAACGATCCCGAGCACAAGAAGAGCTTTCGGCCTGATCCAGGCGTATCGAGTTTGTCTCATACCTCAATACTATAGATAAGAATGGCTCATTTTCTCACGCTTGCGGGTACGCGGAGCGCCCAGAGCGCCACCGCGCTGGCCGACGCCACGTTCAGCGAGTCCACGCCGTGCAGCATCGGGATGGTCACCACGGTGTCCGCAGCCGAGAGCGCCGCGCGCGAGAGCCCGTCCCCCTCGGTGCCGAGCAGGATGGCGACCCGGGCGGGCGGCGACACCGCGAACTCGTCGAGCGTCACCGCGTCGTCGCTGAGAGCCAGTGCCGCGACGTGGAACCCTGCCGCACGCAGCAGCGGCCCCGCGACATCCCACTCCGGCAGCCGGGTCCACGGCACCTGCAGCACCGTGCCCATCGACACCCGCACGCTCCGGCGGTAGAGCGGGTCGGCCGAGCGCGGAGTGACGAGCACGGCATCCGCCCCGAGCCCCGCCACCGATCGGAAGATCGCGCCCACATTGGTGTGGTCGACGATGTCCTCGAGGATGACGACCCGCCGGGCATCCTGCAGCAGCGATTCGACCGACGGCAGAGGTGGACGGTGCATCGACGCCAGCGCGCCGCGGTGCAGGTTGAACCCGGTGAGGCTCTCGAGCAGCGCCGACGGGCCTACATAGATCGGCACGTCGTCGGCGACCAGGCTCTGGATGCCCGCCGCCCACTTCTCCTCACAGAGCACCGATCGCGGCACATGCCCAGCCGCCAGTGCGCGCTCGATCACTTTGGCAGATTCGGCGATGTACAGCCCACCGGCCGGCTCGCTCACCCGCCGGAGCGCCACATCGGTGAGGCCGCGGTAGTCGGCGAGCCCCGGGTCGGTGAGGTCTTCGAGCGGAATCAGGGGCACGGAAGACCACTCTGCCAGTCGCCGGAAACATTTACGAAAACAAGAACTCCTAGACTCAAGGAGTGCGGACCGAACCAGTGTCTCGCGCGGAGGAGGTGCGACCATGGCTCTGACGGAATCCGAGCAGGGTCGGCCGGGCACCCCCGGCACCCCCGGCGCCGCCGAAGCGCTCGACGAGGTCGTCGACGTGCTGGCCGGCCGACGACTCGTCGTGCTGACCGGTGCCGGAGTCAGCACCGATTCGGGCATCCCCGACTACCGCGGCGAGGGTGCGCCGAAGCGCAACCCGATGACCTTCGACCAGTTCCTCGGCAATGCCGACTTCCGGAAGCGCTACTGGGCCGGCAGCCACCTCGGCTGGAAGCTCTTCGACGCGGCCCGGCCGAACACCGGGCATGCGGTGCTCGCCACGATGGAGGGTGCCGGCGTCGTCTCGGGCATCATCACGCAGAACGTCGATGGGCTGCACGTGCGCGCCGGCTCGAACCGTGTGGTCGACCTGCACGGCTCGATGGACAGGGTGCGCTGCCTGAACTGCGGGCAGATGTTCGCCCGGGTGAGCATCGCCGACACGATCGATGCCGCGAACCCGTGGATCACGAAACCCGACGCCGTGACGATCAATCCTGACGGCGACGCCGAGGTCAGCAACTGGGCCGACTTCGAGGTGCCCGTCTGCACCGTCTGCGGAGGCGTGCTGAAGCCCGATGTGGTGTTCTTCGGCGAGTTCATCCCCAAGGAGAGGTTCACCGAGGCGAGCGACCTGCTCCGGGCATCCGATGCCCTGGTGATCGCCGGGTCGTCGCTCGTCGTGAATTCGGGCATCCGGTTGCTGGAGCAGGCCCGACGGCGGCGCATCCCGATCGTGATCATCAACCGCGGGGTCACCAAGGGCGACAGCCGGGCGACGGTGAAGGTGGATGCCGGCACCTCCGAGACGCTGACCGCCCTCGCTGCGCGCCTGATTCCCTGACGACGCCGGGCGGCACGGTTGGTACCCTGCTGTCATGACGCATCTCGCCCTCGTCCGCCACGGCCAGACCGACTGGAACCTCGCCCGGCGCATCCAGGGCAACACCGACATCCCGCTGAACGACACGGGCCGTGCCGAGGCGCGGGAGACAGCCGAGCGACTCGCGGGTGTGCGGTGGGACGCCGTGCTGACCAGTCCGCTCTCGCGGGCCCGTGAGACGGCCGAGATCATCGCGGCCGCCCTCGACCTGCCGGAACCTGTGGCTGAACCCGACCTCGTGGAGCGTCGTTACGGGGACGCGGAGGGGATGGACTACCAGGAGCTGCACGAACGCTTCCCCGCCGGGATCGTCGTTCCCGGTCGGGAGACGCACCGCGAGGTGCAGCTGCGCGTGCATGCTGCCCTCATCGCCATCGCGGAGCGGCATCCGGGTCAGTCCCTTATCGTGGTCTGCCACGGCGGCGTCATCTCCTCGCTCGTCCGCCATGCGACCGGCGGCCACCGCCCGCGGGCCGACGAGCGGATCGCGAACGGTTCCGTGCACTACTTCAGTTACACGGGCGGTGAGCTTCGCCTCGACGAGTTCAACGGGGAGCCCGTGAACCAGCTAGCCCTTCAAGCAGCGCCAGAAGTTCCGTAGCCGACGACGCCCAGCTGAACGTCTCCGCCTGCTCGGCGGACGCCAGCGAGCGTCGGAACCACTCCTTCGGGTCTTCGAGCCGCTTCACGGCGTCGGCGAAGGCGACCGGATCGCGCGCGTCGAAGTAGAGCGCTGCGTCTCCCCCGATCTCCCGGAACACGGGGATGTCGCTGACCACGACCGGCGTGCTGCGTCCCATCGACTCCACGAGCGGGATGCCGAACCCCTCCTCGAGCGAGGCGGTGACGAGCGCGGTGGCGCTGTCGATCAGCGCGAGGTACTCGGCGTCGGAGACGCCGTCGTGGAACTCGAGCCGGGCATCCGGAGCCAACGCCTGCAGCCGCTCGCGGTCGGCCCGGCGGACTTTGCTCAGCAGGTGGAGGGTGTAGCCGGGGAGGTGCGGCATGGCCGCCACGAGGGTCTCGACGTTCTTGTAGGGCATGAACGAGCCCATGTAGAGCAGCGAGCGGGCGGCCGCGCGGGCGGCCGGGCCGGAGTCGGTCGGTGGTGCAGGTGCGGGTGCGCCGGGTGCCGCGGCGGCGTCCGCGGCGGCCGCGGCCGTCGTTGCGCTACCCGCCGTGAGCACGTCGGCCGCGTTGCTCACCACGACGATCGGTTTCGACGTGAGGTGGTGCTGCTCGACGAGCGCGCGGGTCGTGTGCGACACCGTGACGACCGCATCGGCTCGGTTCAGCAGCAGGCGCTGCGGCCACCACGCAGTGTGGTAGAGCCGCCAGAGCAGGCGGAGCGGCCAGGCGAACTCCCGCGGGGGCGTCGGGTTCGAGTAGTAGATCAGGTCGTGCACGGTCAGTGCTAACGGGTACTTCCGGCCCATCGTGCCCATGGTCTGCATCGGGGTGAACACGACGTCCGGCTCGAGCCTGTTGACCTGCCGCGCGACGAAGAGCTCCCGGGGGCTCGTCGGCGAACTCGCCAGGGCATACGGCAGGTCGGGCAGCATCTCGAGCTGTCGTCTGTCGCTGATCAGCATGGTCACCGGATGGATCTCCGCCAGCGCCGTGACGAGCCCCGCGGTGTACCGGCTGATGCCGTCGTGCCGGCCGATCCGGGTGTAGCGGCAGTCGAAGACGATCTTCACGAGACTTCTCCCGCGGCCTGCTCCGGTCGTGGATGCCCGGGCCGGCGCTCGGCGAGGAACGCCTCGATCGCGGCGGCGGCCTCCCGCGGCTTCTCGTAGTGCACGAGGTGGCCGACCCCTTCGAGCACGACGAGCCGGGCATCCGGGATCGCCGCCACCAGGCGCTCCTGGGCCGAGACCGGCGTGATGTCGTCGCGGTCGGAGGCGACCAGCAGCGTCGGCGGCGTGATGCGCGAGGCGTACTCGGAGACGTCGTTGCTCACCGAGGCCTCGAAGGCGTCGAGCACCACGCGCCGGTTGGTGAACGCGCCGAAGAACCGGTCGTGCTGGTCGTGGATCCAGCGGCGGAGCCCCGCATCCCGCGTCTTCGCCATCGTGATGCTGATGAAACGGGTCACCAGCCGGAGTCGCAGCCAGGCAAAACCGGGCCGCTCGGGCAGCCACGCGCCCACCTTGTAGTAGAAGACCGCGAGGCGCGTCAGGATGCCGCGGGGCCCGCTCAGCGCCGGGGCGGCGATCGGGTTCACCAACACGACATCGTCGGCCCGGAGCCCTTCGGAGAGCGCCGCAGAGACGATGATCGAACCGAACGAGTGCCCCAGCACGACGAGGCGCGTGGTCCCACGGTCGACTCCGAGCTGCCCCACCAGCTCCCGGAGCCACGCGCTGTAGCCGTGGATGTCGTGACGCACCCCCAGCGCCCCGTCGACATCGAGCGGGGTGGAGATGCCGAACCCCGGCAGGTCGGCCAGCACCGAGCGGTAATCCGGGAACTGCGCGACGAGAGGTTCGAGGCCATGGTGGTCGCCCCGGAAACCATGCACCATCACGATCGTGGTGCCGGCATCGGGCGGCCCGTAGCTCCAGAGTTCGGTGGTGCCACCGAGGATGTCGACGCTCTCCCGGGTGACAGGGATGGCGTCGAGCTGGCGGGCGTAGGGAGAGGGCGGAATCATCCCCGCAAGTCTAGGGCTGGGCATCCGGAACCCGCTGGCAAGCACGCCCGGACGCGCGCTTCGGATTCCCAGACGGACTGCACTAGCGTTGGCTGCACCCCGCTCGTTCTCGTTTCAGGGAAGGCCCTCTGTGAGCTTCACCGCACCGATCCAACTGCCAGGTCTCACGCTCGATCCGCAGTGGTACAGGAGGTCGGTCTTCTACGAGGTGATGATCCGTTCGTTCGTCGACGGCAACGGCGACGGATCCGGTGATCTCGCCGGCCTTGTGTCGAAGCTCGACTACCTGCAGTGGCTCGGCATCGACGGACTCTGGCTGCCGCCGTTCTTCGACTCGCCGCTCCGCGACGGCGGGTACGACATCTCCGACTACCGCGCGATCCTTCCCGAGTTCGGCTCGATCGACGAGTTCAGGGACCTGGTGACGAAGGCGCACGAGCGCAACATGCGGGTCGTCATCGACCTGCCGCTGAACCACACATCCGACCAGCACGACTGGTTCCAGCAGAGCCGAAGCGACCCCGACGGCCCCTACGGCGACTTCTACGTGTGGAGCGACACCGACACGAAGTACGAGAACGTGCGCATCATCTTCGTCGACACCGAGGAGTCGAACTGGAGCTTCGATCCCGTGCGCCGGCAGTTCTTCTGGCACCGGTTCTTCTCCCACCAGCCCGACCTCAACTTCGAGAACCCGGCCGTGCACGAGGCGATGTTCGAGATCGTGCGGTTCTGGCTCGACCTCGGTGTCGACGGTTTCCGGCTCGACGCCATCCCCTACCTCTACGTGAGTGAGGAGGGCAACGGCGAGGGCGAGCCGAAGACGCACGAGTTCGTCGCGAAACTCCGCAAGATGGTGGATCGGGAGTACCCCGGGCGCATCATGATCGCCGAGGCCAACCAGTGGCCACGCGAGGTGGCCGCGTTCTTCGGCACCGAGGAGGAGCCGGAATGCCACATGGCGTTCGACTTCCCGGTGATGCCCCGGATCTTCTACTCGCTGCGGTCGCAGACGGCGACGGAGCTCATCCGGGTGCTCTCCGAGGTCACCGAGATCCCTGCCGGGGCGGGGTGGGGCGTCTTTCTCCGCAACCACGACGAGCTCACCCTCGAGATGGTCTCCGAGGAGTACCGGCAGGCGATGTACGGCTGGTACGCCTACGACCCGCGCATGCGCGCCAACATCGGCATCCGGCGGCGCCTCGCTCCCCTGCTCGACAACTCACGCGCCGAGATGGAACTGGCGCACGCGCTGCTGTTCTCGCTGTCGGGCTCGCCCTTCCTCTACTACGGTGACGAGATCGGCATGGGCGACAACATCTGGCTGAACGACCGCGACTCGTCGCGCACGCCGATGCAGTGGACGCCCGACCGGAACGCGGGCTTCTCCACAGCCGACCCGGGCAAGCTCTACTTGCCCGTCGTACAGTCCCTCGTCTACAACTACACGCTCGTGAACGTCGAGTCGCAGCTGGCGCAGTCCCGGTCGATGCTGCACTGGGTGCGGAACGTGATCCACGTGCGGAAGGCCCACCCCGCCTTCGGCCTCGGTTCGCTGGCCATCGTGCCGACCAACCACGATTCAGTGCTCTCGTTCGTCAGGTCGTACGCCGGATCCGACACGCAGTGGGGCGATGCACCCGAGCGGATCCTCTGCGTCTTCAGCTTCGCCCACAACCCCATCTCGGTGACCCTGCAGTTGCCCGAGTTCGCGGGCCGGCGGCTCAACGACCTCTTCGGCGGGGCTGAGTTCCCGACCATCGGCGACGACGGATCCCTCACCCTGACCCTCGCCACGCAGAGCTTCTACTGGCTGCGTATCGGCCAGGCCGGCGTGGAGGTGTTCTGATTCCTCGGCGGCACGCGGGCCCCCTCCCGGGCAGTGTCGGCGGTTCGCCCTACGCTCACACCGTGAACTCTTTTCCGCAGTCCGTGCCCCTCGCCCTGTTTGATCTCGAACCGGCCGAGGTGTTGCCGCACGGCAGGCATGTGCTGAACGACCGGCCGGCCGTGCCGCTGGTGCGTTCTTCGCTGCCTTCGGCTCCGGATGCCCGGGGGGCCGCCGCGCCCACGGCCCAGCGTTCGGCGACAGCGCTGCTCGCGCCGCCCCTGCCCGACTGGCCGGCCTGGGCGCACCGGCTCGCCGTCTTCGATCTCGAGACCACCGGTATCGACGTCGAGACGAGCCGCGTCGTCACCGCGAACGTCAGCATCATCGACCACACCGGCCGGGTGGAGTCCCGTGTCGACTGGATGGCGAACCCCGGCGTCCCCATCCCCGAGGGTGCGGCGGCCATCCACGGTGTGAGCACGGAGCGCGCCGTCGCCGAGGGTCGCCCCGCCGCCGATGTCGTCGCCGAGATCGTGGATGCCCTCACCGACGCCCTCGACCAGGGCCTCTCCATCGTGATCTACAACGCTCCCTACGACCTGACACTGCTCGACCGCGAGGCCCGCCGCCACGGCATCACGCCGCTCCGGGAGCCGCTGCCCATCGTCGATCCCCTCGTGATCGACAAAGCCCTCGACCGCTACCGCAAGGGCAAGCGCACCCTCGAGGTGACGGCACTCCACTACGAGGTCGAACTGCTCGACGCCCACGACGCCGGCGCCGACGCCATCGCCGCCGGCCGCGTCGCCCAGTCGCTCGCCAGCCGCTACGCCGTCGAGCTCGAAATGACGCAACACCAGCTGCACCTCTCCCAGGCCGGCTGGTTCGCCGACCAGGCCACCAGCTTCCAGGACTACATGCGCCGCACCAAAGACCCCGACTTCACGGCCCGCACGGCCTGGCCGCTGGGCTAGCCTGCGGGCCTCCGCTCGCATGTCCGCCGGTGCAACGGACGGCGCACGGCGAAACCGCCGCACTATGGGGCTCGGATGACGGCAGGGCCGCCGATTGCGCGATTGACGGCGGGCGGTGTCGATCTGGGCGCGGACTGGGGGTCCGGGGGGGGCGGCGGGGGGCGAGCGTAGACTCGCCCGCATGAAGCGCACCGCGATCATCCTGACCGCCGCGGCCCTGCTTGCCGCGCTGACGGCGTGCGGGTCGGGTGCCGGGTCGCCGACACCGTCGACGGGCGGGGTCACGATCGTGCCCACCAGTCCCCCGACGACGTTCCCCGCGACCACGCCCCCTCCGACCCCGGCTTCCGGCGAGCCGACCCCGGCCCCCACCACGAAGGCGACCACCGCCCCCTCGTCCTGACCCGCCCCACGGTACGGGCGATTGAAACCCCGAAAGTTGCCGCTATCCGAGTCTCAGAGCGACAACTCTCAGGGTTTCGATAGCATTCTGCGGGTACACGAAAAAGGGCGGGGGCCGAAGGCCACCCGCCCTTTTCAGGAACGCAGGGTTACTTGCCGAAACCCTTGTAACGGCTGTTGAACTTCTCGACGCGACCGGCGGAGTCCATGATGCGCTGCTTGCCCGTGTAGAACGGGTGCGACTCGCTCGAGATCTCGACGTCGATGACGGGGTACGTGTTGCCGTCTTCCCATTCGATCGTCTTCTGGCTCGTCACCGTCGAACGGGTGAGGAACGTTGCGCCCGAAGCCAGGTCGCGGAACACGATGGGCAGGTAGTCGGGGTGGGTCTCGGTCTTCATGAGTGATTCCTTGGTGCTGTGTCAGCGGGAGAGATGGATTGAGAGAAAAGATCGTGGCACAAGGGCCAGCTAGAGAGTCTACCAGACGGGCGGGACAATCGCCCGATCATCCTGCAGCGCGCGCCGCGTACCGTCCGTCGGTCTCGGTCAGCACGATCGGCAGGCCGAACGTCGCCTCGAGGTTCGCAGCCGTGAGCGACTCGGACAGCGGTCCGGCAGCCACGATCGAAGCCTTGGACACCAGGAGCACGTGCGTGAATCCTCGCGGGATCTCCTCCACGTGGTGCGTCACCATGACGATCGCGGGCGCGGAGGGGGCCGAGGCGTACCCGCCGAGCAGCTGCAGCAGTTCTTCGCGCGCGCCGAGATCGAGCGAGGCAGCGGGCTCGTCGAGCAGCAGCAGTTCGGGGTCGGTCATCACCGAGCGGGCGATCTGCACGCGCTTCTGCTCGCCGTCGCTGAGAGAGCCGAACTTCCGATCCTCGAGGTGGTCGAGCCGCCACTCGGCGAGCACACGCTGGGCGCGGCGAAGGTCGATCTCGTCGTACTGCTCGTTCCAGCGCCCGGTCACCGAGTACGCCGCGGTCAGCACGACGTTCAGAACGGTCTCGTCAGCGGGGAACCGCTTCGCCATGGCCGACGAGGCGAAGCCGACCCGCGGCCGCAGCTCGAAGACGTCGACGCGGCCCATCTGCGCATCCAGGATCTGCACCGTGCCCGACGACGGGTGCACCATGGCCGACGCGAGGTTCAGCAGAGTGGTCTTGCCGGCGCCGTTCGGGCCGAGGATGACCCAGCGCTGATCGGCCTCGACCTTCCAGTTGATGTCGCTCAGGATGCGGTTTCCGTTGCGAACGACCGACACGTCTTCGAGGTCAAGAACTGTGGGCATACCCCAACTCTATCGGGCAATGCCGGGCGGCAAATCGACTAGATCAGGCTGCGGTAGATCCGTTCGGTGTCTTCGGCGATCTGCTTCCAACTGAACGTGCTCTCGGCCCGCAGGCGACCGTTCGCACCCATCAGGCGCGCCCGGTCGGGGTCGGCCAGTACCTCGGTGAGCGTACCGGCGAGGTCGCGTACGAAGCGTTCGGGGTCGGTGGGTGTGCCGGTTCCGTCGCTGACCTGGTCGATCGGCACGAGGCGGCCGGTGACTCCGTCGTCGACGACCTCCGGGATGCCGCCGGTCGCCGTTCCGACGACCGGTAGTCCGCAGGCCATCGCTTCGAGGTTGACGATGCCGAGCGGCTCGTACACCGACGGGCAGACGAACACGGTGCCGCTGGTCAGCACCGCGGACAGGTCGTGCTGGCTGAGCAGCTCCGGGATCCAGATCACCCCGGTGCGCTCCTGCTGCAGCGTCTGCACCAGCGACGTCACCTCCGCCATGATCTCGGGCGTGTCGGGGGCTCCTGCGCAGAGGATCAGCTGGACATCCGGAGCCAGCTGGCGGGCCGCCCGCAGCAGATAGGGCAGACCCTTCTGGCGGGTGATGCGGCCGACGAAGACGACAGAGGGCCGGGACGTGTCGATACCCCAGTGCTCCAGCACCGCTGCATCCTGCACCGGCTTCCACTTCTCGAGGTCGATGCCGTTGTAGACGACGCTCACCCGGTCTTCGGAGATCGACGGGTAGGAGCGGAGGATGTCGTTCCGCATGCCGTTCGATACGGCAATGACCGAATCGGCGCTCTCGAACGCGTTCTTCTCGATCCAGCTGGAGAGACGGTAGCCGCCGCCCAGCTGCTCGGCCTTCCACGGGCGGAGCGGCTCCAGGGAGTGCGCCGTGACGACATGCGGAATGCCGTGCAGCATGGATGCCAGCTGCCCGGCAGCGTTCGCGTACCAGGTGTGCGAGTGCACGACATCCGCACCTGCCACATCGTTCGCGATCTGCAGGTCCACGCCGAGCGTGGTCAGCGTCGGATTCGCCCCCAGCAGCTCGGCGGGCGGGAGGTAGGAGAAGACGCCGGGCTCGCTGCGAGGCTGCCCGAAGGCCCTCACCACGACCTCGATGTTCTCGCGGAGGGCCTTCACGAGCTCGGCTACGTGGACACCTGCCCCGCCGTAGACCTCGGGTGGATACTCTCGGGAAATCACATCGACGCGCACAAGCAGAACGTACTACGGAACCGGTTGTGAATCGAGGCCAGGTCGGTGTCGGTGTGCTGCCCTATAGTCGGGGTATGGCTGCATCAAAGAAGATCTTCGGCATCGTTCTAGCCGGTGGAGAGGGTAAGAGGCTCATGCCTCTCACCGCTGACCGTGCGAAGCCCGGTGTCCCCTTCGGGGGCGGGTACCGTCTCATCGACTTCGCTCTCTCGAACCTCATCAACTCGGGGTTGACGAAGATCGTCGTGCTGACCCAGTACAAGTCGCACAGCCTCGACCGCCACATCTCGCAGACCTGGCGGCTGTCGGGCCTCCTCGATTCCTACGTCGCCTCGGTGCCCGCCCAGCAGCGGCTCGGCAAGCGCTGGTTCAGCGGCTCGGCCGACGCCATCCTGCAGAGCCTCAACCTGATCCGCGACGAGATGCCGGACATCGTGGTCGTCGTCGGCGCCGACCACGTCTACCGCATGGACTTCGCGCAGATGATCCAGGCGCACATCGCCTCGGGGCTTCCGGCGACGGTGGCCGCCATCCGCCAGCCGATCGAGCTCAGCGACCAGTTCGGCATCATTCAGACCGACCCGTCGAACCCCGCGAAGATCACCGAGTTCCTCGAGAAGCCCAAGACGGCCACAGGCCTTGCGGATGCCCCGCACGAGGTCCTGGCCTCGATGGGCAATTACGTGTTCAACACCGACGCCCTCATCGACGCGGTCATCCGCGACGGCGAGATGACCGACTCGAACCACGACATGGGCGGCGACATCATCCCCGACTTCGTCTCTCGCGGGCAGGCCGGCGTCTACGACCTGTCCCACAACGAGGTGCCCGGTGCCACCGACCGCGACCGCTACTACTGGCGCGACGTGGGAACGATCGAGTCGTTCTACGACGCCCACCAGGACCTGATCTCGGCCCTGCCGATCTTCAACCTGTACAACAGCGAGTGGCCGATCTACACGCAGCAGCTGAACTCGCCGCCCGCGAAGTTCGTGCGCGACGCGAAGGGCAACAGCGGCACGACGGTCGAGTCGATCGTCTCGCTCGGCTGCCTGATCTCCGGGGCGCGGATCGAACGCAGTGTGCTCGGGCCGTGGGTGACCATCGGATCGAGCGCCCTCGTTCAAGACAGCGTGCTCTTCGATCGCGTGCACATCGAACCCGACGCCGTCATCCGCCGCGCTATTCTGGACAAGAACGTGGTTGTCGCTGCAGGGGCCATGATCGGAATCGACCACGCTCGCGATCGCGAACGTGGTTTCACGGTGACCGACACGGGTATCACCGTCGTCGGCAAGGGAGTGCGCGTAGAGCCATGACGAACCAGTTGCTGACTCCGGATGCCCGCACCCACCGTCAGCAGCTGATCTCGTCAGACGAGGGGGCAGGTTCGCCGCTCGCTCGTGATGCGGTTTCTGCGCCCTCGCCATCCTTTCTCGTCGTACTCGACGTCGACTCGACCCTGATCGAGAACGAGGTCATCGAGATGCTCGCCGAGTGCGCCGGCAGCCTCACCGAAGTCGCGCACATCACCGAGCGGGCCATGTCAGGTGAACTCGACTTCCAGCAGAGCCTCCGGTCGCGCGTGTCGACCCTCGCGGGGCTCCCGGTGTCGTGTTTCGCCGACGTCGCGGCGGACATCCGGGTGACCCAGGGTGTGCCCGAACTCGTGGCCGGGCTTCACGCGGCCGGTGGGTTCGTCGGTGTGGTCTCCGGCGGGTTCCACGAACTCGTCGACGAGGTCGCCGTCTCCCTCGGGCTCGACCACTGGCGCGCCAACCGGCTCGACGTCGTCGACGGGCTGCTGACCGGCAACGTGGTCGGCCCGGTCGTAGACGCCGAGGCAAAGGCCCAGGCGCTGGTCGAGTGGGCGGAGGCCTCGGGCATCCCGCTCGCCCGCACGGTGGCGGTCGGTGACGGTGCGAACGACCTGCACATGATGCACACGGCAGGTCTCTCGGTGGCGTTCAACGCGCGCCAGGTGGTTCGCGATGCTGCGCACCTCGCGATTGACACCCGCGACCTCTCGCAGCTCCTCCCCCTGCTCGGCCTCCGCGGTTAGCGTTGCGCCCGCGCCCGCCCGCTCCCCCCTGCCCCCTCCCCCCGCGCCCGCGCTGGATTTGGCTGACCGCGGCGAGGCGCGGGTCAGGGAGGGGCTAGTGGCCCATGCCGAGGCCGCCGTCGACGGGGATGACCGCGCCCGAGATGTAGGCGGCGTCGTCGGAGGCGAGCCACGCCACCACGCGGGCGACCTCGGTGGCCGTCGCGAAACGGCCCGCCGGGATCGACTTCTTGTACTCGGCCTGCAGTGCATCCGGCAACTCGGCTGTCATCTCCGTCTCGATGAACCCGGGCGCGACCACGTTCGCCGTGATGCCGCGCGAGCCGAGCTCCCGGGTGACCGAGCGGGCGAGGCCGACGAGGCCCGCCTTCGACGCCGAGTAGTTCACCTGCCCGGCCGAGCCGTAGAGGCCCACCACGCTCGAGATCAGGATGATCCGCCCGAACCGTGCCTTGAGCATCCCCTTCGACGCACGCTTCACCACACGGAACGCTCCCGTGAGGTTCGTGTCGATGACGTCGGTGAAGTCCTCCTCGCTCATTCGGAGCAGGAGCGTGTCGCGCGTCATGCCGGCATTCGCGACAACCACCTCAATGGGGCCGAGGGCCGCTTCGACCTCTGTGAACGCGGCGTCGATGGTCGCGGCATCCGTCACGTCCGCCCGCACCGTGAGCGAACCGGCAGGCCCCTCGCCTGTTCGTGCCGTCACGGCGACCCGGTGCCCCTGCGCCACGAACTCTTCCGCGAGGGAGTAGCCGATGCCGCGGTTTCCGCCGGTGATGAGCACGGTTCTGGGTGTCGTCATGATGAGTCCTTTTGGTGTTCTGTCAAGCAGATCTTCTGATGGCCGCGTACCAGCATACGAGAGCCCTGGGAAGCGTAGGCTTAGATGATTCCCTTTCCGACAGGCGGCGCACGATGAAGCATGACTCGCAGCAGTTCTCAGTCACGAGTCTTCCGCAGAACCCGGCTGAGGAGCGGCATGCGCGCATGATCCGCTACTCGCTGGCGATGGGCATCCGTCTGCTCTGCCTGGCCGGTCTCCTCTTTGTGCAGGGCTGG
Source organism: Subtercola boreus (assembly GCF_006716115.1). NCBI lineage: Bacteria > Bacillati > Actinomycetota > Actinomycetes > Micrococcales > Microbacteriaceae > Subtercola > Subtercola boreus. The sequence goes on along the minus strand of NZ_VFOO01000001.1, from coordinate 1,219,137 downwards.
TGGCTGCTCGTGCTCGGTGTCGCGGCGGTGGTGCTCCCCTGGTTCGCCGTCGTGATCGCGAACACGGGTCGCAACACGCCCGGAACGATGCAGGCGCCCGGCGGCCAGATAGTGCCGCTCGGCCAGGTGCCGCTCTACACTGGTGGCCGCGAGACCGGCGGCCGTCCCGAGTGAGCCTGCTCGATGCGCTGGGCGGCTCCGGTCTCGGCGCCGTGCCCGGTGACGAGGAGTGCTCTCGTGCCGGATGTCGTGCCGCAGCGGCGTGGGCGATCGGCTGGCGCAACCCGAAGATCCACACGGAGGACCGGGTGAAGGTCTGGGTGGCCTGCGACGAGCACGTCGACTTCCTCCGCGAGTTCCTGGCGGCGCGTGACTTCCCGCTCGCGGTGACTCCCTTCGGTTCGGTTCCGGATGCCGCGTCCCTGACGGTCGCCGGGGCGTAGGCGCCGAACAGCGCGGGCACCAGCCCACAGCTATTTACGACAAATTCTCGACTCTGTGTTGCAGAATGGGATTCGCCGGACATTAACTGTTTGAGGCCCATCCGGAGCCGAGGAATCGAGATCCCATGACAACCCAGACGAGTCTGGCGTCCTTCTCAGCCATGTATCGGCAGACCTACGCCGAGGTCCTGCGGTTCGTGCGGCGCAGGGCGCATCCGCTCGCCGTAGACGACATCGTCAGTGAGACGTTCACTATCGCGTGGGCGAAGCGCGACGCGCTCCCGCGCGAACCGCTGCCCTGGCTCTACAACACGGCCCGCAACGTGATGCTGAACGCCGCTCGTGCGGGTGAACGCCAGAAGTCGGTCGGCGTGCGCCTCGCCGGCTTCGCCGAGACGTACGACTCTGCCGGTATCGGGTCCGGTGTGGGTGCTTCCGAGGCGTCCGGCGACGTCGCGGACATCGAGCGCCGCATCGACCTCGCTGCCGCATTCACGACGCTCAGCGCCGTCGATCAGGAGGTGCTCACGCTCGACGCGTGGGAAGACCTCGATGCGAAGTCGGCCGCCCAGACCCTCGGATGCTCGCGCGCCACTTATGCGATGCGCCTCACCCGCGCCCGCCGGCGCCTGGCCGCCCTCCTCCGGGAGACGCCCGAGCCCGCCGACGCCCCCTTCGTACTGACGACCCGATGAACAGGAACTCCCTCATGAACCCCACCACTCCGACGCTCGCGACCGAGCTGAAGACGCTCGACCCGGCTCCTGAGGCAGCACTGAGCGCAGACGACCAGCGACTCAGCGAGCAGCTCCTCCTCCGCGTGACGGTGCTCGATGACGCCGTCCCGCGACTGCATCGCCGCCGCCGGCTTGTGTTCGGCACGACCGGCATCCTCTCGGTCGCCGCCGTCGCTGCGGTCCTGATGTTCTCGCTCGGCGCGCCGGCCCCCGCGCCCGTGTCGAACTTCGCACTCTCGGCCACGGGGGTGCTCGGCAGTTACACTGCCACGCCGGTGGCTGTTCTCCCGAGCGCCGCAGACCGCAACGCTTGCGGTACGGCGTCGAGCGAGCACGGAAACACTTCCGAGGAAGCGGTTCTGACCAGCGAACAACGCGGTGGGTTTCGGGCGATGCTGTTCGCCGACGGAGGTGGCCAGACGGCGTTCTGCGTCATAGCCGACGACGATGCCCTGTGGATATCCAACGCCGAATACCTCAGCACAGCCCCGGCCGAGGACCTCCAGCTCGAACCCGCTCCGGTTGCCGACCAGATCACCACCGACCTCGGGCGAATGGACAGTCCATCACCGGAATTCGGCATCATCACTTCGATGTCCGGGCGCGCCGGGAATGACGTGGAATCAGTGAAGCTGACGCTGGGCGACGGGCGGATGGTCGACGCTACCGTGGACAATGGACACTGGGCGGCTTGGTGGCCGACCACACTCGACGCTGTGTCGAGCCAACCTGACTTCCCCACCTCAACGACCTTCGCTACAGGAGACGGCGCCGTGCACACGGCACCGCCGCTCGGCTAGGCGAGCTCGATGAGGTCCTGGTAGTCCTTGTTCCAGTGGTCTTCGACGCCGTCGGGCAGGATCAGTACCCGCTCGGGATTGAGGGCCATGACCGCGCCCTCGTCGTGGGAGACCAGCACCACGGCGCCGGCGTAGTTGGCGAGGGCATCCAGGATCTCCTCGCGGGAGGCAGGGTCGAGGTTGTTCGTGGGCTCGTCGAGCAGCAGCACGTTCGCGCCGGAGACGACGATCATCGCGAGGGCGAGACGCGTCTTCTCACCGCCCGAGAGCACGCCGGCCAGCTTGTGACCGTCGTCACCCGTGAAGAGGAAGGAGCCGAGCACGCGCCTGGCCTCCATCTCGGTCAGGTTCGGAGACGACGAGACCATGTTCGAGAGCACCGAACGTTTCACGTCGATGGTCTCGTGCTCCTGGGCGTAGTACCCGATCCGCAGGCCGTGGCCGGGCTCGATCTGGCCGGTGTCAGGCTTGTCGACGCCAGCGAGGATACGCAGCAGCGTGGTCTTGCCAGCACCGTTGAAGCCGAGGATGACGACCTTGGAGCCGCGGTCGATGGCGAGGTCGACGGCGGTGAAGATCTCGAGCGAGCCGTAGCTCTTCGAGAGGTCGCTCGCCATGAGCGGAGTCCGGCCGCACGCGACGGGATCCGGGAACCGCAGCTTCGCCACACGCTCCACTTCGCGCACCTCGTCAAGGCCCGAGAGCATCTTCTCCGCACGCCGAACCATCTGGTGCGCGGCGGCCGCCTTCGACGCCTTGGCGCCGAACCGGGCGGCCTGCATCTGCAGCACTCCGGCCTTCTTTTCGACGTTGACGCGTTCCTTCTTGCGGCGCTCCTCATCGGATGCCCGCTGGCGGAGGTAGTTCTTCCAGTTCATGTTGTACGTGTCGATGACCTGGCGGTTCCCGTCGAGGTAGAAGACGCGGTTGACCGTCTCTTCGACGAGGGCGACATCGTGGCTGATCACGATCAGGCCGCCCTGGAAGTTCTTCAGGAACTCGCGGAGCCAGACGACGGAGTCGGCGTCGAGGTGGTTCGTGGGCTCGTCGAGCAGCATCGTGTCCGCACCGGAGAAGAGGATGCGCGCGAGCTCGATGCGGCGCCGCTGGCCACCCGAGAGCGTCGAGAGCGGCTGGTCGAGGATGTGGTCGGGCAGGCTGAGGTTCGATGCGATCGAGGCGGCCTCCGCCTCGGCTGAGTACCCACCGAGAGCGTTGAAACGGTCATCCAGGTTGCCGTACTTCTTCATCGCCTTATCGACGACCGCAGGGTCGCCCGACGCCATGTCGAGCTGCGCCTGCTGCATCTGGAGCACGATCTGGCCGAGGTCGCGGGCGTCGAGGATGCGCGTGCGCGCCAGGTCTTCCGGATTCCCTGAGCGCGGATCCTGCGGGAGGTAGCCGATCTGGCCGGAGACGTCGATGCGCCCGCCGTCGGGCTTCAGCTCGCCGGCAAGCGTCTTGGTGAGCGTCGTCTTGCCGGCGCCGTTGCGGCCCACCAGGCCGACTTTGTCGCCGGCGGAGACGCGGAAACTCACGTCCGACATCAGAACGCGGGCGCCGACACGCAGCTCAAGGTCATGCACACTGAGCACGGGGGAAGTCCAATTCTGATGTTTCGCCGGGACGGCGGAGGTGGGGGATGAAAGTCAAGTATAAATCGTGAACGGAAAAAGCCCCGACCGGTCGGATCCGGTCGGGGCGTCTTTGCTTCCGAAGGCTAAATGCTGAAGCCGAGCGCCCGCATCATATCGCGGCCGTCGTCGGTGATCTTGTCGGGGCCCCACGGCGGCATCCACACCCAGTTGATGCGGAACGCGTCGACCACACCGTCGAGAGCCTCGGCGGTCTGTTCTTCGAGAACGTCGGTCAGCGGGCATCCGGCGCTCGTCAGCGTCATCGAGATGATGAGCGCGTCGTTGTCGGTGTCCCAGCCGAGGTCGTAGATGAGCCCGAGGTCGACGACGTTGATGCCGAGTTCCGGGTCCATGACGTCTTTGAGCGCCTCTTCGACCTGGTCGAATTTGGCGGGCTCGAGTGTGGTGACCATGACCTAATCCTACGTCGCTCTAGGCGTTGACGGCCGGTGAAGCCACGACGCCGGCCGCGGCATCCGCGGCTTCGGCTGAGGCAATCGCCTCTGCTGCCGCAGCGCTGGCGGCCACGTAGGTGTCGTATCCGTCGTTCTCGAGCTGCACCGCGAGCTCGGGTCCGCCGGATTCGACGACCTGGCCGGCCACGAACACGTGAACGAAGTCGGGCGTGATGTAGCGGAGGATGCGGTTGTAGTGCGTGATGAGCAGCACGCCGAGGCCGGTGTTCTCCTTCGCGCGGTTCACGCCCTCGGACACGATCTTGAGCGCGTCGACATCGAGGCCGGAGTCGGTCTCGTCGAGCACGGCGAACTGGGGCTTCAGCAGTTCGAGCTGAAGGATCTCGTTGCGCTTCTTCTCGCCGCCCGAGAAGCCCTCGTTGACGTTCCGCTCGGCGAACGCCTTGTCCATGCGGAGGTTCTCCATCGACGTGCGCACGTCCTTCACCCAGGTGCGGATGGGAGGCGCGGAGCCGTCGATGGCGGTCTTCGCCGTGCGGAGGAAGTTGGTCACCGTGACGCCGGGGATCTCGACCGGGTACTGCATGGCCAGGAACAGACCGGCGCGAGCGCGTGCATCAACGGTGGCCTGGGTGAGGTCTTCGCCATCCAGAACGATGGAACCGCTGGTGACGTGGTACTTCGGGTGACCGGCGATCGCATAGGCGAGCGTGGACTTGCCTGAGCCGTTCGGCCCCATGATCGCGTGGGTCTCGCCCTGCTTGATGGTGAGGTTCACGCCGCGCAGGATCTGCTTGGCACCCTGCTCGGTGTCGACGCTGACGTGCAGGTCGCGGATTTCGAGTACAGACATGGCTTAGTCGATTTCTTTTGTCGTAGTTGGGTCGATGTAGACGTCGCCGTCGACGATGCTGAGCTCGTAGACGGGAACCGGCTCGTAGGCCGGGAGGGTCAGGGGTTTGCCGGTGAGCAGCGAGAACTTGGAGCCGTGGGCCCAGCACTCGAGCGTGTCATCCTCGACGAACCCCTCGGCGAGCGAGATGTCGCCGTGGGTGCAGGTGTCGCCGATGGCGAAGCACTCCCCCGACGAATCCTTCACGAGGGCGATGGCGACGCCGTCGATCTCGACGCGCACCGCCTCGTTCTCGTTGAGCTCATCGACGGCGCAGATTCGGATGGCGGCCATCAGACGGTCACCGTCAGTTCGGCCTCGACCGCGAGGGTCAGACGCTCTTCGACGGCGGGAGCACCGATCTGCTGGATGATCTCCGCCAGGAATCCGCGCACGACGAGACGCCTGGCCTCCTCCTCGCTGATGCCGCGGGACTGCAGGTAGAAGAGCTGCTCGTCGTCGAATCGGCCGGTGGATGACGCGTGGCCAGCCCCGAGGATGTTGCCGGTCTCGATTTCGAGGTTCGGGATGGAGTCGGCGCGGGTGCCCTCGGAGAGAACCAGGTTGCGGTTCTCCTCGTAGCTGTCGGTGCCGTCCGCCGTCTGGCGGATGAGCACGTCGCCGATCCAGACCGAGTGTGCGCCCTCGCCCTGGAGCGCGCCCTTGTACTTCACCCGGCTGCGCGAGTTCTCGGCCGCATGGTCGATGTAGACCTGCTGCTCGAGGTGCTGTCCGGCATCCGCGAAGTAGAGCCCGTAGGCCTCCGTGTTGCTGCCGGGCGCCGAGAGGTGGATGCTCGGATTCACCCGCACGACGCCGCCGCCGAGCGAGACCACGATGTGGCGGAGGGTCGCGTCGCGACCGACCTGCGCGAAGTGGCTTGCGAGGTGCGCGGCGGAGTCGTTCCACTCCTGCACGCTCACCACGGTGATGTGGGCACCCTCACCAATGACGATCTCGACGTTCTCGGCGAGCCGGGCGTCGCCGGCATTCTCGAGCACGAGGATGCCGCGGCTGTTCGGTGCCGCCGTGATCACGGTGTGCGCAGCGCGCGCAACCGTCCCGAGCCCCGACCGGGAGACGATGAACTCGCCCGTCGGCGCTTCGCCAGTTATGTCGATCGCGAGGGCCTGGTCGAAGTGCGACCACGCGTTGGCGCTCGCCCGGTCTTCGGGGAGGCCGGCCGATCCGATTCGCTTGTCGGTACGGTCGATCCACGCGAGCGAGAATCCGTCGACGGGCTGCGCGACCGCGAGGTTGCCCTTGAACGGCGAACCGTCGAGCTCACCGTTGATCAGGTCGTCGATCAGCTTGATCGGGGTGAGCTTCCAGTCGACTTCGCGCCCGGTCGGCTTGTCGAAGTCGCCGACGTTCGCCGAGGAGTACCGTTCCGAACGGGTCTGCACCGGTCGCTCGGACCAGGCCCCGTCGGTGTGCGACTTCGAGCCCATGGGGGCGCCGCGGTGGCCGCCGGAGACCGGGGCCGCCGTGGTGGCCTCCGGGGCCGTCGCGCTTTCGGGCGCGGTTGTAGAAGCAGGTGAAACAGAGGTCATTAACCTACTGACCCTTCCATGCCCATCTCGATGAGCTTGTTGAGTTCGAGCGCGTACTCCATGGGGAGCTCGCGGGCGATGGGTTCGATGAACCCGCGCACGATCATCGCCATGGCCTCGTCTTCGGGGAGCCCTCGGCTCATCAGGTAGAAGAGCTGTTCCTCGCTGACCCGTGAGACGGTCGCCTCGTGGCCGAGCTGTACATCATCCACCCGGATGTCGATCGCGGGGTACGTGTCGCTGCGGGACTGCGTATCGACCAGGAGGGCGTCGCAGCGGACCGTGTTCGCGGAGTGGTGGGCGTTCTCGGCGACTCGCACCTCACCGCGGTAGCCAGCGCGGCCACCGCCACGGGCGATCGACTTCGAGACGATCGACGACTGCGTGTACGGCGCCATGTGGATCATCTTCGCGCCGGCGTCCTGGTGCTGGCCGGGCCCCGCGAACGCGACGGAGAGAGTCTCACCCTTGGCGTGCTCGCCGACCAGGTAGATCGATGGGTACTTCATGGTGACCTTGGAACCGATGTTGCCGTCGATCCACTCCATCGTCGCGCCCTCGTGGGCGATGGCCCGCTTGGTGACCAGGTTGTAGACGTTGTTCGACCAGTTCTGGATCGTGGTGTAGCGAACGCGGGCGTGCTTCTTCACGATGATCTCGACGACCGCGGAGTGCAGCGAGTCGCTCTTGTAGATCGGAGCGGTGCAGCCCTCGATGTAGTGAACGTACGAGCCCTCGTCGGCGATGATGAGCGTGCGCTCGAACTGGCCCATGTTCTCGGTGTTGATGCGGAAGTAGGCCTGCAGCGGAATCTCGACGTGCACGTTCTTCGGCACGTAGACGAAGGAGCCGCCCGACCAGACGGCCGAGTTCAATGCGGCGAACTTGTTGTCGCCCGACGGGATGACCGTGCCGAAGTACTCGTCGAAGAACTCCGGGTGCTCACGCAGCGCGGTGTCGGTGTCCATGAAGATGACGCCCTGGGCCTCGAGGTCTTCACGGATGGTGTGGTAGACCACCTCGGACTCGTACTGTGCTGCGACGCCGGAGACGAGGCGCTGGCGCTCCGCCTCGGGGATGCCGAGCTTCTCGTAGGTGTTCTTGATGTCGTCGGGCAGGTCGTCCCACGTGGTGGCCTGCTTCTCGGTCGACCGCACGAAGTACTTGATGTTGTCGAAGTCGATGCCCGAGAGGTCTGCACCCCACGTCGGCATGGGCTTCTTCTCGAAGAGAGCAAGAGCCTTGAGGCGGTTCTTGAGCATCCATTCGGGCTCGTTCTTGAGCGTGGAGATGCCCTTCACGACGTCGGGCGAGATGCCGCGCTTCGCGATCGCGCCGGCGGCGTCGGAGTCGGACCACCCGAACTCGTACACCCCCAGGTTCTGAAGTTCTGGGCGGTCGATGAGTACGTCTGTCATGACTTTCTCCCTTCCTTTTCGTGTACAACATGTCAAGGTCAGAAGGAATTCCACGAAGCGTAGAACATCGAGGCTCTGTACTTAGAATGAAGCGAGTGTCTTCGGCTTCAGTGCCGCCTCGTGTGAATAGCCCGTTGCGCCTGCGGCGCGGATTCTTGACCCTCTTACTCTATCGGCCCCCGCACCATGAAGGAACCTGCTCTGTGAAACGCCTGTATGCGTGGCTCCCCGCTTCTGTCGACACCCGGGTGCGGGTGCTCGCCTGGGCTTCGCTGGTGGTGCAGATCATCCTCATCGGTACGGGAGGGGCTGTGCGCCTGACGGGTTCGGGCCTCGGATGCCCCACCTGGCCCCAGTGCACGGAGGGGTCGTTCGTGTCGACTCCCGAGATGGGCGTGCACGGCATCATCGAGTTCACGAACCGCCTGCTGACTTTCGTCGTCGTCCTGGTCTCGATCGCTGTCTTCGTCGCGGTGCTGCGGATCCGAAAGGAACGCCGCGACCTGTTCGTGCTCACGCTGCTGCAGGGGCTCTCGATCCCGCTGCAAGCTGTCATCGGTGGAATCACGGTGCTGACCGGCCTGAACCCCTACATCGTCGGACTGCACTTCGTGGTGTCGATCGGGTTGGTCGTCGTGACGACCATGCTCGTCTACCGGGTGTACACCGGGCGGCGCGGCGCGGCGGTCGGCCTGACGCTCGCTGTACCGGCGTGGTACCTCGCGGTCTCCCGCCTCGCGGCCGTGTTCGTCGGGCTGGCGGTGGCCCTGGGCATCCTGACCACCGGATCGGGCCCGCACGCCGGAGACGCCGCGACGCCGCGCAACGGCCTGAACACCGACGTGATGGAGCACCTGCACAGCTATCCCGCGTACGTGCTCTTCGCCCTGACGCTGCTGCTCGTGGTGGTCGCACTGGTGCGTGGGCTCCCCCGCCGCTGGGTCGTGACGCTGCTCGTGATCGAGCTGGCGCAGATCGCGGTCGGCCTCACCCAGTCGCGCCTCGGCCTGCCGCCCGCCCTCGTCGTCCTGCACATGGTGCTCGCCGCCAGCCTCGTCGCGGCCATGACCGCGACACTCCTGGCGGAGCGCCGCCCCGCCCCGGCAGGTGCCAGTCGCCCCACGCGCACCTCGGCCTCGGCGTCTGCCTCTGCATGAACGCTGTTTAGAGCTTTGCTCATATAGTGGGGTGATGGCCCCAGCTACGATGACCTTCCGCACAGATCCTTCCAGCGACATGAATGCCGTCGAGGTTCTGGCTGTGGTCGATGGCAGACCGTTCTCGGAGATCGTCATGGAGTTCGAAGCGAGCCGGGGATGGGATCCGGCCGGCGGTTATGGTGGCCTCTTCCCCGGTGTCTTCCGTCTCGGCACGGCCATCGAATACTGGCTCGGGGTGGGCCTCACGGGATTCGGCTCGACCGGCGGACGGGTGTGGGTTCTGGGTTGCGAATGCGGCGAACTCGGCTGCTGGCCGTTCGGCGTGACGATCGTCACCACCCCCGACACCGTGACCTGGCAGAGCTTCGAACAGCCGTTCCGCCGTGAACGTGACTACTCCGCGCTCCCCCCGTTCATCTTCGACCGTGCCGAATACGTCGCCGCCGTAACAACCGTCGCGCACCTCTTCACCCGCACCGCCGCCCCCTGACCCGGTGGGCGGGTACGGATGGTGCAGTTGGTGCTCGCCGCCAGCCTCGTCGCAGCCATGACCGCGACACTCCTGGCGGAGCGCCGCCCCGCCCCGGCCCCCGCTTCGTCCGGCCACCCGTCGGGCCTGGTTCAGAAGAGCGAAACGCTCGCTGCAGGCAGAGCGGGAACTGCGGCGTAGGCCGCCGAGGCCAACGCGCAGACGAGACCGACGGCGGCGAGCCCCAATGTCACTGTCGACTTTTCATCCGGCGCCATGAGTCTTCGTTGGAGGGCGAGAAGCACCGAGATCGTGCCCACCAGACAGGCGATGCTGGTCGAGATGGGATGCAGGTAGACCAGCCAGTCGGTCGGCGACCATCCGATTCCTGCTCCGCCTGGCGCGGAATGGGCGAAGGAGGAGATCGATACCACCTCTGTCGGTATCGCGAGAACGATGGCCAGCCCGGACAGTCCAACGATCACGATGGAGATCGACGTCGTGCGGCGCCGCGGCTGGGTCTCATTCGTCACGCATCCAGCGTAACTGAGAAACCCTCAGAGTGCTAGAAGGTGAAGGGGAAGATGCGCACCAGGGGGTCGATCGCGATCGCCAGGAAGAGGATCGTCAGGTAGGTGATCGAGGCGTGGAAGACGCGCATCGGCTTGACCGAACCGTGGCGGATGGCGCTGCTGTAGAGGCGGTGGGTCTCGTAGACGAACCATCCACCGGAAGCCAGGGCGGCAACCGTGTAGACGATTCCCATCGAGGCGACGGGCACGAGCAGCAGGGAGCACGCGACGGTGGCCCAGGCGTAGAGGATCGTCTGCAACCCGACGACGGACTGCCCGCGGATCACGGCGAGCATCGGCACGCCGACCGACTTGTAGTCATCGCGGTACCGCATCGAGAGCGGCCAGTAGTGCGGCGGCGTCCAGAGGAAGATCACGCCGAACAGGATCCAGGCCGGCCAGTCGAGCGAGTTGTCGACAGCAGCCCAGCCGATCAGCACGGGCATGCAGCCCGCCGTTCCGCCCCAGATGATGTTCTGCGACGTGTGGCGCTTCAGGATGATCGTGTAGACGACCGCGTAGAGGAAGATCGCGATGACCGAGAGCAGTGCGCTGAACCAGTTGACCAGCAACCCGAACCAGAGCGTCGAGACGATCGCCAGCACCCACGCGAACACAAGCGCCTGCCGGTCGGTCAGCTCCCCCGTCACCAGGGGGCGCCCCTGCGTACGGTTCATCACGCGGTCGATGTCGCGATCGACGTAGCAGTTGAATGCCCCAGCCCCGCCGGCGCTCAGAGCACCGCCGATGAGGGTGGCGACGACGAGCCACAGATTGGGGATCCCGCCCTGGGCGAGGATCATCACCGGAACCGTGGTCACGAGCAGCAGCTCCATGACGCGTGGCTTCGTCAGCGCGACGTATGCCCTGGCCTTCTGACCCACGGAAATCCGCGGATGCTCGACTCGGCCTTCTACAGCAACGTCCATTGCTCCTCTAACTGCGTTCGACATACCGGATCCCAGCATAGTTTACGGCGCGTAGAAGTCGGCACGGGCGGGCGGCGGCACCCCCGGAATCTCTATACTGGGAGCCGAGGTGGGAATCACCTGCGGCTCAATGGTGTCCGGGGTCTCACCGCGTCGGCAACCGAAGAAGGGCTCTAAACCTCGTGGCATCACTGCAGTGGGATTCAATTGACGACAAGGCCGTTAGCACAGCGAAGGTTCTCGCTGCTGACGCCGTCGAGAAGGTCGGGAACGGTCATCCGGGTACCGCCATCAGCCTTGCGCCGCTCGCCTACCTTTTGTTCCAGAAGGAGATGCGCCGCGACCCCAGCGACAACGAGTGGATCGGCCGCGACCGTTTCATCCTCTCTGTGGGCCACAGCTCACTCACCCTGTACATCCAGCTGTACCTCGGCGGCTACGGCCTCGAACTCGACGACCTGAAGAAGCTCCGCACGTGGGGTTCGCTGACGCCCGGCCACCCCGAGTACGGCCACACCGACGGAGTCGAGATCACCACCGGCCCGCTCGGCCAGGGTCTCGCCTCGGCCGTCGGTTTCGCCTACGCCTCGCGCTTCGAGCGCGGACTCTTCGACCCGGATGCCGCACCCGGCACGAGCCCGTTCGACCACTTCGTCTACACCATCGCCGGTGATGGCGACATGGAGGAGGGCGTCACCAACGAGGCTTCCTCGCTCGCCGGTCACCAGCAGCTCGGCAACCTGATCGCGTTCTACGACTCGAACCAGATCTCGATCGAGGACGACACGAACATCGCGTTCACCGAAGACGTGCACGCGCGCTTCGAGGCCCTGCACTGGCACGTGCAGGTCGTGGACTGGAAGAAGACCGGAGTCTACGTCGAAGACGTCCAGGCCCTGAGCGAGGCCATCGACGCCGCCAAGGCCGAGACCTCCAAGCCCAGCCTGATCATCCTGAAGACCATCATCGGCTTCCCGAGCCCGAAGAAGCAGAACACCGGCAAGATCCACGGGTCGGCTCTCGGTGCCGAGGAGCTGAAGGGTCTCAAGGAGGTGCTCGGCTTCAACCCCGACGAGACCTTCGCCGTCTCGGACGAGGTCATCTCCCACACCCGTGAGGCCCTGACCCGTGGAACCGCAGCCCACGAGGAGTGGCAGGTCGGCTTCACCGCCTGGGCCGAAGCCAACCCCGAGAAGAAGGTGCTGCTCGATCGTGTTCTGTCGGGCGACGTGCCCGACGGCCTCGAAGCCGCTCTCCCCGTTTTCGAGGCGGGCAAAGAGGTCTCGACCCGCGCCTCCTCCGGCAAGGTCATCAACGCGATCGCCGAGATCATGCCCGAGTTCTGGGGCGGCTCGGCCGACCTCGCGGAGTCGAACAACACGACCATCGAGTCGGCGGCGTCGTTCGTGCCCGCTGAGCACTCCACCCACGAGTGGACGGGCAACCCCTACGGCCGCGTGCTGCACTTCGGCATCCGCGAGCACGCCATGGGTTCGATCCTGAACGGCATCGTCCTGCACGGCAACACCCGCCCCTTCGGCGGCACATTCCTGATCTTCTCCGACTACATGCGCCCGGCTGTGCGTCTCGCGGCGCTCATGAAGTCCCCGGCGATCTACGTCTGGACCCACGACTCCGTGGCGCTCGGCGAAGACGGCCCGACCCACCAGCCGATCGAGCAGCTGTCGACGCTGCGTGCGATCCCGGGTCTGGATGTCGTCCGCCCCGGGGATGCGAACGAGGTCTCCTATGCGTGGAAGACGATCCTCGAACGTCGCCAGGGACCGGCCGGTCTCGCGTTGACGCGCCAGAACATCCCCGTCTACGAGCGTGGCGAGGGCGAGGCGAGCGGTGAGACGTTCGCCTCGGCGAAGTACACCGCGCAGGGCGCCTACGTTCTGGCCGAGGCTCCGAACGGCACGCCCGACGTGATCTTCATCGCGACCGGTTCCGAGGTGCAGATCGCCGTCGAGGCGCGCGAGCTGCTGAAGGCCGACGGCATCAACGCCCGCGTCGTGTCCGCTCCGTGCTTGGAGTGGTTCGAGGAGCAGAGCGCCGAGTACCGCGAATCGGTGCTCCCCGCTGCCGTGAAGGCGCGCGTGTCGATCGAGGCCGGCCTCGCGCTGACCTGGCGGGGTTACGTCGGTGACGCCGGCAAGAGCGTGTCGATCGAGCACTTCGGCGCATCCGCCGACTACAAGACGCTGTTCCGCGAGTTCGGGATGACCACCGGCGCCGCGATCGAGGCCGCCAAAGTCTCGCTTGCGGGCCTCAAGTAACTCCACGCTTCCTTCACCCACACCCGTTTCAAGGAGACAACACGCATGACTGATACACAGACATCCACTCCCACCGCGCAGCTCTCAGCCGTCGGCGTCAGCATCTGGCTCGACGACCTCTCGCGGGAGCGACTGAAGACCGACAACCTGCAGAAGCTCATCGCTGAGAAGAACGTCGTCGGCGTCACGACCAACCCGTCGATCTTCGCTTCCGCCCTGGCCAAGGGCGAGGCGTACGACGAGCAGGTTCGGGAACTCGCTGCGAAGGGCACGAACGTCACCGACGCCGTGTTCGAGATCACGACGAGCGACGTCGCACAGGGCTGCGACATCTTCCGCCCGATATACGATTCGACCAACGGCTTCGACGGTCGCGTGTCGATCGAGGTCGAGCCCGGCTTCGCGAACGATGCTGCGGCAACGATCAAGCAGGCCAAGGAACTGTTCGACAAGGTCGACAAAGAGAACGTGCTCATCAAGATCCCCGCGACGATCGAGGGTCTCGAAGCCATCACCGCCACGATCGCGGCCGGAATCAGTGTCAACGTGACCCTGATCTTCAGCCTCGAGCGCTACCGCGACGTCATCAACGCCTACCTGGCCGGTCTCGAGCAGGCGCAGGCCGCTGGCGAAGACCTGACGAAGATCCACTCGGTCGCCTCGTTCTTCGTGTCGCGCGTCGACACCGAGATCGACAAGCGTCTCGTCGCCATCGGCACCGACGACGCCCTCGCGCTGAAGAGCAAGGCCGGCGTCGCGAACGCCCAGCTCGCCTACGAGGTCTACGAGCAGGCCTTCTCGACCGAGCGTGCGAAAGTCCTGCTCGAAGCCGGTGCCAACAAGCAGCGGCCGCTCTGGGCATCCACCGGTGTGAAGGACCCCGACGTGCTCGACACGACCTACGTGGTCGAGTTGGCAGCGCCCGAGGTCGTCAACACGATGCCCGAGAAGACGCTCGACGCGACCTTCGACCACGGTGTCGTCGCCGGCAACACGATCGCCGGCAGCTACGCCGCCGCGAACAAGGTGCTCGACGCCATCGCCGCCCAGGGGATCTCGTACGCCGAGGTCACCGAGCTGCTCGAGAAGGAGGGTGTCGAGAAGTTCATCGTGTCGTGGAACGAACTGCTCGAGACCGTCCAGACGGCGCTGGACGCCGCCAAGTGAGCGTACGGATCCACGTCAGTGGACCGGCGGCCGTAGCGGTCGACACCCATCTCCCGCAGCTGGTCGACGACCTCGTGGCCTCGAGCATCACGGCGTCAGACCCCGCGCTCTGGGGCCCCGAGGCCGAGGCCGACGCGGCAGTGCGGCTCGGCTGGGTGGAGGCCGTCTCGGTCTCCCGCCCGCTGGTCGCCGAGATCGAGGCGCTGAGGAGCGAGCTCCTCGCGAAGGGTGTGGATCACGTCGTGCTGGCCGGCATGGGTGGATCCTCCCTCGCTCCCGAGGTCATCGCCGGTACCGCCGGTGTCTCGCTCACCGTGCTCGACTCGACGGCCCCGACCCAGGTCGAGGCCGCGGTGAACGACAGCCTCTCGGCGACCGTTCTCGTGGTCTCGTCGAAGTCGGGGTCGACAGTGGAGACCGACAGCCAGCGCCGTGTCTACGAGAAGGCGTTCCGCGACGCCGGTATCGACCCGGCGGAGCGCATCGTCGTAGTGACCGACCCGGGCTCGCCGCTCGAGTCGTCGGCGCGCGAGGCCGGCTACCGGGTGTTCACGGCCGACCCGAATGTCGGTGGCCGCTACTCGGCCCTCACCGCCTTCGGGCTCGTGCCGTCGGGCCTGGCGGGTGCCGACATCAGCGAACTCCTCGACGAGGCGGAAGCGATCGAGCTCTACCTCGCCACCGACGACGTCGACAACCCGGGCCTGATCCTGGGCGCTGCGATCGCCGGCACCTCGCCTCTGAAGGACAAACTGGGCATCGTCTCCGACGGCACCCACATCGTCGGTTTCGCGGACTGGGCCGAGCAGCTCATCGCCGAGTCGACGGGCAAGATCGGCCGCGGCCTTCTCCCCGTGGTTCTCGACACGGGCGCGCCAGAACTGAAGGAGGGCCTGGATGATCTCCAGATCGTCCGCCTGGTGAAGGACGCCGACCAGTTCCACCTCATCCCGACCAGAGGTCACCGTCACGACGGTGAGATCCTCGTCAGCGGGTCGCTCGGCGGCCTGCTGCTGACCTGGGAGTACGCGGTCGCCGTCGCAGGTCGCCTGCTCGGCATCAACCCGTTCGACCAGCCCGACGTCGAGTCGGCCAAGGTCGCGACACGGGGGTTGCTGGATGCCCAGCCGACCCCTGAGGCCGCCGCCTTCGTCGATGCGGGCATCGAGGTGCGCGGAACCGCTTCGGTCGTCGAGGGTGTCCACACCGTCGCCGCCGCGATCGCTGCGCTGCTCGCCGGGACTCCGGCAGACGGTTACGTGGCCATCCAGGCCTATGTGGACCGGCTGGCACTCCCCCAGCTCGCCGAGCTCCGGGACGCGGTCGCAGCGAAGATCGACCGCCCGGTCACCTTCGGCTGGGGACCGCGGTTCCTGCACTCGACCGGCCAGTACCACAAGGGAGGCCCTGCGACCGGAGTCTTCCTGCAGATCACCGAGAACGCGAGCAGCGATCTGGGTGTACCGGATCGGCCGTTCACGTTCGGCCAGCTCATCCAGGCCCAGGCGGCAGGTGACGCCAGTGTTCTCGAGCAGCTCGGCCGCCCCGTTCTCCGACTGAACCTGACCGATCCTGCCGCGGGTGCCTCCGTTCTGTTCGACGCCGTCGGGTAGACCTCCGAGCCAGGCACCCCGCCCGGCGCGCACGCACGGCGCGTCGGGCTCTTCACCCCACACACACCAGAGCACACGCAAGGAGCACGATGCCACCGGTAGAGATCACTCCGGATTTCAATCCGCTGAGGCTTTCGACGGACCGCCGCCTGAACCGGATCGCCGGGCCCAGCGCCCTCGTGATCTTCGGTGTGACGGGCGACCTGTCGCGTAAGAAGCTGATGCCGGCGGTCTACGACCTCGCCAGCCGCGGACTCCTCCCCCCGGGCTTCTCGCTCGTCGGCTTCGCCCGACGCGACTGGGAAGATCAGGACTTCGAACGGGTCGTCCACGACTCGGTCAAGGAGTACGCCCGCACTCCCTTCGACGAAGATGTGTGGCGCCAGCTCTCCGAGGGCATCCGGTTCGTGTCGGGTGAGTTCGACGACGACTCGGCGTTCGAGCACCTGAAGGAGGTCATCGACGAGCTGGACTCCACCCGGGGCACCATGGGCAACCATGCGTTCTACCTGTCGATCCCGCCGAAGGCCTTCCCCCTGGTCACGGAGCAGCTCCGCCGTTCGGGCCTGGCCCGTCCGGAGCCCGGCCAGTGGCGCCGCGTCGTCATCGAGAAGCCGTTCGGCAGCGACCTGAAGACGGCCCGTGAGCTGAACGATGTCGTCGAATCCGTGTTCGCCCCCGACGACGTCTTCCGCATCGACCACTACCTCGGCAAGGAGACGGTGCAGAACATCCTCGCGCTCCGTTTCGCCAACCAGCTCTACGAACCCATCTGGAACGGCAACTACGTCGACCACGTGCAGATCACCATGGCCGAGGACATCGGGGTGGGCGGCCGCGCCGGTTACTACGACGGCATCGGCGCGGCACGCGACGTCATCCAGAACCACCTGCTGCAGCTGATGGCGCTCACCGCCATGGAGGAGCCGATCTCGTTCAACGCCGCAGACCTGCGGGCCGAGAAGGAGAAGGTGCTCGCCGCCGTCAAGCTTCCCAAGGATCTCTCGCACTCGACCGCTCGCGGCCAGTACTCGAGCGGCTGGCAGGGCGGCGAATACGTTCCCGGCTTCCTCGAAGAAGACGGTATGAATCCGGAATCGACCACCGAGACCTATGCCGCCGTGCGCATAGACATCGGAACCCGGCGCTGGGACGGCGTGCCGTTCTACCTGCGGGCAGGCAAGCGCCTCGGCCGTCGGGTGACCGAGATCGCCGTCGTGTTCAAGCGGGCCCCCCAGCATCTCTTCGCCGAGAGCCAGACGTCGGAACTCGGCGCGAACGCGCTCGTGATCCGCGTGCAGCCCGACGAGGGTGTGACGATCCGGTTCGGGTCGAAGGTGCCCGGCGCCGGCGTGCAGGTGCGCGATGTGACGATGGACTTCGGCTACGGCCACGCCTTCACCGAGGCCTCCCCCGAGGCCTACGAACGACTCATCCTCGATGTGCTGCTCGGTGACCCACCCCTCTTCCCGCGCCACCAGGAAGTGGAGCTGTCGTGGAAGATCCTCGACCCGATCGAGGAGTACTGGGCCACACAGGGCCAGCCCGACCAGTACCGCCCCGGAACCTGGGGGCCGGACTCGGCCGATGAACTCTTAGCCCGCGACGGAAGAACCTGGAGACGCCCGTGATCGTCGACTTTCCCGACACCAATACCAGCAAGATCTCGAAGGCGCTCGTCAAGATCCGCGAGGAGGGCGGCGCTGTCGCCCTCGGGCGTGTTCTCACGCTGGTGATCCGCACGAGCCTCGGGCATGAGGAAGAGGCCATCGAGGCGGCCAACGACGCCTCGCGCGAGCATCCGATGCGCGTCATCGTGGTCTCGACCGACACCGACATCGATGCCGCACGGAGCGGTCGCGGCGCTCGGCTCGACGCGCAGATCCGCGTGGGCGGCGACGCCGGGGCGAGTGAAGTGGTGCTGCTGAAGGCGTATGGCGCCGCAGCGTCCGACGAGGAGGGTCTCGTGACGGGGCTGCTCCTGCCCGACGCACCCGTCGTCGTGTGGTGGCCCGGTGAGTCGCCCGACAAGGCGTCGACGTCGAGCCTCGGTCGCATCGCCCAGCGACGCATCACGGATGCCTCGAACCACCCGAACCCGGTCGAGTCCCTGATCCGGCTCTCCGAGACGTACGCGCCCGGTGACACGGACTTCGCGTGGACGCGCCTCACGCTCTGGCGGGCCCAGCTCGCCGCGGTGCTCGACCAGCCGCCCTTCGAGCCCGTCGTCGCGGTGGAGGTGCAGGGGGCATCCGATTCGCCCTCCACACTGCTTCTGGCCGCGTGGCTCGGTCACCAGCTCGAAGCGCCGGTGACCTACGGGCTCACGAAGCGCGCCAACGGGTCCAGCGGCATCCACAGTGTGAAGCTGGTGCGCGAATCCGGGGTGATCGAACTCGTGCGCGAGATCCCGAACGTCGCGACCCTGATCCAGCCGAATCAGCCCACCCACGACCTCGCCCTGCCGCGCCGGAACCTCCGGGACTGCCTCGCCGAGGAGCTGCGCAGGCTCGATCCCGACGACCTGTATGGTGAAGTGATCTCGGTGGGTCTTGCCGAGTTGTTCGAATCGACAGATGTCGGCCTGACCGGCCGTTCATAAGTACCTACTAGGGCTGAAATCTATGACAACCGATCGCCGCGTTCTGGTCCACCCCGACAAAGACTCTTTGGCTGGGGCGGTCGCAGCCCGGTTCATCACGAAGATCATCGACATCCTCGATGAGAACGATGAAGCGCACGTGGTACTGAGCGGCGGCAGCGTGAACACGGCCGTCCTGGCTGCCATCCGCAACTCCCCTGCGCAGAACAATGTGGACTGGAAGCGGATCAGCTTCTGGTGGGGTGACGAGCGGTTCGTCGAAGCGGGAAGCTCCGACCGGAACGATGGGCAGGCGCGCGAGGCGCTCCTCGACCACATTCCGCTCGATGAGGCGAAGGTGCACGCCTTCGCCTCATCGGACGAGATACCCGACATCGACGAGGCCGCCGCTTCGTACGCGGCAGAGCTCGAGGCCGCGGCTCCGGATGGCCAGCGGTACCCGCGCTTCGACATCATGTTCCTCGGGGTCGGTCCCGACGGGCACATCGCCTCCCTGTTCCCCGGGCTGTCAGGAATCACGGAGACCGAGAAGACCGTCATCCCCGTGCTGAACTCCCCCAAGCCGCCGCCCCTCCGCCTCAGCCTCACCCTCCCGGTCATCCGCTCGGCCGACCGCATCTGGCTCGTCATGGCCGGCTCCGACAAGGCGTCGCCGCTTGGTCTGGCCCTGGCGGGCGCCTCGATCGAAGAGGTGCCGGCCGCCGGTGCCGAGGGACGCAAGCGCACCGTCTTCTTCGTCGACCAGGATGCCGCGGCAGAGGTTCCCGAGAACCTCATCGCCCCCTCCTACTGACACGCGCGCCGCACAAGAAGAAGGGCCGGAGAGTGGATCTCCGGCCCTTCTTCTTTGTACGCTTCGCGCGGGTACTACTTCGTGGTGGGAGCCGCCGTGCCGCGCCGGGCGCGGAGCTGGGCCAGCGCGTCTTCGAGGAGCTGTGCTGCCTCTTCTTCGGTGCGGCGCTCTTTCACGTAGGCCAGGTGGGTCTTGTACGGCTCGAGCTTCGCCACCGACGGGGGGTTCAGCTGGTCGCGACCGGCCGGCAGACCCGACTGGGGAGAGTCGATGGTCTCGGGGATCTCGTCGACCGGGAGGTTCGCTGCGAAGTACCGCACGGTCTCGTTGCCGAGCGCGTCCCAGTAGGAGACCTTGATGCGATCGGCGTGGTAGCCCCGATCCTGTTCGCCCATGGGTCCAGCGCCGACGCGCGAACCTCTGATGGCGCTGCCGCCTGATGCCATGGAATGCCCCCCTAGTTTCCGGAATCGAATTTGGTGATGAGGCCGAGAACAATGATGCTCGCGACCCAGATGACGCCGAGAATGACGGTGATGCGGTTGAGGTTTCGCTCTGCGACACCGGATGCACCGAGGTTCGAGGTGACGCCACCGCCGAACATGTCTGAGAGCCCGCCACCGCGACCGCGGTGGAGCAGGATCAGGAGTGTCAGAAGCAGACTGGTTATGCCGAGCAGAACCTGCAAGACGACCTGGAGGATTTGCAAGGGTTACCTTTCACACACGACGGGAGACGACCAGCCCCCCGCAAGACCAAGGGTAAGTATACCTTGGTCTCGCCGACTTGGAGATTTGCTACACGCCCACGTGCTTCTTGTAGCGCACGATGGCACTGAACTCGTCGAGATCGAGGCTCGCGCCTCCGACGAGGGCGCCGTCGACGTTCGGTTCGCGCATGAAACCGGCGATGTTGCCCGACTTCACCGAACCGCCGTAGAGGATGCGGGTGGCGGCAGCGGTTTCGGAGCTGAGCGTGGTGGCGAGCTCCGCACGGAGGGCTGCGCAGACCTGCTCGGCCTGCTCGGGCGTCGCTGCCTGGCCGGAGCCGATCGCCCAGACGGGCTCGTAGGCGACGACGAGGTTCGCGTCGGAGGCGACACCGGCGAGGGCGGCCTTCAGTTGCGCGACCGGTACGGCGCTCGGGCCGAACTTCTCGAGGTCCTCGGCGGTCTCACCGACACAGAGAACGGGTACGAGGCCGTGCTTGAGCGCGGCGGCGACCTTGGCGCCGATCTCCTCGTCGGTCTCGTTGTGCAGCGTACGGCGCTCTGAGTGCCCGATGATCACGTAGGCGCATTCCAGCTTCGCGAGGAACTGGCCGGAGATCTCACCGGTGTAGGCACCCGAGTCGTGGGCAGAGACATCCTGAGCGCCGTAGGCGAGTTCGAGCTTGTCGGCCGAGACCAGGGTCTGCACCGAGCGCAGGTCGGTGAACGGCGGGAAGATCGCGACCTCGACGTCGTCGAAGCTGTGCGAGGCGTCTTTGAGGCTCCAGGCGAGCTTCTGCACGAAGGCGATCGACTGCAGGTGGTCGAGGTTCATCTTCCAGTTGCCGGCGATGAGGGGTGTGCGGGTCATGATGCTGTCCATCCGAGAACGTCGAGGCCGGGCAGGCGCTTGCCTTCGAGGAATTCGAGGCTCGCACCGCCGCCGGTGGAGATGTGACCGAATTGGTCGTCAGTGAAACCGAGCGCACGGACGGCGGCTGCGGAGTCCCCGCCGCCGACGACGCCGAGGCCGTCGACCTTCGTCAGTGCGGCGGCGATGGATCGGGTTCCCTCGGCGAAGGGAGCGAGTTCGAAGACGCCCATCGGGCCGTTCCAGAACACGGTGTGTGCGCTCTCGATGATGCTTGCGAAGGTGGCTGCGGTCTCCGGGCCGATGTCGAGGCCGAGGCCGCTCTCACCGAACGGTGTCTCCTCGATGGTCTCGGCGCTGGTGACGGTGTGCTCGGCATCTGCGCCGAACTTCGATGCCACGACGACATCTGTCGGCAGAACGATCTTCACGCCGAGTTCGGCCGCTGTGTCGAGGTAACCCTTGACGGTGTCGATCTGGTCCTTCTCGAGCAGGCTCGCGCCGACCTGGTGACCCTGGGCGGCGAGGAAGGTGAAGAGCATTCCGCCGCCGATCAGCAGCGAGTCGACCTTCGGCAGCAGGTGGCCGATGACCCCGAGCTTGTCGGA
The DNA here is from genome assembly GCF_006716115.1 of Subtercola boreus. Taxonomy (NCBI): domain Bacteria; kingdom Bacillati; phylum Actinomycetota; class Actinomycetes; order Micrococcales; family Microbacteriaceae; genus Subtercola; species Subtercola boreus. The sequence continues at coordinate 1,197,469 of NZ_VFOO01000001.1, read as the reverse complement.
GACCTTCGAGCCGCCGAGTACGACGGCGTACGGGCGCGTGGGCTTCTCAGTGAGCTTCTCGAGTACGTCGAGCTCTGTCTCGATCAGCAGGCCGGCAGCGCTCGGCAGCAGTTCGGCGAGCTCGAAGACGCTCGCCTGCTTGCGGTGCACGACGCCGAAACCGTCGGAGACGAAGGCGTCCGCGAAAACGGTGGCTACAAGGCGCTCAGCGAACTCGCGGCGTTCGGCGTCGTCCTTGCTCGTCTCCCCCGGGTTGAACCGGAGGTTCTCGAGCAGCGCGAAGCCGCCGTTCTCGAGGTCGCCTGCGGCCTTCGATGCGCTCGCGCCGACGGTGTCGTCCGCGAAGGCGACAGGCTGCTCCAGCAGCTCGGAGAGTCGCGAGGCGACCGGCGCCAGGCTGTACTTTGCTTCGGGCGTGCCCTCAGGGCGCCCGAGGTGGCTCACGATGACCACCTTGGCGCCCTGAGAGGCCAGAGCCTGAAGCGTGGGAAGTGACGCACGGATACGACCGTCGTCGGTGATGGTGCCGTCTTTCAACGGCACATTCAGGTCGCAGCGGATGATGACAGTCTTGCCATCGAGCGACCCGAGGGACTCAAGCGTACGTATCGTCACTTCTCGTTTTTCTCTACAGCTTGTCGGCGACGTACTCGGTGATGTCGACGAGACGGTTGGAGTAGCCCCACTCGTTGTCGTACCACGAAGCCACCTTGACCTGGTTGCCGATGACCTTGGTCAGGCCGGCGTCGAAGATCGAGGAGTGCGGGTCGCCCACGATGTCGCTGGAGACGATCTCGTCTTCGGTGTACTTCAGGATGCCCTTCAGTGGTCCCTCGGCAGCAGCCTTGTATGCGGCGTTGACCTCGGCCACGGTGACGGGCTTGGTCGCTTCGACGGTGAGGTCGGTGATCGAGCCGGTCGGCACCGGAACGCGGAGCGCGTAGCCGTCGAGCTTGCCGACGAGCTCGGGGATGACGAGGCCGAGCGCCTTGGCGGCACCGGTCGAGGTCGGGATGATGTTCGCGGCCGCAGCGCGTGCACGGCGGAGGTCGCTGTGCGGCCCGTCCTGCAGGTTCTGGTCGGCGGTGTAGGCGTGCACGGTGGTCATCAGGCCACGCTCGATGCCGAAGTTGTCCATGAAGACCTTGGCCAGCGGCGCGAGGCAGTTCGTGGTGCACGACGCGTTCGAAATGACGTCGTGGATGGCGGGGTCGTACGTGCCCTCGTTGACGCCGAGAACCAGCGTGGCGACGCCGTCGCCGGTGGCGGGAGCGGAGACGATGACCTTCTTGGCGCCGCCCTGGATGTGCTTGCGGGCATCCTCTGCCTTGGTGAAGCGGCCGGTGGACTCGATGACGATGTCGACACCCAGCTCGCCCCACGGGAGGTTGGCGGGATCGCGCTCGGCCAGCACGAGGATCGGCTTGCCGTTGACGATGATGTTGTCACCCTCGAGCTCGACGGTGGCGTTCAGGCGACCGTTGATCGTGTCGTACTTGAGGAGGTGGGCGAGGGCCTTGTTGTCGGTCAGGTCGTTGACGGCGACGATCTCGATGTCGCTGCCCTTGGCGAGGGCTGCTCGGAAGTAGTTACGGCCAATGCGGCCGAAGCCGTTGATGCCGATCTTTACGGACACGTAGTGCTCCTGTGAGTGTGGCCCCGCGGGGCTGGATGAAATATTCGTACAGGTGTTACCGGTGGAGAAAGGGTGGCGGGCCCCCCGTGGAGGGCCCGCCACAGCGTCGCTATGACAGTACCAGCAGGCCGTTCGTCTTCTCGGTCGCGGCAGCGTAGCGCGCGGCCACGTTCTCCCAGTTCACGATGTTCCAGAACGCCTTGATGTAGTCGGCGCGCACGTTCTTGTAGTCGATGTAGTAGGCGTGCTCCCAGACGTCGAGCATGAGCAGCGGCACGAGGCCGAAGGGCACGTTGCCCTGCTGGTCGAACAGCTGGAAGATGCTGAGTTTCGCACCGAGCACGTCGTAGGCGAGAACCGACCAGCCCGAACCCTGCACGCCGAGCGCGGTGGCGGTGAAGTGCGCCTTGAACTTCTCGAGGTCACCGAAGTCGGAACCGATGGCCTCGGCGAGTGCACCGGTGGGCTCCGAGGTGTCGGGGGTCAGGTTGGTCCAGAAGATGGAGTGGTTGACGTGGCCGCCGAGGTTGAACGCCAGGTCTTTCTCGAGCTTGTTGACGGCGCCGAGGTCGCCCTTGTCGCGCGCGTCTGCGAGGGCGCTGTTGGCCGTGTTCGCACCGGCGACGTAGGTCGCGTGGTGCTTGTCGTGGTGCAGCTGCATGATCGTCGCACTGATGTGCGGCTCGAGCGCTGCGTAGTCGTAGGGAAGGTCTGGAAGGGTGTATTCAGCCATCATTTTCTCCTTGTACTCGTTTGTTCCAGTCTATTGAATGGTTCAGTCGTCGAGATCGGGTGGCAGGTTCGCATCCGTGCCGGGGATCCCGAGGTCGAGCGCCTTCTTGTCGGCCATGGCGAGCAGGCGACGGATGCGCCCGGCGATCGCGTCTTTCGTCATGGGCGGATCGGCGTGGTGACCCAGTTCGTCGAGGCTCGCGTCCCGAAAGTTCAGCCGGAGTTCACCTGCGTAACGCAGGTGCTCGGGCACCTCGTCGCCGATGATCTCCAGTGCGCGCTCCACCCGGGAGCACGCCGCCACGGCGGCCTGGGCCGAGCGGCGGAGGTTCGCGTCGTCGAAGTTCACGAGACGGTTGGCGGTCGCACGCACCTCGCGGCGCTGGCGCATCTCCTCCCAGCGGGCCACGGACTTCTTCGCGCCCATCAGGCCGAGCATCGACGCGATGGCCTCGCCGTCCCTGATGACGACCCGGTGCACTCCGCGCACTTCGCGCGCCTTGGCGGCGACGTGCAACCGGGCGGCAGCACCGACGAGGGCCATGGCCGCCTCGTTGCCGGGGCACACGATCTCGAGCGCGGCGGATCGTCCGGGGTCGGTGAGGGAGCCCTGGGCGAGGAAGGCGCCGCGCCAGACGGCCCCGAGTTCGTCGATGGAGCCGGTGGTGAGCCGGTTCGGCAGGCCGCGGATGGGGCGGCGGCGGGCATCCAGAAGCCCCGTCTGGCGAGCGAGCGTCTCGCCGCCTTCGAGCACTCGTACGAGGTAGTAGCTGCCCCGGCGCACACCCGAAGCGGAGACGAGCTGCACCTCCCCGCGCACCCCGTAGAGCTCGGCGAGGTCCTTGCGGACGCGCTTGACGAGTTCGGGGGTGTCGAGCTCCGATTCGATGGCGATGCGGCCCGAGATCAGGTGCAGTCCTCCGGCGAAACGCAGGATCGTCGCGAGTTCAGCGGCGCGGGCAGAGGTTCTGCTGACCACGACTTCGGTCAGTTCGTTCTTGACATCGGCGGTGAGAGCCAATCTCTTCCATCTCCTTCGTCAGCTCCACCGACGCCCTCGTGAGGCGCGGTGTCGCTGCAGTTATTCGCGACCCAGGTCGCGATGCTTGACACTCACCACGACTCCGGGGTTGGTGCTGATCAGGTCTGCCAGGCTGCGCGCCACGGCGACCGAGCGGTGTTTGCCGCCCGTGCAGCCTATGGCAATTGTGGCGTGTCGTTTGTTCTCGCGCTGGTAGCCGGCGAACACGGGAGCCAGCGCCTTCGCGTAGTTCGCGATGAAGTCCTGCGCCCCCTCCTGGGAGAGCACATACGCGCTCACCTCCGGGTCGAGGCCGGTCTTGTCCTTCAGCTCGGGGATCCAGAACGGGTTCGGGATGAAGCGGCAGTCGGCCATCGCGTCGGCATCGGCCGGTGCGCCGTACTTGAAACCGAAGCTCATGATCGTGACCTGCACGCCGGCCGTGTCGACGGCCGAGAAGCGCTCCTGCACGGCGTTCGCCAGCTGGTGGACGTTCAGGTCGGACGTGTCGATGATGATGTCACTCGACTCGCGGATCGCCGTCATCCGTGCCCGCTCGGCGCCGATACCGTCGAGCAGCGTGCCGTTGCCCTGCAGGGGATGCGGACGCCGCACCTGCTCGAACCGGCGCACGAGTGTCGCATCCGTCGCTTCGAGGAAGACGACCCGCAGCTGGATGCCGCTCCGGAGCGCCTGGATGATCTCCTGCAGATCGGTGAAGAAGTCGCGCCCGCGCACATCGACCACGGCGGCCAGGCGCGGAAGCGTCGACCCGGCGTGCTCGGCGAGGTCGACCATCGGCCGGAGCATCTGCGGGGGCAGATTGTCGACGACGTACCAGCCGAGGTCTTCGAGCGCGTTCGCCACGGTTGAACGCCCCGCACCCGACATGCCCGTCACGATGAGCACTTCCTGCTGCCGCGCAGTCTCGGGTGTCATCGTCTGTCGAACTCTCGCCTCGTCGGTGCCTGATCTTCGGTGCTTGATCTGTCGTCACCTTCAACCCTACCGGGCCGGGCCGACACGGGCCCGCGGCATCCGTTCGCTCAGCTGCGAAGCTGCCGGTGGATGGTCGTGGCCAGCAGCTCGCCGACGCCCTTGACCTCGGCGATCTGTTCGGGCGTCGCCTGCTTGAGCTTCGAGACCGAGCCGAACTCCTTCAGGAGGGTCTTGACCCGCGCCGGTCCGAGCCCTGGGATCTCGGAGAGCACGCTCGTGATGTCGCGCTTGCGGCGGGCCCGTTGGTGGGTGATGGCGAAGCGGTGGGCCTCGTCACGGATGCGCTGCAGCAGGAAGAGCGCCTCGCTGCCGCGCGGCAGGATGACCGGGAAGTCGTCGTCGGGCAGCCAGATCTCTTCGAGCCGCTTCGCAAGGCCGGCGAGGAAGATGCCCTGCACGCCCGACTCCCGGAGGGCCCGGGCCGCTGCCTGTACCTGCGGCTGGCCACCGTCGACGATCAGCAGGTTCGGCGGGTACGAGAACTTCTTGGTGACGCTGTCGGACTCGCTCCGCTCGGAGCCCTCCTCGAGGTATGCGAGTCGCCGCGTGATCACCTGGTAGATCGAGTCCGTGTCGTCGGTGGTCTCGGGGATCGTGAAACGTCGGTACTGGTCTTTGCGGGCGAGCCCGTCTTCGAAGACCACCATCGAGGCGACCACGTTCGTGCCGCCGAGGTGCGAGACGTCGAAGCACTCCATGCGAAGCGGTGCGTCGGGCATCCCGAGACCGTTCTGGATGTCCGTGAGGGCCTCGGTGCGCGCCACGAAGTCGGTGCTGCGGCGCATCTTGTAGAGCATCAGGGCGTTCTTCGCATTGAGGGTGGCCGTCTGCATCAGCGCGGCCTTCTCGCCGCGCTGCGCGGTCTTCAGGGCGACTTTGGATGTTCCGCGGCGCTCGGAGAGCCACTGCTCCAGTTCGGCAGCGTCGTCCGGGAGGTCGGGCACGATGATCTCGCGCGGCGGGATCTGTCCCTCGTAGGCGGTCTGCAGGATCGAGTCGACGAGTTCGGCGGTGGTGAGGTCGAGCTCCTTGTCGACCATCCAGGCGCGCACACCGCGGATGCGGCCGCCGCGCACGATGAACTGCTGCACGGCCGCAGCCAGCTCGTCGTGTTCGATTCCGAAGAGGTCGGTGTCGACGCTGTCGGCCAGCACCACGGTGCTCTTCTCGAGCACGGCGTCGAGCGCGTGCAACTGGTCGCGGAAGCGGGCCGCCTTCTCGTACTCCTGGGCCTCGGAGGCTTCGCGCATCCGCTTCGTCGTCTCGGTGACGAACCGTTTGTCGTGGCCGTTCATGAACGCGATGAAGTCGTTCACGAGCTCGCGGTGCTCTTCGATGGTGACCTTGCCCGAGCAGGGCCCGCCACAGCGGCCGATCTGGCCGGGGAAGCACGGCCGGCCGCTCTGCATCGCCTTCTTGTAGCTCGAATCGGAGCAGGTCCTGATCGGGAACGCCTTGATCATCAGGTCGATGGTGTCGTGCACGGCCCAGATCTTCGGGTAGGGACCGAAGTACTTGGCACCCTTGATTCGCTGGTTGCGGGTGACCATGACGCGCGGGGCCTCGTCGCCGAGCGTGATCGCCATGAACGGGTAGCTCTTGTCGTCACGGAACTTGACGTTGAACGGCGGGTCGAACTCCTTGATCCAGGTGTACTCGAGCTGCAGGGCCTCGACGTCGGTGCCGACGACGGTCCACTCGACGCTCGACGCCGTGGTGACCATGCGGCGGGTGCGCTCGTGCAGGCTCCTGAGAGGGGCGAAATAGTTGCTCAGGCGGGCACGGAGGTTCTGCGCCTTGCCGACGTAGAGCACCCGGCCGGTGGAGTCACGGAAGCGGTAGACGCCCGGCTGGGTGGGGATCTCCCCCGCCTTCGGGCGATAGCTGACAGTGTCGGTCATGACGCCTTACGCCGCGTGCCTTCCTCCGCATCCAGGATCTCTTTGAGGAAGAACCCGGTGAAGCTCTTCTTGACGCGGGCCAGCTGCTCGGGAGTACCGGTCGCCAACACCTTGCCGCCACCGGATCCGCCTTCGGGACCCAGGTCGATCAGCCAGTCGGCGCTCTTGATCACGTCGAGGTTGTGCTCGATGACGATGACGGTGTTGCCCTTGTCGACGAGTCCGTTCAGCACCAGGAGGAGCTTTCGCACGTCTTCGAAGTGCAGGCCGGTGGTCGGTTCGTCGAGAACGTAGACCGAGCGCCCGTTGGAGCGCTTCTGCAGTTCGGTGGCGAGCTTGACCCGCTGCGCCTCGCCGCCGCTGAGCGTCGTCGCGCTCTGGCCCAGGCGTACGTAGCCGAGTCCGACCTCGACGAGTGTCTTCAGGAACCGGTGGATCGCGCCGATCGGCTCGAAGAACTCGGCCGCTTCGGCGATCGGCATCTCGAGCACCTCGGCGATGTTCTTGCCCTTGTAGTGCACCAGGAGGGTGTCACGGTTGTACCGCGCTCCCCCACAGACCTCGCAGGCAACATACACATCGGGCAGGAAGTTCATCTCGATCTTGATCGTGCCATCGCCCGAGCACGCCTCGCAGCGACCGCCCTTGACGTTGAAGCTGAACCGGCCGGGCTGGTAGCCGCGCGTCTTCGCCTCGATCGTCTCCGAGAAGAGGGTTCGGATGCGGTCGAAGACCCCGGTGTAGGTCGCCGGGTTCGAGCGCGGGGTGCGGCCGATCGGGTTCTGGTCGACGTGCACCACCTTGTCGAGGTTCTCGAGGCCGGTGACGCGCTTGTGCTTGCCCGGCAGCTTGCGGGCACCGTTCAGCTTGTTGGCGAGCACGCGGTAGAGGATGTCGTTCACCAACGACGACTTGCCGGAGCCGCTCACGCCGGTGACGGCGATGAAGGTGCCGAGCGGGAAACTGACGGTGACGTTCTTGAGGTTGTTGGCCTCGGCGCCGACGACGACGATCTCCCGGTCGGGGTCGAGTGGACGCCGGCGGTCGGGGATGTCGATCGACTTGCGGCCGGACAGGTAGTCGCCCGTGAGGCTCTCGGTGTTCGCGAGCAGGCCCTCGTACGATCCCGAGTGCACGACCTTCCCGCCGTTCACGCCGGCGCCGGGGCCGATGTCGACGACCCAGTCGGCCGTGCGGATCGTGTCTTCGTCGTGCTCGACGACGATCAGCGTGTTGCCGAGGTTCTTCAGCTTGACGAGCGTTTCGATGAGTCGCCGGTTGTCGCGCTGGTGAAGGCCGATGCTCGGTTCGTCGAGCACGTAGAGCACTCCCGTGAGACCCGATCCGATCTGCGTCGCGAGACGGATGCGCTGGGCCTCACCGCCGCTCAGCGAGGCGGCCGCGCGGGCCAGGTTCAGGTAGTTGAGCCCGACCTGGATCAGGAAGTCGAGCCGCAGGCGGATCTCCCGGAGCACCTGCGCGGCGATGTGGGCCTCGCGCTCGGTGAGGGTCAGGTCGTCCATGAAGGCCTGCGCGTCGGAGAGGCTGATGTCGGTCACGTCGGCGATGCTGTGGCCGTTGACCAGCACCGCGAGCACCTCGGGCTTCAACCGCTTGCCGTTGCAGACGGGGCAGGCGACCTCACGGAGGTACTCGGCCCAGCGCGCGCGCTGGTTGTCGGTCTCGGCCTGCAGGTACTGCCGTTCGATGTAGGGAACCACACCCTCGAAGCCGGAGGTGTAACTCATCTCGCGACCGAAGCGGTTCTTCCACTTCACCCGCACCTCGAAGTTGTCGCCGCGGAGAACCGCCTCCTGGACGGTCTTGCTGAGCTCGTTCCATGGGGTGCTGAGGTCGAACTTCAGGTCGCGGGCCAGGCCCTGCAGCAGCTTGTCGTAATAGTTGTAGAGCCCCTTGCCCTGGGTCGACCACGGGATGAGCACACCCTCGTTGATGCTCAGCTCGGGGTCGCCGAGCAGCAGGTCGGCGTCGACCGACATGCGTGTGCCGAGACCCGAGCACTCGGGGCAGGCGCCGAACGGGGCGTTGAACGAGAAGGTGCGCGGCTCGATCTCGGTGAGATGGATCGGGTGCTGGTTCGGGCAGCTCAGCTTCTCGCTGAACGTCTGCCAGGCATCCGGGCCGTCGGCGTCGACGTAGTTGACCTGCACGATTCCATCGGTGAGCCGCAGCGCGGTCTCGAGCGAGTCGGTGAGGCGGCCGAGGATGTCGGGGCCGGCGACCAGGCGGTCGACGACGACCGAGATGTCGTGTTTGAACTGCTTCTTCAGCTTCGGCGGTTCGTTCAGCTGGATGGTGTCGCCGTCGACCACGGCGCGGGAGTATCCGCCGGCTGCGAGCTCCTTGAAGAGGTCGACGAACTCGCCCTTCTTCTGCGAGACGACCGGGCTGACGACCTGGTACCGGATGCCCGTCTCGAGCTCCATCAGCTGGTCGGCGATCTGCTGCACCGTCTGGGCGGAGATGACCTCTCCGCAGACAGGGCAGTGCGCGATACCGATACGTGCCCAGAGGAGCCGCATGTAGTCGTAGATCTCGGTGATGGTGCCGACCGTCGAGCGCGGGTTGCGGTTCGTCGACTTCTGGTCGATGCTCACCGCCGGGCTCAGGCCCTCGATGAAGTCGACGTCGGGCCGGTCGACCTGCCCGAGGAACTGCCGGGCGTACGCGGAGAGCGACTCGACGTAGCGGCGCTGACCTTCGGCGAAGATCGTGTCGAACGCGAGGCTCGACTTGCCGGACCCGGAGAGACCCGTGAAGACGACGAGCGAGTCGCGCGGAATGTCGAGGTCGACGTCTCGAAGGTTGTGCACGCGGGCACCGCGTACGCTCAGTTTTCCGGCGGAATCCACCTTGGTAATTGACACCCTAGAAGTCTATGGTCTGCCACTGACACTCCCTCCCGTGGGGTCGCTGCGGTCGCCGTTCTACGCTGAGAGCGGAGGCGCCCTCGCACGCTGTTCCGCGCACGTTTGTCGCTTCCGCGCCTGCGCGCGCACCCGCGCATGCGACGAACTGCAGCGGAACCGTTCTGGGGGCGCGGAGGGCGCGGAGGGCGCGACTGCGCTGCTCGAGCTAGGCGCGCTGGGTGCGCTCCCGGATGAATTCGGCCGCCGTCAGGGTGTGCGAGCGCCCGGGCACCATCTCCGGGCGGATGCCCGTGAGCCACGATCCCGGATCCGCACTCAGCGCACCCGCCAGCGCAACGATCGTCGAGAGGCTCGGGTTCGTCTGGCCCCGCTCGATCTTGCCGACGTTCGTGACGTGCATTTCCGCCAGCTCGGCGACATGCTCCTGGCTCACCCCGAGTTGGAGGCGGGACGACCTCACGCGTTCGCCGAAGATGCGGGCGGCTTCAGAATGCAGTTCAGGCATACCTCATGAGTACTCACCTGAGTGATTCGCTACCAGAGCGCAGAGGCCCGATGCTTTGAAACCTTGCTCATGTTTGACCCCGGCCACGGGTCGCCACCGTTGTCGAGCATACCTCAGATGTGGCCCGCCTTCTCCATCTGGCGGAGCTCGCGCTTCAGGTCGCCGAGCTCGTCCCGGAGTCGCGCGGCCAGCTCGAACTTCAGTTCGGCGGCGGCCGTCATCATCTGGTCGTTGAGGTCGCCGATGAGGCCCTCGAGCTCGTTCGCACCCGCGGCCGCGATGCCCTCGCGCCGCAGGTTCGGGGTCGGGCTCTTCTTCTTGCCGCCGCGACCGGCGAGCAGCTCGGCCGTGTCGGCTCCCTCCCGCGCAAGCATTTCGGTGATATCGTTGATCTTCTTGCGGAGCGGCTGCGGGTCGACCCCGCGTTCGAGGTTGTACGCGACCTGCTTCTCGCGCCGTCGCGTCGTCTCCTCGATGGCGCGGGCCATCGAATCCGTCATGACATCGGCGTACATGTGCACCTGGCCGGAGACGTTCCGCGCCGCACGACCGATCGTCTGGATGAGCGACGTCGACGAGCGCAGGAACCCCTCCTTGTCGGCATCCAGGATCGCCACCAGCGACACTTCGGGCAGGTCGAGCCCCTCCCGCAGGAGGTTGATGCCGACCAGCACGTCGTAGACGCCGGCACGCAGTTCGGTGAGCAGTTCGACCCGGCGCAGCGTGTCGACGTCGGAGTGCAGGTAGCGCACCCGCACGCCGTGCTCCCCCATGAAGTCGGTGAGTTCCTCGGCCATCTTCTTCGTGAGGGTGGTGACGAGAATGCGTTCGTCTTTCGCGACGCGGATGCGGATCTCCTCCAGCAGGTCGTCGATCTGCCCCTTGGAGGGCTTCACGATGATCTCGGGGTCGATCAGGCCGGTCGGCCGGATGATCTGCTCGACCACCCCGTCGGCGATACCCATTTCATACTTGCCGGGTGTCGCCGAGAGGTAGACCTTCTGGCCGACGCGGTCGTTGAACTCGTTCCAGCGGAGCGGACGGTTGTCGAGCGCACTCGGCAGCCGGAAACCGTGCTCGACGAGCGTGCGCTTGCGGGAGGAGTCGCCCTCGTACATCGCCCCGATCTGCGGAACAGTGACGTGCGACTCGTCGATGACGACCAGGAAGTCGTCGGGGAAGTAGTCGAGCAGGCAGTGCGGCGCCTCGCCGGGGTTCCGCCCGTCGATGTGCCTGGAGTAGTTCTCGATGCCGGAGGTGAAGCCGATCTGCTGCATCATCTCGAGGTCGAAGGTGGTGCGCATCCGGAGCCGTTGGGCTTCGAGCAGCTTGCCCTCCCGTTCGAGCTGCTTCAGCCGGTCGCCGAGCTCCTCCTGGATCGTGCCGATGGCGCGATGCATGACGTCTGTGTCGGCAACGTAGTGGGAGCCCGGGAAGATCGAGACCGAGTCCATCTTTCGGATCACGTCGCCGGTCAGGGGGTGCAGCGTGTAGAGCGCCTCGACCTCGTCGCCGAACATCTCGACCCGGATCGCGAGTTCTTCGTACATCGGAATGATCTCGATGGTGTCGCCGCGTACCCGGAAGTTGCCGCGGGAGAAGTCGATGTCGTTCCGCTGGTACTGCATGGAGATGAACTTGCGGATCAGCCAGTCGCGGTCGACCTTCATGCCCACCTGCAGTGCCATCATCGCGTTCATGTACTGCTGGGGCGTGCCGAGGCCGTAGATGCAGGAGACCGTCGACACCACGATCACGTCGCGGCGGCTGAGCAGCGAGTTCGTCGTGGAGTGCCGCAGCCGCTCGACCTCCGAGTTGATCGAGCTGTCCTTCTCGATGAAGGTGTCGGTCTGCGGCACGTACGCTTCGGGCTGGTAGTAGTCGTAGTACGACACGAAGTACTCGACCGCGTTGTTCGGCATCAGCTCGCGGAACTCGTTCGCGAGTTGCGCGGCAAGGGTCTTGTTGTGGGCGAGCACAAGCGTCGGCCGCTGCACCGCCTCGATGAGCCACGCGGTCGTCGCCGACTTGCCCGTACCGGTCGCACCGAGCAGCACGACGTCTGTCTCGCCGGCGTTGATGCGGGCCGTGAGCTCGGCGATCGCCGCCGGCTGGTCACCGCTCGGTGTGTAGTCACTGATGACTTCGAAGGGGCGAACAGAGCGAGTGGGTTCCATGCTCCAAGTTTACGAAGGGCCACTGACACCGGCTGCCTTCGCGGCAGGATCGGCCGTCGATTACGCTGTGCGGGAAAGCCATAGGGTATAGCCATGCGAATTGGAATTCTGACCAGCGGTGGAGACTGCCCGGGCCTGAACGCGGTCATCCGCGGCATTGTGCTGAAAGGCACGGAGATCAACGACCAGGAGTTCGTCGGCTTCCGCGGCGGGTGGCGCGGAGTCGTCAAGTCCGACCTGATCGAGCTCGGTCGCGCGAATGTGCGCGGTATCGCCAAAGAGGGCGGCACCATCCTCGGCACCTCGCGCACCAACCCGTTCGAGGGCGAGGGCGGCCCCGAGCGCATCCAGGCGAACATGGAGCGCGAAGGCATCGACGCCATCATCGCCATCGGCGGCGAGGGCACCCTGGCGGCTGCCAAACGGCTCACGGATGCCGGACTGAAGATCGTCGGAGTGCCGAAGACCATCGACAACGACCTCGACGCCACCGACTACACATTCGGCTTCGACACCGCCGTTCAGATCGCCACCGACGCCATGGACAGGCTCCGCACCACCGGCGACTCCCACAGCCGCTGCATGGTCGCCGAGGTGATGGGCCGGCACGTCGGCTGGATCGCCCTGCACTCCGGCATGGCCGCGGGCGCGCACGCGATCCTCATTCCTGAGCAGAAGACCACGATGGACGAGGTCCGCGGCTGGGTCGAGAGCGCCAACGCCCGCGGGCGTTCACCGCTCGTCGTCGTCGCCGAGGGTTTCATCCCCGGGTCGGCCGACGACGCCCACTCCGAGCGCGGGCTCGACGCCTTCGGCCGCCCACGCCTCGGTGGCATCGGCGAACGTCTCGCCCCGATGATCGAGGAGATGACGGGCATCGAGACCCGGGCGACCACCCTCGGCCACATCCAGCGCGGCGGGGTGCCGAGTGCATTCGACCGGGTGCTCGCGACCCGGCTCGGCATGGCCGCCAGCGATTCTGTGCAGGCCGGCAACTGGGGCCAGATGGTGGCGCTCCGCGGAACGGAGATCGAGAACGTCGGCTTCGAAGAGGCCCTCGGCAAGCTGAAGACGGTTCCGCAGGCGCGGTACGACGAGGCCGCGCAGCTCTTCGGCTAGGCCCGGTCCGGCCGGGTCCCGGATGCCGCCGCGCTCCGCGCGCCGGTCCCGGGGAGAGCCTTCAGCGTCTCCCAGAGAGCGTCCACCTGCGCGCGCGTCTCGCCGAGAGTGCCGTTCGAATCGATGACGGTGTCGGCGACGGCCAGGCGTTCGGCTTCGGTGGCCTGCGAGCCGATCCGGCTGCGGGCATCCACCTCGGACATGCCGCGGAGTTCGATGAGCCGCCGCACGCGCGTCTCCTCTTCGGCGCTCACGACGATGACGAATTCGAAATCGTAGGGCCGCCTGGTCGCCTCGAGCAGAAGCGGTACGTCGTAGACGACGATGGCTTCCGGATCGGCCGCCCCGGCGGCGGTGATGCGCTCGAGGCCCAGGCGGTGCACCGCCGGGTGTGTGATGTCGTTCAACTTCTGCAGCTGCGCGGGCTGGCCGAAGACACGCTTGCCGAGGGCAGGGCGGTCGAGGGAGCCATCGGGCCGGATGAGGTCGGCGCCGAAGGTGTCGCTGAGCTGCCGCAGCGCTTCCGTTCCCGGTTCGACGACCTCGCGGGCGAGTTTGTCGGCGTCGACGATGACCGCCCCGTGTTCGGCGAGACGGGCGGCGACGGTGGACTTTCCGGAGGCGATGCCGCCGGTGAGGGCTACGAGGTGCACGGTTTCATGTTAGCGAGTGCGCCGCCGGGCATCCGGAACCCTGCATCTGCCGGGAACGGCGAAAGGCCGCCCTCCCGAAGGAGAACGGCCTCTCGTGTGCTGCTGTGGTGCCTAGGAGTTGCTGGAGGACAGCTTCTCGCGAAGCGCCGCGAGGGTCTCGTCGTCGGCGAGGGTGCCGGCTCCGGTTGACTCGCTGGAGAACGACGAACCTGCCGAGGTGCCGCTGACGGCGTCGAGCGGGGTCTCCTCGTTGGAGGTCGCAACCTGCTTCTTGTGGGCTTCCCAGCGAGCCTGGGCTGCAGCGTAGTCCTGCTCCCACTTCTCGCGCTGGGTCTCGAAGCCTTCGCGCCACTCGTTGGTCTCCGGGTCGAAGCCTTCGGGGTACTTGTAGTTGCCCTGGTCGTCGTACTCGGTGAGCATTCCGTAGAGTGCCGGGTCGAACTCGGTACCCTCGGGGTCGACACCCTCGTTGGCCTGCTTGAGGCTCAGCGAGATGCGGCGACGCTCGAGGTCGATGTCGATGACCTTGACGAACACGTCGTCACCGACCGAGACAACCTGCTCGGCGAGTTCGACGTGCTTGCCCGAGAGCTCGGAGATGTGCACGAGGCCTTCGATACCCTCTGCGACGCGGACGAACGCGCCGAAGGGAACCAGCTTCGTGACCTTGCCCGGAGCAACCTGCCCGATGGCGTGGGTGCGGGCGAAGACCTGCCACGGGTCTTCCTGCGTCGCCTTGAGCGACAGGGAGACACGCTCGCGCTCGAGGTCGACCTCGAGGATCTCGACGGTGACCTCCTGGCCAACCTCGACGACCTCTGAGGCGTGCTCGATGTGCTTCCAGCTGAGCTCGGAGACGTGGACCAGACCGTCGACGCCGCCCAGGTCGACGAACGCACCGAAGTTGACGATCGACGAGACGACGCCCTTGCGGACCTGTCCCTTCTGGAGGTTGTTCAGGAACGTGGTGCGGCTCTCGCTCTGCGTCTGCTCGAGCAGGGCGCGGCGCGACAGGACGACGTTGTTACGGTTCTTGTCGAGCTCGAGGATCTTCGCTTCGATCTCCTGGCCGAGGTACGGCGTGAGGTCGCGAACGCGGCGGAGCTCGATGAGCGATGCCGGCAGGAAGCCGCGGAGGCCGATGTCGACGATGAGGCCACCCTTGACGACCTCGATGACCGAACCGGTGACAACACCGTCGGCGTCCTTGATCTTCTCGACGTCTCCCCAGGCACGCTCGTACTGTGCGCGCTTCTTGGAGAGGATCAGACGGCCTTCTTTGTCTTCCTTCTGGAGGACGAGGGCCTCGACCAGGTCGCCGACCTGGACGACCTCGGTGGGATCAACGTCGTGCTTGATGGAAAGTTCGCGCGAGGGAATGACGCCCTCGGTCTTGTAACCGACATCGAGGAGGACCTCGTCGCGGTCAATCTTTACAACGGTGCCTTCGATGAGGTCTCCGTCGTTGAAGAACTTCAGTGTCTTCTCGACCGCGGCAAGAAAGTCTTCAGCAGATCCGATGTCGTTGACGGCGACCTGCTTGGGTGCCCTGTCGGTCGTTACGATTGTCATGTAGTAGTTGCTCCAGTATGGACATGTATCGGGCCGGGCGGCAGTGAACACGCTCGGATCCGAGTGGGTGTCTGCTGCACGGCAGATGAGTGATCGACGCAAATTGCGCCATGTAATCTTAGCCCCGCGAAAGAGGGCGGAGCAACCTGAGCCGTGCCGCCATTTCAGCGCCCCATTGCCGACACGAGCGTGTCGAGGCGAACGCCGCCGAGGTCGAGGGCGCGGCGGTGGAACTCGCGGATGTCGAACGCGGATCCCTGCCGGGCCCGATAGTCGTCGCGCAACTGCTCCCAGATGCGCTGCCCGACCTTGTAGGAGGGTGCCTGGCCGGGCCAGCCGAGGTAGCGGTTGACCTCGAAGCGGATGAATCCGTCGTTCATGTTCACGTTCTCCCGCATGAACTCGAGCGCGTACTCCGCGTCCCACACGCCGTGGCCGTCGAGGCGGGGCTTGCCGAGGTGCACGCCGATGTCGAGGACGACGCGGGCCGCGCGCATCCGCTGGCCGTCGAGCATCCCGAGCCGGTCGGCGGGCTGGTCGAGGTAGCCGAGTTCCTGCATCAACCGTTCGGCGTAGAGCGCCCAGCCTTCGGCATGGCCGGACGTTCCGGCGAGCTGCCGCCGCCAGGTGTTCAGCTTCGACCTGTTGTACACGGCCTGGCCGATCTGCAGGTGGTGGCCGGGAACACCCTCGTGGTACACGGTGGTCAGCTCCCGCCAGGTGTCGAACTCGGTGACGCCCTCGGGCACCGACCACCACATGCGGCCGGGGCGTGAGAAGTCGTCGGTCGGACCGGTGTAGTAGATCCCGCCCTCATTGGTGGGCGCGATCATGCACTCGATGGTGGCGATCTCGGCGGGGATGTCGAACTGGGTCCCCGCGAGGTCGGCGATCGCCCTGTTGCTCGTCTCCTGCATCCACTGCTGGAGGGCGGCCGTGCCGAAGAGCTTGTGCGAGGGGTCGGCGTCGAGGTGCGCGATCGCTTCGTGGATGGACGCGCCGGGGAGGATCTCGTTCGCGATCGACTCCTGCTCGCTCACCATGCGTGCAAGTTCGGCGACACCCCATTCGTAGGTCTCGTCGAGGTCGACGGTGGCACCGAGGAACTTGCGCGATTCGAGAGCGTAGATCTCGCGGCCCACGGCGTCGGTGTCGGATGCCGCGGGCACGAGTTCTGCGCTCAGGAACTCCCCCAGCCGACCGTAGGCGGCGGAGGCGACACCGGCGCCGTGCCGGAGCTGCCGGGCGAGCGAGTCGGGGAGGGCATCCGGAGCCTGCGGGCGGCCGAGCTCAGGGACGGCCAGGTCGGGATTCGACGCCGAACGCGCCAGGTCGAAGAAGAATCCGCTCTCCCCCACATTCTTGTTCACCTGCAACAGCACTTCGCGCACCTGCCGGCGGGCCGGCACGACGCCTTCGCGGATGCCCTGCCGCAGGGTCTCGATGTAGCCGTCGATCGCTGCTCCCACGCCGGACATCCGGTGGCTGACGACCTCCCAGTCGTCGACGGTTTCGGTGGGCATGAGGTCGTAGACCTCGCGGATCTGCTGCGACGGTGATTCGATCACGTTGAGGTCGCGCAGCTGCAGCTTCGCCGCCGAGCTCTCGAGCGTGAGACGCAGTTCGCTGCCGAGGTCGGTGAGGGTCACCTCGTCGACGTCGTCGGCCGGCCGTGCGGCTTCGAGCTCGGCGAGCGTTCGGCGAACCTCGGCGATGTAGCGCTCATGACCCTCCGGCGAGTAGTCGCCATAACGGTCGTTGGCCTCGTTCCGGCCGATGTATGTGCCGACGGCCGGTTCGAGCTGTACCAGTGTGTCGACCCAGCGTTCGGCGATGGCGTCGATGGCGGTGGGGGTGCGGGGTTCGGATGCTGCGGCTGGGGTGCTGTCGGTCATCTCTTCAGACTATGCCTCGCACCAGAGGGCACACTGACGGGGCCCGCATCTGTGGAGAACACGTCAGCCGATGCGTCTGTGGAGGAGAGGAACTCGTTCAGTGCGGGTGCGACGCGGGCTTTGGATGCCCGGGGATCGAGTCGCCGCTGAGGTTCAGCTCTGCGGGGTCGACCTCGATGTCCCCGTCGTCGTCGGGGCCGCCGGTGCCCGGCAGCACGTTGATGTCAGCGAGATCGGTGTCGCCGTCGACCCCGTCGCTGTCGGCGATGGGCTCGTTCTGCAGTACTTCGGTGTCTTCTTCGCTCTGCGCGGTGCTCACCCGGTCGAGAGCTGCTTGGTCGCGCTCGGAGATCCCATGGTCGGAGTGGTGCTTCGCGGCATCCTTCTCGGCGTGGCGGGTTCTGCGGTCTTCGTTCTCGAATGTCATCTCCTGACACTACAGTTCTGAGCAGGGTCCCGGGGTTGACTTATTCGAACATATGTTCGAATATTGGGGCATGCCAGACCCTGCTGTTCTTCTCGCCGAAGCCGCCCCCGCGGCTCCCTCGGTGCGCGAACTGCAGGAGCGCATCCGCCAGATGCAGGCCACGAAACTCGAGACCCGCAACCTGCAGACGACTCCAGCGCTGGCGTCCCTGCTCCCCGGTGGGGCGCTGAAGGCCGGAGCCGCGTACTCGGTCGAGGGGTCGCACTCCCTCGCCATGGCGATGATGGCGGGGCCGTCTGCGGCCGGCGCCTGGTGCGGTGTCGTCGGGCTGCCCGACTTCGGGGCCGAGGCCGCCAGTCGCTCCGGTATCGACCTCGACAGGCTGGTCTTCGTGCCGCATCCCGGTGAGCAGTGGCTGGCCGTGGTGTCGGCTGTGATCGACGTGGTCACGGTGGTCGTCACCGTCGCTCCCCCGCGACTCGGTGATGCGCTGGCGGCCCGGCTGGCGGCACGCATCAGGCAGCGTGAGGCCACGATGATCGTGCTGGGCGACTGGCCACAGAGCGAGGCCACCCTGCGCATCACCGAGAGCAGCTGGCAGGGCATCGGCCAGGGCTTCGGTCACCTCGCGAGCCGCCAGGTGACGGTGAGCGCGCGGGGCAAGGGGTTCATGGGCCAGAAGCGCACGGCCCGGCTGTGGCTGCCGGATGCCTCGGAGCAGGTGCGGGACGCGGGGCGGGGTGCCGACGCGGGCCGGGCGGCATGGCCGGCTTTCGCAGGCACCCGGGAACTGGCGAGCTGATCATGACGATGGCTGTGCGCACCATCGTGGTGTGGTGTCCCGACTGGCCGGTGCGCGCCCTGGCCCAGTCGGAGGAGCTCTCGCTCGACGAACCGATCGCGCTGATCGACCACGGTCTCGTGTTCGCGTGCTCGCCGCGGGCCCGGGCCGACGGTGTGCGGCGCGGCCAACGGGTACGCGAGGCGCAGGCTGCCTGCGTCGATCTGATGACGTTCGACTACGACCCCGCCCTCGACCACCGCAGCTTCGAGCTGGTGGTAGCCGCCGTCGAGGAGCTGATGCCGGGGGTGCAGGTGCTCCGGCCCGGCATGTGTGCGCTGGTGGCCAAGGGCCCGAGCCGGTACTACGGCGGCGAGAGGGGTGCTGCCGGGGTTCTGCTCACCACTTTGGTGGGGCTGGGAGCCGAAGACGCCCGCATCACCATCGCCGACGGCAGGTTCGCTGCCGAGCAGCTTGCCCGCATGCCCGGTGAGCAGGCCATCCGTATCGTCGAACCCGGCGGCTCGCCCGAGTTCCTGGCCGAGCATCCGATCGAGGCCATCGGCGACCTGCAGCTGGCGACCCTGCTGCGGCGCCTGGGGCTCACGACACTGGGTGCCTTCGCGGCCCTCGACTTCCGCGATGTGCGGGCCCGGTTCGGCGAGGCCGGGGTGCACGCGCACACCATGGCGAGTGGCAGGGATTCCCGGCGGGTCGTGCCCCGGCTCCCCCCTCAGCTGCGCGACATCGAGGTCGCGTTCGAGCCACCCCTCGACCGGGTCGACCAGATCACCTTCGCGGTGCGCACGGCCGCCGAGCGGTTCGTCGACGAACTCACCCGTGCGCTGCTGGTCTGCACGAGCATCCGGGTCGAGCTGCACACCGACAACGGAGTGGTACACGACCGCGGGTGGGGGCATCCGCGCTGGTTCAGCGCCAACGATGTGCTCGACCGTATCCGCTGGCAGGTGCAGGGGCGAACGGGTGCGGGCGCAGGGGCGCTCACCTCGGCGATCACGAAGGTGCGCGTGCTGCCGGAGGGCCTCGACTCGATCGGCAACTACGAGACGGGGCTGTGGGGCAGTGCGCCCGACGACCGCATCCACCACGGACTGTCCCGGGTGCAGAGCCTGCTGGGGCACGGTGCCGTGACGACGGCGGTCATCGCTGGGGGGCGTGGTGTCTCCGAGCGTCAGGTCATGGTGCCGTGGGGCGACCCGCGTGCGGGTGGTGACGACTCCAAGCCGTGGCCGGGCAGCATTCCGCTGCCGGCTCCGTCGACGGTGTTCGAGAAGCCCCGGCGCGTGACGGTGCTGGCGCACGACGGCGGGCCGGTCGAGGTGAGCGAGCGCGGGGCGCTGGTCGGCGTGCCGGCGCTGTTCGCGGTGCTCGACACGCCGCCGCCGGGCGGGGGCGCGGGCGCGAGTGTCGGCGGTGGCGGTAGTGGTGGAGCCGGCGGCGGAGGCGGCGGAGGTAGAGCCGGCGGCGGCGGTGCCGGGTTGTCCACTGTGCCCCGACCGCAGCCACTCAGCGCGTGGACCGGTCCGTGGCCCGTTCACGAACGATGGTGGGACCAGGCGGTCGCCCGGTCTTTCCACCGCTTCCAAGTGGTCGACTCCGAGGGAACGGCCTGGCTGCTGGCCCTGCACGACCATGGCTGGTGGGCGGAGGCGCGCTATGACTGAGCAGACTGCGACGACCGCCGGCGGCGCGGCGCGCGCGGCGCGCGCGGCGTGCGCGGGGCTTGCGGGGCTTGCGGGGCTTGCGGGGCTTGCTCCCACCTGCACCGCGCCCGTCGCCCCTGCGGGAGGTGGTCGCTGATGGGATTCAACAACCCTCCGATTCCGTGGTCGGAACTCGAGCGGCGGCTCTCCGACGTTCGGCGACCCGGGGCGGATGAGAGCAAGGACGGTGGCGACGGGCCAGCGTTCTCGCGCAAGCGCATGCCGTATGTTCCGCCGACTCTTCCGCCGAAACCCGAGCTCGAACTCGACGACGGTCCCTTCGTGGGCTATGCCGAGCTGCATGCCCATTCGAACTTCAGCTTCCTCGACGGCGCGTCGTCCCCCGAAGAACTTCTCGAAGAAGCCGCCAGGCTCCGGATGCACGGGCTGGCCCTCACCGACCACGACGGCTTCTACGGGGTGGTGCACCTGGCGGAGGCTGCCGAGGCCTACCCGAGTGTCGCGACGGTCTTCGGTGCGGAACTCTCTCTCGGGCTGAGCAAGCCGCAGAACGGCATGGCCGATCCCGAGGGGACCCACCTCGTGATCCTTGCGCGCAAGCAGGAGGGGTACCACCGGCTCTCCGGCGCGATCACGACGGGGCAGCTCGCCGTCGACGCCGAGAAGGGAAGGCCGCTCTACGACCTCGAGCAGCTGGCCGACCAGGCACGCGGGGGCAGCGGAGCCGACGGCAGCGAGGCGAGGGGTGGGCCGGGTGGTTCGGGCGACTCCGCATGGATGGTGCTGACCGGCTGCCGCAAGGGAGCGGTGCGGCAGGCGCTCGCCTCCGACGGGCTGCCCGGGGCCTCCCGTGAGCTCGACAGGCTCGTTGCGTTGTTCGGCCGCGACAACGTGCTGGTCGAACTCTTCGACCACGGCAACCCGCTCGACAGCGACGCGAACGACGCCCTGTTCGAACTGGCGCAGAAGCATCGCGTCGACACGGTCGCGACCGGCAACGTGCACTACGCCACGCCGAAACAGTTCCCGCTCGGGCAGGCGCTGGCTGCCGTCCGGGCACGCCGGAGCCTCGACGACCTCGAAGGCTGGCTGCCGGCATCCGCGGGCTCGCACCTGCGCTCGGGTGCCGAGATGGCCGCACGTTTCGCGCGGTACCCGGGTGCTGTCGAACGCACGGTCGAGGTTGCCGACGACCTCTCGTTCCAGCTCCGCACGGCGAAACCGAAACTGCCCCGGCAGGAGGTTCCAGAAGGCCACACGCCCATGAGCTGGCTGCGCCAGCTGGTCGACGAAGCGATGCCCACGCACTACCCCCATGCGACCGATGACGACCGGAAGCGCATCCAGAGCGAACTCGCGGTCATCGAACAGAAGGACTTCCCGGGCTACTTCCTGATCGTGCGCGACATCGTGCACGAGGCGCGGCGGCTCGGCATCCTCTGCCAGGGGCGCGGGTCGGCGGCGAACTCGGCGGTCTGCTTCATCCTCGACATCACGGCGGTCGACTCGATCTTCTACAAGCTGCCGTTCGAACGGTTCCTGTCGAGCATGCGCGATGAAGAACCGGACATCGATGTGGATTTCGACTCCGACAGACGGGAGGAGGTCATCCAGTACGTGTATCGCAAGTACGGTCGCCGAAACGCCGCCCAGGTCGCGAACGTGATCACCTACCGGCCCAAGTTCGCGGTGCGCGACATGGCCAAGGCGCTCGGGCACAGCCCCGGCCAGCAGGACGCCTGGTCGAAACAGATCGAGCGGTGGGGGTCGACGGTGGCGAGCGAAGACCACGACATTCCGGCCGACGTGATCGACCTGGCGGAGCAGGTGCTGAAGTTCCCGCGGCACATGGGCATCCATTCGGGAGGGATGGTGCTCACTGACCGTCCCGTCGGTGAGGTCTGCCCGATCGAGAACGGACGAATGGATGGTCGAACCGTTCTGCAGTGGGACAAGGACGACTGTGCGTGGATGGGCCTCGTCAAGTTCGACCTGCTCGGGCTCGGCATGCTGTCGGCGTTGCAGCACTCGCTCGATCTCGCCCGCGAGCACCTGGGCGAGGAGTGGAGTCTGAAGAGCATCCCCAAGGAGGAGCAGGGGGTGTACGACATGCTCTGCCGCGCCGACTCGATCGGGGTGTTCCAGGTCGAGAGCCGGGCGCAGATGGGCACACTCCCCCGGCTGCAGCCGCGCCAGTTCTACGACCTGGTGGTGGAGATCGCGCTCATCCGGCCCGGGCCGATCCAGGGCGGTGCCGTACATCCGTACATCCGGCGCAAGCTCAAGCAGGAACCCGTGACATACCTGCACCCGCTGCTCGAAGAACCTCTCGAACGCACGCTCGGGGTTCCGCTCTTCCAGGAGCAGCTTATGCAGGTGGCGCAGGCGGTCGGCAACTGCTCACCCGAAGACGCCGACCTGCTCCGGCGGGCGATGGGGTCCAAGCGCGGCATCGAGAAGATCTCGTCGCTGAAGTCGAAACTGTTCGAGGGGATGGCGTCGAACGGCATCGCTCCCGATGTCGCCGAGCAGATCTACCAGAAGATCGAGGCCTTCGCGAGTTTCGGGTTCGCCGAGAGCCACTCGAACAGCTTCGCGTTGCTCGTGTACGCCAGTTCGTGGTTCAAGCTGCACTACCCGGCGGCGTTCCTCGCGTCGCTGTTGCGCGCCCAGCCGATGGGCTTCTACTCGCCGCAGACGCTGGTGGCGGATGCCCGGCGGCACGGTGTCGTGGTGCACCGCCCCGACATCCAGCGCTCGGGGGTGATGGCGGGGCTCGAGCCGAGCGCGGCGCGTGCGGGTGCCGCGGGAGGTGGCGCGGCCGGGCGCGACGCGGGCCGTGGCACCGAGGTCGGCGGTGGGCTGACCGCCGCGACCGGGATGGACGCGTGCCTGCACACCGCCGACCACCTGCCGAGCGAGGTGTTCGACCGGTCGGTTCCGGCCGACTACCGGCAGCACCGTCGCGACGGCAATCTCGACGTGCGGCTGGGGCTCGCCGAGATCACCTCGATCGGTGCGAAGCTCGCCGAACGCATCGTCACGGAACGGGGCCGCGGCGGCGCGTACCGCGACATGGCCGATGTGGCCCGGCGCAACGACCTCAACACCGCCGAGATGGAGGCCCTGGCCTCGGCCGGAGCCTTCACGAGCCTCCATCTGACCCGGCGGGAGGCACTGTGGGAGGCCGGCAACGCCGCCCAGGACCGCCCCGAGTTCCTGCAGGGCACCCACGTGAGTGTGCAACCGCCGCTGCTGCCGATGCTGAGCCCCACCGAGCAGGTGGTCTACGACCTGTGGAGCACCGGTATCTCCCCGGATGACCATCCGGTCGCGCACTCCCGGGACTGGTTGGATGACCGGGGTGCCCTCTCGATCGAGAAGCTGCAGACGTGCGAGAACGGGCGCCGCATCGAGGTCGGCGGGGTGGTGACGCACCGGCAGCGTCCGGCGACCGCCAGCGGCATCACCTTCGTGAACCTCGAAGACGAGACGGGCATCCTGAACGTGATCTGCAGCGTGGGGGTGTGGAGCCGCTACCGCCGTGTCGCCCGGGAGGCGCCGGCGATGGTGGTCCGGGGCATCCTCGAGCGCACCGACGACGGCATCATCAACCTTGTCGCCGACCGCATCGAGCTGCTGCCGCTCGGCGCGCCGACCCGTTCCTGCGACTTCCGCTGACCCCCTTCGCTTGCTGAGAATGTGCAGAGACTCCCGACGCTGATCACCAGATGAGATAATCTCGACAACATCAGCAGCGGGCAAGTCAAGGAGCCACAGATGCATCACTACGGCAACGGAACCGGATACG
This sequence comes from Subtercola boreus, assembly GCF_006716115.1. Classification (NCBI taxonomy): domain Bacteria; kingdom Bacillati; phylum Actinomycetota; class Actinomycetes; order Micrococcales; family Microbacteriaceae; genus Subtercola; species Subtercola boreus. Next base: position 1,173,664 of record NZ_VFOO01000001.1, on the reverse strand, counting down.
GATTCGACGACCTCGGTGATGTCGCCGTCATAGCCATCCCCTTTGTCGTGGCAGCAGTCGTGACGCCACTCGTCCTGCGTTGGCGCACACGAAGACTGTTCAAGGTGGCGCCCCCGAACCGACCGGGAGCCGCTCCAAGCGGTACACCGTTCCCACCTTCCGGCCTGGGACAGTCCGGATCGGTGATCGTCCTCCCTGCCCAGGGCACGGCTCCCGACCTGATCGCTGAGCTCGAGAGACTCGGAGCTCTGAGAGACAGCGAAACGATTTCTCCGGCGGAATTCCAGGAACGCAAACGCCAGCTCTTCGATCACGGATGACGTCGTGGACCTCTCCGACGTATGGAACGCCTTCAACGCGGACCCCGTAGTCCACACACTGGTCACCACCGTGCTCTTCGTCGGTCTGGGTGTCGGACTTCCCCTCGCACTGATGGGTGGATGGCGTCGACCGAAGAATGGTGTCCGTGGAACGGGCCAGGTGATCTCGGTCTCAGGGCGCACCGGCAACTCCAGCTACAGCATCTGCTACATGAACCTGGTCGTACAGGCACCCGGACTCCCGCCCACCGCGGTCAAATATCGCCGGCTCGTCAGCAGTGCGTTGTGGCCGATGCCCGGTGCTGAGCTTCCGATTGTGATCGACGTGAAGAATCCGAAGCGTTTCGCCGTGCTCTGGAACGAGGTTCCCACCAGCGCGTCCACTGCCGAGAATCTGGCCCAGTTCGTGGCCGAGCAGATGAACAGAAGGAACACTGCCTTTCCTCCTGCCGATCTCGCATCGCAGCTGGAGCGTCTCGCAGCCCTGCGGGCGAACGGAGTGCTGAACGAAGACGAGTACGTGGCTGAGCGTGCGCGGATCGTCGGGCAGAGCCGGTGAGTCACTACGGTAGCGGGCCCATCAGTTTCGAGCTGTTCCTCGAAGTTCTACTCATCGTCGGTCCGGTGATCCTGATCACGACAGGTCTGCCTCTCTACCTCCGCTGGAGAACACGCCGAAACGCCCGAAACCGCACAGTCTTTCCGGGGAACGCATTCGGCGCGAACGTCAAGGCCGTGCCGCTTGCACGTTCCTCCCCGGCGATGACGCCGCCGAACGAATCCACCGTCGAACGCCTGGAGAGGCTGTCTTCGCTGAGGGAGCAGAACCTTCTCAGCGAAGAGGAATTCATCGAGGCAAAGAGACGGATACTCTCCGGCCTCTAGTGGGCGGCCTCGTTCCAGTTCTGGCCGCGGCCCAGCTGCACGTCGAGCGGTACCTTGAGGGTGGCCGCGGTCGACATCCGTTCCGTGACGACGGCCGCCAGGGAATCCCACTCCCCCGGGTAGACATCGAAGACCAGTTCGTCGTGCACCTGCAGCAGCATGCGTGACTGCAGCCCCTGCGCGGCGAGGTCGGCGGCGATGTTCACCATCGCGATCTTCAGGATGTCGGCCGCCGTGCCCTGGATCGGCGCGTTCAGCGCAGCCCGTTCCGCATTGTCGCGCAGCACCCGGTTGCCGCTGTTGAGGTCGGGGAACATGCGCCGGCGGCCGAAGATGGTCTCGGTGTAACCGTCTTCTCGCGCCTGCACGACCACGTTCCGGAGGTAGTCGCGCACGGCACCGAACCGTTCGAAGTAGTCGCTCATCAGTTGCTTCGCCTCGGCCGTGGGGATTCGGAGCTGCTTCGAGAGCCCGAAAGCAGAGAGCCCGTAGGCGAGCCCGTACGACATCGCCTTCACCTTCGACCGCATTGCGGGAGTGACATCGGCGGGCTCGACGCCGAAGATGCGCGCGCCCACGAAACGGTGCAGGTCTTCGCCCGACTGGAAGGCCGCGATGAGCCCGGCGTCTTCGGAGAGGTGCGCCATGATGCGCATCTCGATCTGCGAGTAGTCCGTGGTGAGGAGGGTTTCGTACGACTCGCCGACCATGAAGGCCTTGCGGATGCGTCGACCTTCCTCGGTGCGAACGGGGATGTTCTGCAGGTTGGGGTCGGTCGACGAGATGCGACCCGTCGACGAACCGGTCTGCACATACGTGGTGTGGATGCGGCGGTCGGGGGCTATCGACTTGTCGAGGGTCTCGACGATCTGGTTGAGCTTCGTGGCGTCACGGTGAGACAGGAGGAGGTCGAGGAACGGATGCGGCGAGCTCGCCTGCAGGTCGGCCAGGGAGACCGCGTCGGTGGAATAGCCGGTCTTGGTTGCGCGTGTCTTCGGCATGCCGAGCTGGTCGAAGAGCACCTCCTGGATCTGCTTCGGCGAGCCGAGGTTGATCTCCCGCTCGATGATCGCGAAAGCCTGGGTGGCGAGGTCGGTCGACCGCGCGGTGAGTTCGGCCGACAGCTCGGCGAGTTGCGGGTGGCTCACGGCGATGCCGTCGAGCTCCATTCGGGCGAGCACCGCGAGAACGGGCATTTCGATGGTCTCGAGCACCGAGCGCGAGCCGGCGTCGAGCCTCCCGTCCAGGACGCGGGCGACCCGCCCGATGAACCAGGCCTGTACGGCCGGGCCGATGACCGAATCGTCGTCGGGTACCAGCTGGTTGGGGTCGGGGGACGGCAGGGTCTCGCCGAGCATCCGGTCGACCAGGTCGGCCAGCGAAGGCGGCGTACCGTCGGATTTCAGCAGCCAGGCCGCGATGGAGGTGTCGAAGGTCACACCGGAGACGGTCAGCCCCGCGGTGAGCAGGGCCTTGAGCTGGTGTTTCGCTCCGTGCAGGATCTTCGGGGCATCCGACGCCAGCCAGTTCTCGAACGGCAGGTAGTCGCGGCTGTCGGGGATCCACGGCAGGAATATCGCCGAATCGGAGGCGGCCAGGCCGAACCCGATCGGTCGGCCGTCGAGCAACTCCGTCGAGAGGGCGAGCCCGAACGGCTCGGCGGCGGTGACCCGTGCCAGCCAGGCGGCGAGTTCCTCGTCGAGCAGGGTGCTCGGCACCGGCGCCACGACGGCCTTGGGGTCGACCCCGCCCTCACCCGATCCGGAGCCGCCGGAGCCGCCGGATGAACCGGAACCACCCGCACCGCCGTTGCCGCCCGATGCGGCGTCGAGCCCGTCGAGCTTGAAGACCCGCTCCAGCAGAGTGCGGAACTCGAGCCGCTCGAAAAGGTCACGAACGCCCTGCTCGTCGACCGGCCGGCGGGTGAAGTCGGCCGGACCGTTCTCGAGCTCGACATCGGTGAGAAGCCGGTTGAGGCGGCGGTTGCGCACCGCGTTCTCCTGGAACTCGCGGAGGCTCTCCCCCACCTTGCCGCCGATCTCGTCGGAGCGCCGGAGGATCTCCTCCAGGCTGCCGAACTGGTTCAGCCATTTCACCGCGGTCTTCTCGCCGACCTTCGGGATGCCCGGGAGATTGTCGCTCGTCTCCCCCACAAGCGCTGCGATCTCGGGGTACTGGTGCGGTTCGATGCCGTAGCGCTCGAAGACCTTGTCGCGGTCGTACCGCGTGAGGTCGGTGACGCCCTGCCGTGACGGGTAGAGCAGCGTGACGTTGTCGTTGACGAGCTGGATGGTGTCGCGGTCGCCCGACACCACAAGCACCCGGAAACCCTGCTCGGCGCCCTGCACCGACAGGGTCGCGAGGATGTCGTCAGCCTCGTAGTTCTCTTTCTCGAGGGTGATGATGTTCATGGCGTGCAGGGCGTCTTTGAGCAGCGGGACCTGGCCCATGAACTCGGGCGGAGTCTCGCCGCGGGTGCCCTTGTATTCGGGATATTCGTTGGTTCTGAACGAGTGCCGCGAGATGTCGAACGCAACGGCCAGGTGGCTGGGCTTCTCGTTCTTCAGCAGGTTGAGCAGCATCGACAGGAAGCCGTGGATGGCGTTCGTGTGCTGCCCGTCGCGGGTCTGGAAACTGTCGACCGGCAGCGCGTAGAACGCCCGGAAGGCCAGCGAGTGGCCGTCGATGAGAAGGAGGGTGGGCTGTTCGTTGTCGGACACACCGCAAGCCTACTCAATGCCACCGACACCGGCCGGGCTGCCCCGAAGCGCTCTCGGGCGGAACGACGGGTGCCCGTTCTACGCGTCGCGGAGGAGATTGGTGATGCGAACCGTCGACAGGCGCTGGCCGGCCTCGTCGGTGATGGCGATCTCGTGCACGGTCAGCGTGCGCCCCAGTTTGATGGCCGTGCACACCCCGGTCACGGTTCCCGATCTCACCGAACCGGTGTGGCTCGCATTGACCTCGATGCCCATCGCGATGCGGCCGGGACCGGCGAAAACCGCTGCCGCCGACGATCCGAGGCTCTCCGCCAGAACAACGTAGGCCCCGCCGTGCACCACTCCGTAGGGTTGAGTGTTGCCCTCGACGGGCATGGTCGCCACGGCTCGTTCAGCGGTGATCTCGACGAACTCGATGCCCATGCGGGCCGCAAGATCGCCCACTCCGAGCGGGAACACCTTGCTCACATCAGCTGCGTCTGACACGCGAAGTTCTACTTCTTGACGCTCAGCTGCTCGATGATCGCCTGGGCGACGTCGTGCATCGTCAGCCGACGGTCCATCGAGGCCTTCTGGATCCAGCGGAAGGCCTCGGGCTCGGTGAGACCCATCTTCTCGTTGAGGAGTCCCTTGGCGCGGTCGACCAGCTTGCGCGTCTCGAACCGCTCGACGAGGTCGGCGACCTCGGCCTCGAGGGTGATGATCTGGGCGTAGCGCGAGAGGGCGATCTCGATCGCGGGCAGCAGGTCGTTCGGCGTGAACGGTTTGACGACGTAGGCGAGGGCACCGGCTTCGGTGGCCCGTTCGACGAGCTCCTTCTGGCTGAAGGCGGTCAGCAGCACGACCGGGGCGATGTGGCCCTTGCTGAGCCGCTCGGCCGCGGAGATGCCGTCGAGGAGGGGCATCTTGACATCCATGATGACCAGGTCGGGCCGGAGCTCCGTGGCCAGGGCGACAGCGGTCTCGCCGTCGCCGGCCTCGCCGACCACCTCGAATCCGGCGTCGCGGAGGATCTCGACGATGTCGAGCCGGATCAGGGATTCGTCTTCAGCGACGACCACACGTCGGGGTGCGGTGGTGGAGGCAGGTTGGTCGGTCACAAAGACAACCCTACGGTATTCTGAACGGTGTTGATGCGAGCCGGTGTGGCGGAATGGTAGACGCGGCGCACTCAAAATGCGTTGTCGCAAGACGTGTGGGTTCGAGTCCCACCACCGGTACAGGGTTCTGAAAGTCTGTGCAAAATTGCGAAAGGCCCGGGAGAATCCTCCCGGGCCTTTCTGCATGCGTGACGCGAACCTAGTGGTCGAGCTCTTCAGGGTCGGGCTTCTGCGGGTTGTGACCCTCACCGACGATGTGCACGCGCATGTCGTTGGTGGTGCCGGCCTTGCCGGGAGGGGATCCGGAGATCACCACGACCTTGTCGCCGAGGGCCGCGAGGTTCTCACCGAGCAGCACGTCGTCGGCCTGGACCATCAGCTGGTCGGTGTGCTTGACCCGGTCGACGAGGTACGACTCGACGCCCCAGGAGAGGGCCATGCGGTTGCGGATGCCCGGCTCCGGGGTGAGCCCGATGATCGGGATGCTCGACCGCAGCCGCGTCATCCGCCGCACCGAGTCGCCCGACTCCGTGAAGACGACGAGGTACTTGGCACCGACGAAGTCGGCGACCTCGGAGGCTGCGAGCGTGATCGCCCCGGCCTGGGTGCGGGGCTTGGTGCCGAGGGCGGGGATCCGCTCGAGGCCGTGCACCTCGGTCGACTCGACGATGCGGGCCATTGTCTGAACCGTGATGACGGGGTACTCCCCCACGCTGGTCTCGCCGGAGAGCATGACGGCGTCGGCTCCGTCGAGCACGGCGTTCGCGACATCCGAGGTCTCGGCGCGGGTCGGGATCGGGGAGGAGATCATCGATTCGAGCATCTGCGTGGCGACGATGACGGGCTTCGCCATGCGGCGGGAGAGCTCGACGGCACGCTTCTGAACGATCGGCACCGCTTCGAGGGGCAGTTCGACGCCGAGGTCGCCGCGGGCGACCATGATGCTGTCGAAGGCGTCGATGATCTCTTCGAGGTTGTCGACGGCCTGGGGCTTCTCGATCTTGGCGCAGACCGGGATGCGGCGACCCTCTTCGGCCATGATCTCGTGCACGCGGGAGATGTCGGCGGCGTCACGCACGAACGACAGCGCGATCATGTCCGCGCCGAGTTTCAGGCCCCAGCGGAGGTCGGCCTCGTCCTTCTCGGAGAGAGCCGGAACGTTCACGGCGACACCGGGCAGGTTGATGCCCTTGTTGTTGGAGACGTTGCCCGCAACGATGACCTCGGTGGTGACGACGACGCCGTCGGTCTCGAGAACCCGCACCTTCACCTTTCCGTCGTCGATGAGGAGGAAGTCGCCGGGCGCGACATCCTGCGGCAGGCCTTTGAAGGTCGTTCCGGAGAGCTCGCGGGTGCCGAGAACGTCTTCGGTGGTGATCTTGAAGATGTCGCCCTGCTCGAGGTAGTAGGGGCCGGCTTCGAACTTGCCGAGGCGGATCTTCGGGCCCTGGAGGTCGACCAGCACTGCGACGGCACGGCCGGAGTCGGCGGCGGCCTTCCGCACGGTGGCGTAGATGCCCTCGTGCACGTCATAGGTGCCGTGGCTGAGGTTCATGCGGCAGACATCGACGCCGGCATCGATGATGGCCCTGATGTTTTCGTACGACGACGTTGCCGGCCCGAGGGTGGCGACGATTTTAGCGCGTCTCATGTGTAGGAGTTGCTCCGTGTTTCTGCGCGTTGGCGCATTGAGGGGGTACGGGTAAGTCTGCTGGTTCTATACGGTGATTGCACGGTCGCGCGGGGAAACGGGGAATGGCAGTTCGGTGGCGCCTTCGAGGTATTTGTCGACGGCGGCGGCCGCAGCGCGACCCTCGGCGATGGCCCAGACGATCAGCGACTGGCCGCGCCCCGCGTCGCCGGCAACGAAGACGCCCGGGATGCTCGTCTCGTAGTCGTCGCCGCGCTCGACATTGCCGCGCTTGTCGAACGCCGCGCCCACCTGGTGGGTGAGGCTCTGGTCTTCGGGGCCGGTGAAGCCGAGCGCGAGCAGCACGAGGTCGGCCGGGATCTCGCGTTCGGTGCCCGCCTTCGGCACCCGGCGCCCGTCGAGGTACTCGGTCTCGGCCACGCGGATGGCGCGCACCTCGCCCGCCTCGTTCGACAGGAACTCGACGGTAGAGGCGAGGTAGACGCGCTCACCGCCCTCTTCGTGCGCGCTCGAGACCTCGAACAGGTTCGCGACCATCGGCCACGGCTGCTCCTCGGGCCGTTCGGAGGGCGGCTGCTGCCCGATGGCGAGGTTCGTCACCGAGATCGCCTGCTGGCGGTGGGCGGTCCCGATGCAGTCCGCACCGGTGTCGCCGCCGCCGAGAACCACGACGTGCTTGCCCTCGGCCGTGATCTGGTCGTGCACCGTGTCACCGGCGCCGACCTTGTTGCCCTGTACGAGGTATTCCATCGCGAAGTGCACACCTTCGAGGTCGCGCCCCGGGATCGGCAGGTCGCGGGGAACCGTGGCGCCGGTGCAGACGATCACCGAGTCGTAGCGCGACCGGAGGTCGGCCCAGGTGATGTCGACACCGATGTTGATGCCGGCGCGGAAGCGGGTTCCCTCGGCCATCATCTGGGTCAGCCTGGCTTCGAGGTGCTTCTTCTCCATCTTGAAGTCCGGGATGCCGTACCGCAGCAGGCCGCCGATGCGGTCGTCGCGCTCGTACACGGCCACGGTGTGGCCCGCCCGGGTGAGCTGCTGTGCCGCCGCGAGGCCCGCAGGGCCGGATCCGACCACGGCCACCGTCTTGCCGGTGAGTCGCTCGGGCGGGTGCGGGGTGACCCAGCCGTTGGCGAAGGCCTGGTCGATGATCGAGACCTCGACCTGCTTGATCGTCACCGCGGGCTGGTTGATGCCCAGCACGCACGAACTCTCGCAGGGCGCCGGGCAGAGCCGGCCGGTGAACTCGGGGAAGTTGTTCGTGGCGTGCAGGCGCTCGATTGCCTGCCGGCCCTCACCGCGCCAGGTCAGGTCGTTCCACTCGGGGATCAGGTTGCCGAGCGGGCAGCCGTGGTGGCAGAACGGGATGCCGCAGTCCATGCAGCGACCGGCCTGGCGGCGGGTCTCCGACGGATCGGCGGCCTCGTAGACCTCTTTCCAGTCCATCAGGCGGATCGGAACGGGACGGCGCTTGGGGACCTCGCGCTCCGTGACCTTCAGGAATCCCTTGGGATCAGCCACCGGTAACCTCCAGGATTCTCTCCCAGACCACATCGCCGTCGGGGTCGAGACCCTCGTCGACGGCGGACTGGCGGGTTGCAAGCACGGCCGCGTAGTCGCGCGGCAGCACCTTGACGAACTCTGCCTGAGCAGCAGGGAAGTCGGCGAGCAGAGCGGCCGCGACCGTGGATCCGGTCTCGGCTTCGTGCTCGACGAGCAGGGAACGCACCAGTTCGGCGTCGTTCGCGTCGAGCGGCAGAAGCTGCAGCTCACCCGAACCGAGCGAATCGGTGTTGACGAGTTCGGAACGGAGCTTGTACACGTAGGCGGTTCCGCCCGACATGCCCGCGCCGAGGTTCCGCCCGGTCGTACCGAGGATGAGCGCGATCCCGCCGGTCATGTACTCGAGGGCGTGGTCACCCACCCCTTCGGCAACGGCCGTCGCGCCGGAGTTCCGAACCAGGAAGCGCTCACCCACGATGCCCCGGATGAACATACTGCCGCTCGTCGCGCCGTAGCCGATCACGTTGCCGGCGATGACGTTCTGCTCGGCCGCGAAGGTGGCTGCCCGGTTGGGGCGCACGATCACGCGACCACCGGAGAGGCCTTTGCCGACATAGTCGTTCGAGTCGCCCTCGAGCCGCAGCGTGATGCCACGGGGCATGAAGGCCCCGAGGGACTGGCCGGCAGACCCGGTCAGGGTGACCTGGATCGTGTCGTCGGGCAGGCCGTCTTCGCCGTGGCGCACCGTGACCTCGTGGCCGAGCATCGTGCCGACGGCACGCTCGGTGTTGCGGATCGGCAGGCTGATCACGACGGGCTCGCCGAACTCGAGCGCTTCGGCCGAGTCACGGATGAGCCGGTTGTCGAAGTGCTTGTCGAGGTCGTGCTTCTGCTGGCGGTGGTTCACCCGCGGCTCGTCGTCGGCGAACTCGGGGCCGACGAGGATCGGGCTGAGGTCGAGGCCATCGGCCTTCCAGTGCTCCAGGGCGTGGTCGACGTTCAACAGCTCGTGGTGACCGATGGCCTCTTCGAGCGAGCGGAAACCGAGTTCGGCGAGATACTCGCGAACCTCCTGGGCCAGGAACTCGAAGAAGTTCACCACGAACTCGGGCTTGCCGGTGAACCGCGCGCGGAGCTCGGGGTTCTGCGTCGCGACGCCCACGGGGCAGGTGTCGAGGTGGCAGACGCGCATCATGACGCAGCCGGAGACGACGAGGGGTGCGGTGGCGAAACCGAACTCCTCAGCCCCCAGCAGGGCGCCGACGATGACGTCGCGGCCGGTCTTCATCTGGCCGTCGACCTGCACGACCACGCGGTCGCGCATGCCGTTCAGCATCAGTGTCTGCTGCGTCTCGGCGAGACCGAGCTCCCAGGGGGTTCCGGCGTGCTTCAGCGAGTTGAGCGGGCTGGCGCCCGTTCCGCCGTCGTGGCCGGATACGAGCACGACGTCGGCCAGGGCCTTCGTCACACCGGCCGCGACCGCTCCGATGCCGTTCTGGCTGACGAGCTTCACGTGCACGCGGGCCTCGGGGTTCGCGCGCTTGAGGTCGAAGATCAGCTGCTTGAGGTCTTCGATCGAGTAGATGTCGTGGTGCGGGGGCGGCGAGATGAGGCCGACGCCTGCTGTTGCGTGGCGGGTGCGCGCGATCCACGGGTACACCTTGGTCGGAGGCAGTTGCCCGCCCTCGCCGGGCTTCGCGCCCTGCGCCATCTTGATCTGGATGTCGGTGGCGTGCGTGAGGTACATGCTCGTCACGCCGAACCGGCCCGAGGCGACCTGCTTGATCGCGCTGCGGCGTTCGGGGTCGAGGAGTCGCTCGGTGTCCTCTCCGCCCTCACCGGTGTTCGACTTGCCGCCGAGGCGGTTCATCGCGATGGCGAGGGTGGTGTGGGCCTCCTCGGAGATCGAGCCATAGCTCATCGCCCCCGTGGAGAAGCGCTTGACGATCGATTCGACCGACTCGACTTCGTCGAGCGGCACAGCGGGGCGGACATCCGTCTTCAGCTTGAACAACCCCCGGAGGGTCATCAGCTCGGCGGCCTGGTCGTCGACGAGCTTCGTGTACTCGCGGAAGATGTCGTACCGGCGCGCACGGGTGGAGTGCTGCAGCCGGAAGACGGTGTCCGGGTTGAAGAGGTGCGGCGGGCCTTCGCGGCGCCACTGGTACTCACCGCCCACGGCGAGCGGTTCGTGCACGGTGATCGCGCCGTCCTCGGGGAATGCCGCCCGGTGCCGGCTGCCGCTCTCGGCGGCGATGACGTCGATGCCGACTCCGCCGAGCTTCGAGGATGTTCCCGTGAAGTACTGGGCGACGAAGGCCTTGTCGAGACCGACTGCCTCGAAGGCCTGCGCGCCGGCGTACGACGAGACCGTCGAGATGCCCATTTTGGACATGATCTTCAGCACACCCTTGCCGAGCGCCTTGATGACGTTCTTCACGGCCTTCTCGGGCGTGATGCCGGTGATCATGCCGCCACGCACGAGGTTCTCGCACGTCTCCATGGCGAGGTAGGGGTTGATCGCCGAAGCGCCGTACCCGATGAGCAGCGCGACGTGGTGCACCTCGCGCACATCGCCTGCCTCGACGATGATGCCGACCTTCATCCGGGTCTCTTCGCGGATGAGGTGGTGGTGCACACCCGCGAGCATCAGGAGCGAGGGAACCGGCGCATACTCCTTGTTGGAGTCGCGGTCGGAGAGCACGATGAACAGCGCGCCGTTCGCGATCGCCTCGTCGGCCTCTGCGCACATTTCGGCGATGCGCTCCTGCATGGCGGAGGGGCCGTTCTCGACCCGGTAGAGGCCGCGGATGGTCGTGGTGGTCGAACTGCCGGAGGTGGGGTCGATGTGCTGGATCTTCGCCAGCTCGTCGTTGTCGATCACCGGGAAGTCGAGGATGACCTGGCCGGTGTGCCCGGGGGTCGCGTCGAGCAGGTTCCGCTCCGGCCCGAGCCCGAGCCGGAGGGAGGTGACGACCTCCTCGCGGATCGAGTCGAGCGGCGGGTTCGTCACCTGGGCGAACTGCTGGGTGAAGTAGTCGAACAGCAGCCGGGGGCGCTTCGAGAGCACCGCGATGGGTGTGTCGGACCCCATGGCACCGAGCGGCTCCGCGCCGTTCTTCGCCATCGGGGTGAGCAGGATGCGGATCTCCTCCTCGGTGAAACCGAAGGTGCGCTGGCGGCGCGTGACCGAGGCGGGCGTGTGCACGATGTGCTCGCGCTCCGGGAGGTCGCGGAGGTTGATCCGGCCCTGATCGAGCCATTCGGCCCAGGGCTCGCTGGCGGCGAGGTCGGACTTGATCTCGTCGTCTTCGATGAGGCGGCCGGCCTCGGTGTCGACGAGGAACATCTTGCCGGGGCGGAGCCGGCCCTTCCGAACGACTCTGGCCGGGTCGACGTCGAGCACGCCGATCTCGCTGGCGAGCACGACGAGGCCGTCGTCGGTGATCAGGTAGCGACCGGGGCGGAGACCATTGCGGTCGAGTGTCGCGCCCACCAAATCGCCGTCGGTGAAGACGAGGGCGGCGGGACCGTCCCACGGCTCCATCAGCATGGAGTGGAACTCGTAGAACGATCGCCGTTCGGGGTCGAAGTCGGCGTTGTTCTCCCAGGCCTCCGGCACCATCATCATGATGGCGTGCGGCAGCGGCCGGCCCGCGAGGGTCAGCAGTTCGACCACCTCGTCGAAGGAGGCCGAGTCGCTCGCGCCGGGGGTGACGATCGGCAGCAGCGGCTGCATGTCACCGAGCAGCTCGCTCTTCAGCTGGGACTGCCGGGCGCGCATCCAGTTGCGGTTGCCCTGCACCGTGTTGATCTCGCCGTTGTGCGCCATCATGCGGAGGGGCTGGGCCAGCGGCCAGGACGGGAACGTGTTGGTCGAGTACCGCGAGTGCACCAGCGCCAGCTTCGAGGCGAAGCGCTCGTCGCTGAGGTCGGGGTAGAACGGCTCGAGCTGCAGCGTCGTGACCATGCCCTTGTAGGTCAGGGTGCGGGCCGAGAGCGACATGAAGTACACCTCGTGCTCGTGCTCGACGCGCTTGCGGAGACGGTAGGTGAGCCGGTCGAGCTGGATGCCCGCGGGGGTGTTGCCCGAGGCGTCGTGGTGCTTGGCGGTGACGAACAGCTGCCGGATCGCGGGCATCGCCTCGCGGGCCAGCCGGCCGAGTTCGTCGGGCCGCACGGGCACGTCGCGCCAGCCGAGCACGGTGAGGCCCTCTTCGTCGGCGATCTCCGCGAGGCGGGCGATCACCGTCTCGCGCTCATCGTGGTCGAGGGGCAGGAAGGCGTTGCCGACGGCGTAGTGGCCGACCGGGGGCAGCTCGAAGCCTGCGACAGCGCGCAGGAACTCGTCGGGGATCTGGGTCAGGATGCCCGCACCGTCACCGGTACCGGCATCCGAGCCGACAGCTCCCCGGTGCTCGAGGTGCCGCAGGGCATCCAGAGCCGTGTCGATGATGTCGTGCCCGGCCGTGCCACGGAGAGTGGCGACCATGGCGAGGCCACAGGCGTCCTTCTCGTTCGCAGGGTCGTACATGCCCTGCGTGTTCGGGTTCATGCTGAAGCTGGGCGAGATGCTGTGCTCAACCATAGGAATCCATCCCCCCGGAACTGTGACGACCGGGTTGTGCTGAATTGGGACGCCGGCGGCCCGAGTGGAGAAGTGCGATGGTGATGAGTGCAGTGGAGTGCGACTGCAGCTGGTGGTGCCTGGCTTGTTTCGGCCTGCCTACTTCTTTCCGACTGTGCTTGTGGCCTTCGGTTCGAGAGGTGCGTCTGCCACAGACTCTTCCGAGGCATCGTTGCTGCGGAGTTCTTCGTCTGTGTACCTGTCCACCGAGTCTACCTCAGCGTTCGCCGGTGACCACGCAATTCCCGAGCGGTACGGTCCGCGCTCGAGACCGGGGTGGCGCTTCGTCTGCACGATGATCAGGATGAGGCCGAGCAGGATGGCGATCCAGGAGGCCCAGACGTTGGTGCGCACGCCGAAGAAGATCTCGCTGGGGTCGATGCGGATCGTCTCGAAGACGCTCCGGCCGGCGCCGTACCAGATGAGGTAGGCGCCGAAGACCTTGCCCCACTGGAGCTTCAGTCGGCTCGACAGAACCAGCAGCACGATGACGCCGATGACATCCCAGATGACCTCGTAGGCGAACGTCGGCTGGAAGAGGGTTCCGGGCGCGAGGCCGATCGGGATGGCCGGGTTGGGGGACGCGATCTCGAGGCCCCACCAGCCGTCGGTCGGGTAGCCGAACAGTTCCTGGTTGAAGTAGTTGCCGAACCGGCCGAAGGCCTGCGCGAGCAGGAGGCCGGGCGCGAGGGCGTCACCGAACGTCCAGAGCCGGATGCCGGTGAGGCGGCAGCCGATGTACGCGCCGAGGGCGCCCCCGAGCAGTCCGCCGTAGATGGCGATCCCGCCCTCCCAGATGTAGAGCGTCTTCAGCAGGTCTGCGCCGGGGTAGAAGTAGTCGCCGGGGTGGGTGAGCACGTGGAAGACACGGGATCCGATGATTCCGAGCGGCACCGCCCAGAGGATGATGTCGAGCACGATGCCCGGCTCCGCGCCCCGCTTGGTGAGCCGGCGTGACGTCATGATCGTGGCGATGACGATGCCGAGCAGGATGCACAGGGCGTAGATGCGGATGCTCAGGTTCCAGTTGTCGGGCAGGGCGAGGCCCAACGTGCGAATCCACCCGGTGATGTCAAGCGAGTTGATCGACGGGCTGGGAATGCTCTGCGGCAGAAACACCTGGTGGTAGACCTTCCATGCGGGAACCGAAAGCGAAGAGGGCAATCGGCAAGCCCAATTCTAGGGTGCGCCGTGAGGGCGCGCGTGACAGGGGGCTGCTGTCTGCCCGGTCTCTCAGAGTGAGCGTGCAGTGCCGGCGGCGAGGGATGCGGCCACCTTCGCCACGCCCTGCACCCCGTCGTCGCTGAGCGCGCGTACCAGCGCTGAGCCCACGATCGCGCCGTCGGCGTACTCCAGCACCTCGGCGACCTGGTCGCCCGTCGAGATGCCGATGCCGACGCAGGCGCTCGTGGAACCGGCCGCCCGGAGGCGGTCGACGAGGGTGCGGGCGGAGACGTCGACGTCGCTCCGGGCGCCGGTGACACCCATTGTGGAGACCACGTAGACGAAGCCGCGGCTGTTCGTCACCGCCAGTTCGAGGCGCTCGGCGGTGGAGGTGGGGGCGGCGAGGAAGACCCGGTCGAGCCCTGTGCGGTCGCTTGCCGCGAGCCAGTCCCGGCCGGAGTCGACGGTGAGGTCGGGCGTGATGAGGCCGGCGCCACCGGCGGAGACGAGGTCGTCGGCGAACCGGTCGACCCCGTACTGCACCACGGGGTTCCAGTACGTCATGAGCAGGATGGGGGCATCCACCCGGGAGCGGATCGCCTCGACCGCCGTGAAGGCGTCACGCAGCCGGAAGCCGTTCTCGAGGGCGGTCTGGGTCGCCCTCTGGATGACCGGGCCGTCCATCACCGGATCGGAGTAGGGCAGGCCGAGTTCCAGCACGTCGACGCCGTTCTCGACCAGCGCGACCGCGGCGTCGACACTCTGTTCGAGAGTCGGGAAGCCGACGGGCAGGTAGCCGATCAGGGCTCCGGCCCGGTCGCGGTTGGCCTCCGCGATGCGGGTGCCGACGGGCGAAACGGTGGTGGTGCCGCTCACAGCTGCACTCCTCGACCGGAGGCGAGCTCGGCCGCTTCCCCGGAGCCCGCTCGGAGCTCGTCGGTCAGGGCGTCGCTGGCCAGCTCGCCCGGCTCGAGGGAACTCGCCTCGAGTTCGGTGGCGACGAGAGCGACCTCGTCGAGCACGCCGAAGTAGCGTGCCGCCGTCTCCACGTCTTTGTCGCCGCGACCGCTCAGGTTCAGCAGGATGACCGCACCCTCACCGAGCTCGCGGCCGAGCTCCAGGGCACCGGCCAGGGCGTGCGCCGACTCGATGGCCGGGATGATCCCTTCGGTCTGGCAGAGCAGGCGGAACGCCGCCATCGCCTCGGAGTCGGTCACGGGAACGTACTGGGCCCGGCCGATCGACGCCAGCCAGGCGTGCTCGGGGCCGACACCCGGGTAGTCGAGACCCGCGGAGATCGAGTGCGAGTCGAGGGTCTGGCCATCTTCGTCCTGCAGCATCATGCTGCGGGAGCCGTGCAGCACTCCCGGGCGGCCCATCGTGATCGTTGCGGCGTGGCGGAGGGTGTCGACACCGTCGCCGGCTGCCTCGTAGCCGATCAGCGTGACATCCGGATCGTCGAGGAAGGCGTGGAAGATGCCGATGGCGTTCGAACCCCCGCCGACACAGGCGACCACGGCGTCGGGCAGCGCTCCGGTGAGGTCGAGCACCTGCTGGCGCGCCTCCTCGCCGATGATCTTGTGGAAGTCGCGCACCATGACGGGGAACGGATGCGGGCCGGCCACGGTGCCGAGCACGTAGTGGGTGTCTTCGACGTTGGCGACCCAGTCGCGGAAGGCCTCGTTGAGGGCGTCCTTCAGGGTGCGGGTTCCCGTCGTCACGGGGATGACCTCGGCGCCCAGCAGCCTCATCCGGGCGACGTTCAGCGCCTGGCGCTCGGTGTCGACCTCACCCATGTAGACGACGCAGCTCATGCCCATCAGGGCGGCCGCGGTCGCCGTGGCGACGCCGTGCTGGCCCGCGCCGGTCTCGGCGATCAGGCGGGTCTTGCCGAGCCGCTTCGCGAGCAGGGCCTGGCCGAGCACATTGTTGATCTTGTGCGAGCCGGTGTGGTTCAGGTCTTCACGCTTCAGGATGATGCGGGCGTTGCCCGCATGCTTCGCGAACCGGGGAACCTCGGTGAGGATCGAGGGACGACCGGTGTAGCTCCTGTGGAGCTCGGTGAGCTCGGCAGCGAAGGCCGGGTCGTTCTTGGCCTCGCCGTAGGCGACGGAGATCTCGTCGAGCGCGGCGATGAGCGACTCGGGCATGAACCTCCCGCCGAACTCGCCGAAGAACGGCCCCTGCTCGTCGCGGAGGTGCGTGGTCATGAGACTCCCAGGAATTCTTCGAGGGTGCGCGCGGGGTCGCCCGTGACGAGCGCCTCCCCCACGAGCACCACGTCGGCGCCGCTCGAGCGGTAGTGGCTGACATCGGCCGCCGTCTTCACGGCGGACTCGGCGACACGGACGATGCCGGCCGGGATGCGGTCGGCGAGAGTGCCGAAGAGGTCGCGGTCGAGCTCGAACGTCGACAGGTTGCGGGCGTTGACCCCGATCAGGGAGGCACCCACGTCGAGTGCCCGTTCGACCTCGTCGGCGGAGTGCGTCTCGACCAGGGCGGTCATGCCGAGGGACTGGATGAGCTCCTGGAGGTGGGCGAGCTGCGCCTGGTCGAGCGCGGCGACGATCAGCAGAACGAGGTCGGCCCCCGCCGCGCGAGCCTCGAAGACCTGGTAGTCGAGGGTGATGAAGTCTTTCCGGAGCACCGGGATGGAGACGGCGTCACGCACGAGTTCGAGGTCTTCGAGCGTGCCTTTGAACTTGCGGCCCTCGGTGAGCACACTCACGGTGCTGGCGCCGGCCGACTGGTAGGTGGAGGCGAGGGCGGCTGGGTCGCTGATGGCGGCGAGGGCACCGCGCGAAGGACTCGAGCGTTTCACCTCGGCGATGATCTTGACACGTTCGGCCGGTGCGAGGAAGGCCAGGGCATCGAGCGCGGGCGGGGCGGCCAGCGCCCTGCGCTCGACCTCGTCGAAGGGAACGAGTTCGAGCCGCGCCGCTGCGTCTTCAGCAGCCCCGGCGGTCAGGGAGGAGAGCACGGGAGGTCAGTGCCCCCGGGCGGCAGACTTGGCGCCGCCGACGCCGTAGCCGGCCTTGGCGAGCCCGTAGCCCACCAGCAGACCGACGATCAGGAGGGCAACGGACGCCCAGACAAGCCACACGATGCTGAAGAAGAAGGCGGTCGTGCCGATGGCGAAGGCCACCAGCATGATGACGACGGCGGTCCACGATGCGGTCGAACTGCCGTGGCCCGGTTCTTCTGACTCGATGCTCATCTTGCTCCTTGAGAATTGTGTTCGCGGGTCGGCATCCATTCTATCGGGTGCCGCCGGGTGTGCTGGGTGGTGCAGTGCGGTGGTGCTGGTGGTGCGGTCGGTGTGGGCGGATGCCGCTCAGTCCGTCGGGTCCTGGCCGCGGGTGAGGCTGTCCCAGTTGTCGACCGCCGCGGTACGCGTGGTGTTGACGTCACGCGCGGGTGCCTTCGGGGCCGGCTCGTCGACCAGCAGATCGGCGGGGTTGCCCGATGTGCGGCCGTCGGATGCGGCGAAGGTCACCGGCTGGTACTTGCGGCCCGAGGCGGGCCAGCGGCGCACCGAGACGATGATCAGGATGCCCGTCAGCGCCATCAGCGCGCCGCTGGCGATCGCGAGGAACGGCCAGAGCTCCGTGCCCGAAGCGGTGGCGATCTGGCCGATCGACGACGTGCCGGCGACGCCCGTCGCCGTCGTGATCGCGGACTGCCCGGCCTGCACGGGGTCGGCCAGGGCTGACACGGACGAGACGGTGATCGAGAGTCCGAGCGCGAACTCGAGGGCGCCGAGCACGATCCGGATGACAGGGCCGGCGATGGCGAGGGCGGCCGACAGTGCCAGCCCTGCGAGGGCGAGGGCCGAGAGGGCGGGAGCCGCGACCGCGCCCTGCACCGTGACGGTGACGATGTCGCCGGCACGGCCCTGGGCGTGCAGGCTGAACCACGGCTGCGACCAGGCGAGGAAGACGAGCCCACTCCAGACGATGACGGCCAGGATCGTGTACGACTTCAGCCGGCGTGCTCTGGATGCTCGGAGCTCCGTCTCGCTGAGCACCGGCTCTGCAGCGCCCGGAGTGCCTGTCGCTCCCGTACCGCCGGTCATCCGACCCTCGTCATCGCGTTCGCGATCGCCACCGCGCGGAGCGGTGCCGCCGCCTTGTTCTGGGATTCGATGAACTCGGAATCGGGGTCCGAGTCGGCGACGAGCCCGCCGCCGGCCTGCACGCGCGCCACTCCGTCGGCGATGACAGCCGTGCGGATCGCGATGGCCAGGTCGGCGTCCCCGGCGAAGTCGAAGTAGCCCACCACTCCCCCGTAGAGCCCGCGCTGGGCGGGTTCCAGGTCGTCGATGATCTGCAGGGCACGCGGCTTCGGTGCGCCGGAGAGGGTGCCCGCGGGGAACGTCGCCCGGAACACGTCGATCGCCGTCACCTCGGGGGCGAGGGTGCCTTCGACCGAGGAGACGATGTGCATGATGTGACTGAACCGCTCGATGCGCATGAACTCGGTCACCTCGACGGATCCGGCTTCGCAGACCTTCAGCAGGTCGTTCCGAGCGAGGTCGACGAGCATCAGGTGCTCCGCTCGCTCCTTCGGGTCGGCCAGCAGTTCGGTCTCGAGGTCGAGGTCGGCCTCCACCGTGCGGCCGCGCGGCCGGGAGCCGGCGATGGGGTGGGTGAAGGCGGTGCCCGCGGCGACCTTCACCAGAGCCTCGGGGCTCGAACCCACGATCGCGTAGGGCTCGCGGGCCGGTGACTCGAGGTTCAGCAGATAGAGGTACGGGCTCGGGTTCAGGGTGCGGAGCACCCGGTAGACGTCGATCGGTTCCGCGGTGCACGCGAGGTCGAAACGCTGGGCGATCACGACCTGGAAGATGTCGCCGGCGCGGATGTGCTCTTTGGCCACGTCGATCGACGCCAGGAACTCGTCGCGGGTGGTGCGGGCATCCGGAACCGCCGACAGGCCGAAGTCGGCCTCGGCGAGCCACGCCTCCGCGGGCTTCGCCAGCCGGCGCTGCATCGAGTCGAGGCGGGTCTGGGCGTCGCGCCACAACTCGTCGGCGCTCAGCTTCTCCTCGTCTGCCGCGGCGCGCCTGCGGGAACCGGAACGGACCCCGCCCGCGCCGGCGGTGCCACTGCCACCGAGGCCAGCGCCGTCCGCCAGCACTGTCGAAACGAGTGTCACCGTGCCGAGCAGGTGGTCGACCGCGATCAGGTCGGAGACGAACGAGAGGGCCTGGCTCGGCATGCTGAAGTCGGCGGGGGGCCGGTTCGGCAGGTGCTCGATCTGGCGGATGGCCTCCCAGCCGATGAAACCGACGAGCCCGCCGGTGAGGGGCGGGTGCCCGGGGATGACCGGGGTCTTCCACTCCTCGTAGAGCTCCGCGAGGGCTTCGAGGGGGCCGGCGGGCATGCCCTGTGGGAAGGCGCGTGCCGCGCTCAACCCGGAGCCCATCCAGACGGCGCGGTCGCCCTCTGCGCTCAGCACGCCGTAGCTCGACACCCCGATGAAGGAGAACCGCGACCACACGCCGCCCTGCGCCGCCGACTCGAGCAGGAAGGTGCCCGGCCGGTTGTCGCTGAGCTTCCGGTAGATGCCCACCGGGGTCTCACCGTCGGCGAAGAGAGTGCGGATGACCGGCAGCACCCGGTGCGTCGAGAGGAGCGCGTCGAACTCTTCTCGCCTGGTCGAAGTCGTGGGAGTCTCTGCCATCACCATCATCCCTCGGTAGCGCCCGGCGCACCCTGCACCGGAGCAAGAGGGTCGCCGTCGAAGCAGGTTCGGGTGCCGGTGTGGCACGCGACGCCGATCTGGTCGACCGTCACCAGAAGCGTATCCCCATCGCAGTCGAGCGCCGCGCCGTGCACGTACTGGGCGTGGCCGGAGGTGTCGCCCTTCCGCCAGTACTCCTGGCGGGAGCGCGACCAGAAGGTCACGCGCCCGGTGGTGTACGTGCGGCGGAGGGCTTCGGCATCCATCCACCCCACCATCAGCACTTCGAGCGTGTCGAACTGCTGGATGACGGCCGGCAGCAGGCCTTTCGCGTCGAAGCTCGCGCGGGCGATCACGGCTTCCACATCGATGGGAAGCTCCCTGATGATGTCGCTCGACTCCGGTGTGTAGCCCATCGGTGTGTTGTCGCTCACCGGACAATCACTCCCCTCTCGGCCAGCGCCTCTTTGACGTCGCCGATGGTCAGTTCTCGGTTGTGGAAGACGGAGGCCGCGAGCACGGCGTCGGCTCCCGCCCCGACCGCCTCGGGGAAGTCGCCGAGCTTGCCGGCGCCGCCTGAAGCAATGACCGGCACGCTGCTGAGGGACTTCATGAGCCGGATCAGCTCGAGGTCGTAGCCGTCCTTCGTGCCGTCGGCGTCGATCGAGTTGACGAGCAGTTCGCCCGCGCCGAGTTCGATGGCGCGTTCGGCCCAGGCCAGGGCATCCAGGTCGGTCTCGCGGCGGCCACCGTGCGTGGTGACGACGAAGCCGGAGTCGGTGCTGGAGGAGCGTTTGACGTCGAGCGAGAGCACGAGCACCTGGGCGCCGAAGCGGTCGGCGATCTCGCCGAGCAACGCGGGGCGGGCGATGGCTGCGCTGTTGACGCCGACCTTGTCGGCCCCGCTCGCAAGCAGCCGGGCGACGTCTTCAGCGCTCCGCACTCCCCCGCCGACCGTCAGCGGGATGAAGACCTGCTCGGCCGTGCGGCGCACGATGTCGTAGGTCGTGTCGCGTTCGTCGACGGTGGCGGTCACGTCGAGGAAGGTGATCTCGTCCGCTCCCTGCGCGCTGTAGAGGCGTGCGAGCTCGACGGGATCGCCCGCGTCACGCAGGTTCTCGAAGTTGACACCCTTGACGACACGGCCAGCGGCCACGTCGAGGCACGGGATGACGCGGACGGCGAGCGTCATGCCGAAGCCTCGCGGCGTGTGAGCTGCATGGCCGAAGCCTCGCGGCGTGTGAGCGACATCGTCACAGCCTCGCGGCGTGGATCGGGCTGACCAGGATGGCGCGCGCCCCGACCTCCCAGAGGGAGTCCATGACGAGGTTCATCTCGGTTCGCGGGACCATCGCGCGGACGGCCACCCACTCGGGGTCGGCCAGCGGGGAGATCGTCGGCGACTCGATGCCGGGGGTGACGGCGGTCGCGGCGTCGAGGTGCACGCGGGGCACGTCGTAGTCCATCAGCACGTACTGGCGGGCGACGAGCACGCCCTGCAGGCGGCGGAGCAGGGTGTCGGCCCCGGCGTTCTGCACACCGGAGGAGATCAGCACGGCGGTGGACTGCAGGATGACTGGCCCGAAGATCTCGAGCCCGGCCTTCCGGAGCGTGCTGCCGGTCGAGACGACGTCGGCGACAGCATCCGCGACCCCGAGGCGCACAGCGGATTCGACGGCACCGTCGAGCTTGACGAGCGTGGCGGTGACGTTCGTCTGGGCGAGGAACGCGCCGACCAGGCCCGGGTAGCTGGTGGCGACGCGGAGACCCTGCAGCTGGTCGAGGCTGTCGAACCGGCCGCCGGGAGCGGCGAACCGGAACGTCGATTCGCCGAAGTTCAGCTCGGCGACCTCCGTGGCCGGCGACTCGGAGTCGAGCAGCAGGTCGCGGCCGGTGATGCCGACGTCGAGCGCGCCCGACCCGACATAGGTGGCGATGTCACGCGGGCGGAGGTAGAAGAACTCGACGTTGTTCCGCGGGTCCTGGGTGACGAGCTCCCGGGGGTCGCGGCGGCCGTGGTAGCCGGCCTCGGCGAGCATCTGGGCAGCGGTCTCCGACAGCGAACCCTTGTTGGGTACCGCGATTTTCAGCATGAGTGGTCTTTCGTGAGGATGTGGGGTGTGGTGCTCTTACAGGTGCTTGTACACGTCGGCGGGGCTGAGGCCCTTCGCCAGCATCATCACCTGCAGATGGTAGAGCAGCTGGGAGATCTCCTCCGCCGTCTCGTCGAGGCTCTGGAATTCGGCGGCCATCCACACCTCGGCGGCCTCTTCGACGATCTTCTTGCCGATGGCATGCACGCCGGCGTCGAGTTCGCGCACCGTGCCGGAGCCCTCGGGGCGGAGCTGCTGCTTCTGCTGCAGTTCCTCGAACAGGGAGTCGAAGGTCTTCACGGGATCTAGGTTACCGGGCTTCCGTGGCTGTGCTTCCCGGCGAGCTCCCGCAGCAGGCTGATCTGCGCGGCGGCGTTCTCGGCGCCGAAGACACTGGAACCGGCGACGAACGTGTCGGCACCGGCCGCCGCGGCGATCTCGATCGTCTTCTCGCTGATGCCACCGTCGACCTGCAGCCACACGTCGAGACCGCTCCTCTGCACGGCCTCGCGGGCAGCGGTGAGCTTCGGCATCGTGTCGGCCATGAACGACTGGCCACCGAAACCGGGCTCGACGGTCATGATGAGCAGCATGTCGAAATCGGCCAGCAGGTCGAGGTAGGGCGCGATGTCCGTGCCCGGCTTCACGGCGAGACCGGCCCGGGCGCCGATCTCACGGAGACGCTTCGCGGTGGCCACGGCATCCACCGCAGCCTCGGCGTGGAAGGTGACGGAGAACGCCCCGGTCTCGGCGTAGACGGGTGCCCAGCGGTCGGCATCGCTGATCATCAGGTGCAGGTCGAGCGGCAGCGGAGAGACCTTCTGCAGACTTTCGACGACCGGGAGCCCGAGGGTCAGGTTCGGCACGAAGTGATTGTCCATCACGTCGACGTGGATCAGGTCGGCGGTGGCGACGCGGTCGATCTCGGCCTGGAGGTTGGCGAAGTCGGCGGCGAGGATGCTGGGGTCGATTCTCACGGGCACGGCTCCAACCCTAGTTGACCGGCACCGGTCGCTCAGGCCGCTGGGACGGCGCCTCCCACAGTGCGCCGGACGAGCCACGCAGCCACCCCACGTGGTCCTGGTCGAGGAAGCTGAGCGAGTGCACCCGCCAGGTGCCACTCTTCATGATGGCCACGAGCGAATCGGATGCAGGCTCGGGGAACCCCCACTTGTACGGTGACGACCTCTTCTGCTGCACGAAGTACGACCCAGGCGGACACGGCGACTGCTTGCGCGCGACGGTCGCGTTGCTGTTCGATTCGGGCGACACGCCACGCTGCGACGCCGGCGAACACCGCCGCGACGAGCGCACCGACGGATGTCAGGGCGGCCAGCCACACCGGCATGTCGTTCACCGTGGCAGCCGTTCTGAGACAACCCGCCCGACAATAGTGAGTTTCTGTCGCTTGTTCATGGGATCCGACCTTACCGCAGGATCCAACCGCTCAGAGCTTTCGGAACAGGGCGATGAACATCGCGTCGGTGCCGTGCACGTGCGGCCAGAGCTGCGCCTGGGTTTCGTCGGTGCCGAGCACGAGGGGCGTGTCTGCGAGGGCCTGGAGCGTGGCCTGGGTGGCGAGCGGCTCCAGAGTTCCGGCATGGCGCTTCAGGGCATCCGTCGCCTGCCCACGCGTCTCGGCGACGTGCGGCGAACAGGTGAGGTAGGCGAGGATGCCGCCGGGCTTTAGGGCCGCCATGGCCGAGTCGATGAGCTTCGACTGGAGCACGACGAGTTCGGCGACGTCTTTCGGGGACTTGCGCCAGCGTGCTTCGGGCCGGCGCCTGAGTGCTCCGAGGCCGGTGCAGGGGGCGTCGACGAGGATGCGGTCGAACTCGCCGGGGTGGCTCTCGCCGACGGTGGTGCCGTCGAGCTCCCAGACGACGGGCGGGTCGGGTATCGCAGCCAGGGCGTTCCGCACGAGTTCGGCGCGGGCCGGAACGGGCTCATTGGCCGTGAGCACGGCTCCGCCTTCGCGTGCCTCCGCGGCGAGAACGGCCGATTTGCCGCCGGGGCCGGCGCAGAGGTCGAGCCAGCGTTCGCCCTTCCTGATCGGCTGGGCTCTGCTGAGGGCGAGGGCCGCGAGCTGCGATCCCTCATCCTGCACGCGCACAGTGCCGGCCTTCACTTCGGGGATGTCGCGCGGGTCACCTGATTCGGTGATGAATCCGAACGGTGAATAGGGCGCCGGATGCCCGTCCACCCCGATCTCGTCCCGGGTTGCGAGCCCGGGCAGGGCGACCAGGCCGAGCTTCGCGGGTTCGTTGTCGGCTTCGAGCAGTGCGACGAGGTCGACCTCGGCCTCGTCGGCGGTCGCGCCGTCGGTGAGGAGCGCGCGACGGAACGCGCGGATGATCCAGGACGGATGCGAGTACAGCACCTCGAGTCGGCCGTCGTCACCCTGGGCACTGCCCAGCACCCTGTCCTGCCACTCTTCGGGAGTCGAGCGGGTGATCGTGCGGAGCACACCGTTGACGAAGCCGGTGGACGACCGGGACGCGACCACCCGGGCGAGTTCGACGGCCTCGTTCACCGCGGCGTGACTCGCCACGCGGAGGGACAGAAGTTGGTGGGCGGCGAGTTCGAGCACATCGACGAGCGGGCCGTCGATCTCGTCGATGGGGCGGTTGGCAGCGAGCTCGATGACCCGGTCGTAGTAACCGCGGAGCCGGAGCGTTCCGTACGTGAGTTCGGTCGCAAGCCCCGCGTCGGCCGTGTTGAGCTTCGCGCGGGCGAGTTTCGTCGGCAGCAGCAGGTTGGCGTAGGCGTCGTCTTCACGGACAGCCCGGATCACCTCAAACGCGATCCGCCGCGCGGGCTGCACGGCTGTCGCGCTCTGCGTGCGTTCCCGCGGGCCCGGCGCGGTGCCGGAGCGGTCGCGCCCTGCCCCGTGGCCGCGGCCACGGTCGCGGCTCGCGGTGTCCCGGCCGGGCGTGTCTCGGCCGGGCGTGTCGCGGCCGGGGCTGGAGCTCCGGCCCTGGTTGGCACCCCGGCGGCCGTGCTTCGGCCGCTCGCCCGGGGCGCCGCTGTTCGCCGCACCGCTTCCGGTGCCGCCGGTGCCGCCCGTTCCGCCGCTGCCGCCGTCATTCGTGCCGCTCATTCCGCCACCACCTCGATCGTCGAATCGTCTGCGGCACCGCTTCCGACGCCGCGCCACCAGTCCGCTGCCGCCATCGGCTTCTTCCCCGATGGTTGCACACGAACGAGTCGGAGAGGCGCGTCGGCCGTGCCGACCACCGGCGACCGGCCGTCGAGGCGGATGCGCCCGGGCGGCAGAGGGGGCGTGTCGCGGGCGGGTTCCGCCTCCAGTATCTTGAAGCGCTCGCCCGCGATCGTCGTGAACGCACCCGGTTCGGGTGTGACGCCGCGGAGGCGCTGGTAGATCTCGGCCGAGCTTCGAGTCCAGTCGAGCCGGGCATCCTCGATGCCGAGCTTCGGGGCCAGGGTGGGTTCGCCCCGCTGTTCGGCCGAGACCGCGGTGCCTTCGGCCAGGCCGGCCACGACCTCGGCGACCAGTGCCGCGCCGTCGACGGCCAACGCATCGAGCAGGCTGCCCGCGCTCTGGTGGGCACCGATCGGGGTGCGGATGCTCTGGAACACCGGTCCGGCATCCATTCCTGCGACGAGTTGGAACACGGATGCCCCGGTCACGGAGTCGCCCGCGATGACCGCGTGCTGCACCGGGGCCGCCCCACGCCAGCGCGGCAGCAGCGAGAAGTGCAGGTTGATCCAGCCGAGCCGGGGCGTGCTGAGCAGGGGCTCCCGCACAAAACCTCCGTACGCGACGATCACGCCCAGGTCGGCATCGAGGGCAGCGATCCGCGCGGTGACCTCGTCGTCGAGCCGGTTCGCCTTGATGACCGGGAGGCCGAGCTCGTCGGCCAGGGTGGCGACGGGCGACGGGGTGAGCACGCGCTTCCGGCCCTGGGGAGCATCCAACCGGGTGATCACGGCAACGACCTCGTGGTCGGCAGCCAGGCGGCGGAGGGTGGGGGTCGCAACCTCAGGGGTTCCGGCGAAGACAAGTCTCACTCGAGGATCTCCAGGTCGTCGAAGCGCACCCGGAGGGTGGGCGGTGGTCGGTAGTTGGCGGGTTTGCCCGGGATCTTGCGCCTGCTCGTCGCGTTCTTGATGACGGCGGCGCGGAGCGTCGAGGCGACGTTCGCGCCCACCGCGTAGTCGAAACGCACGATGGAGCGCACGAAGTCGTCGGCCTCGTCGGGAACCGGTCCGAGCACGTCTATCTTCGCGCTGTCTTCGCCCTGCACCGAATCGTGCAGCTCCTGCACAGCCTTCGAGACCGCGTCAGGGGTGCCTCGCACGGTCGCGATCCGCACGGCGGGTGGGAAGCGGAGGCGCCTCCGGTCGGCGAGTTCCGCGCTGGCGAACCGGGCGTGCTGCCAGGTGACGAGGGTTCGGGCGAGCTCGCCGCCGACGCCGACGATCACGGCCGGGGCGCGGGGAGCCGCGAGAGCGATGGCGTTCGACCACCAGCGCAGGCAGTCCTCAGCCACCGTGAGCGACTCGCGCGCGAGCATCCGTTCGCCGTCGAGCAGCAGCACGGCATGGTAGCCGCCGGCCGCGACCGGTTCGGCGCCGCGGGTCGCGATGACGAGGGCCGGTGCCGACCCCACGTCACCCAGGGAGCGCGAACCGTCGGAGACGATGATGCGCGTGGCGGGAAAGGCGCGGCCGAGCTCCTCCGCGGTGCGGGTGCTGCCCTGGCCCACCAGGCGGAAGGTCGTGCCCTCGCAGTGGCGGCACTGCCACTGAGCGGCGATCGCGCCGCACCAGGCGCAGGAGGGCGGCGAGGAGCGGGAGGCCTGGCGGAGCGGACCGTCGCAGACGAGGCAGTGTGCCGGATTCGTGCAGCTCGCGCAGGCGAGCACCGGGGCGTACCCGGGGCGGGCGACCTGCACGAGCACCGGACCCGTCTCGAGGGCCTTGCGGGCGGCGTTCCATGCGCTCGACGGGATGCGGGCGGACTGCGCGAGCCGGTCGTTCGAGGACTGCGCTGAGGTGGGGACGACATTCGGCAGGAACCGCGGGTTCTGCGGCAGGTCGGAGAGGAAGCCGAGCTCGACCAGCCGTTCGACCTCGGAGCTCCGCGAGTGTGACACGAATGCCAGCGCCGCACCGCTCAGCTCCTGCCGCACGAGCGCTGCGTCGCGGGACGAGACGTAGGGGCTGAGCGGCTCCTCGTGCAGCGGGTCGGCTTCGTCCCAGAGGGCGATCAGTCCGAGGTCGTGGGCGGGGGCGTAGATCGCTGAGCGGGTGCCGACGATGACACGCGGTACGGGCTCCAGGCATTCGAGGAAGTGGCCGTAGCGTTCCGGGTTCGTCTGGTGGGCATCCAGCGGCGAGACCCGCTCTGGAGCGACCCCGGCACCACGGAGAGCGGTGGTGAGCTGTTCCTGGTCACGGTAGTCGGGCACCACCAGAATGGATGACCGGCCGAGCCCCAGTGTGAATGCCGCCATGGCGGCCATCGTCTCGGCCCAGGCACCCACCCACTCGCCGCCCGTGGTCTGCCGCACGGTGGGCACCGCCGTGATCGCGAGGCGCGCCCGCGCCCGAAGGGCGGCCTCGACGACGCCGTCGCCGTACCCCGTGATGGCGGGGGTGACGGCCGGCGATGGAGTGGCAGGCCCGTGGGCCGCAGCTGGCTCGGAAGCGGCAGCGACGTCGCCTGTCACGGGAGTCTCGGCCGGCTCGTCGGCTGCCGCGGCCGCCGCCTGCCGCGCCACCCACGCCTTCTCGACGCGCACCGTGCGCGGCGGCACCGCGAGGCGGACGACGTCGCTCGCATTCCCGGCAGCGCGGCTGGCCACACGCCGGGCGAGCTGCCACACCTCGGGCGTGAGCACCGGCACAGGCGAAACGATCTCCTCGATGTCGCTGAGGGTGCCCACGTAGTCGGCGTGGTCGGTCACTTCGATGATGTACGCCCGCGAGACACGCCCCGCCGAGCGGAGCGGAACCTTCACGCGCACGCCCGGCCGGGCATCCGCCAGCAGGCTCTCGGGGATGCGGTAGTCGAAGAGCCGGTCGAGCTGCGGCAGCGGCGACTCGAGCATCACCCGGGCGACGCGCGTGGCTGTGCGCGCCGCGACAGGCTCGCCGCCCCCGCCGCCCCCGGCGCCGCCGGTCGGGGCCGGGGGTTCAGCCGCACCGCCGCCAGCCTCGGCGGGGCCTCCGCCGGCCGGGCTCACAAGCCCGCTGCGGCCTGCAGATCGCTCACGCGGTCGAGACGCTCCCAGGTGAAGTCGGGAAGTTCGCGGCCGAAGTGCCCGTAGGTGGCCGTCTGCGCATAGATCGGTCGGAGCAGGTCGAGGTCGCGGATGATCGCCGCCGGGCGGAGGTCGAAGACCTGGCGGATGGCGTCGATGATGCGCTCGTCGGGAACGTGGTTGGTGCCGAACGTCTCGACATAGAGCCCGACCGGTGCGGACTTGCCGATCGCGTAGGCGATCTGCACCTCGAGCTTGTCGGCGAACCCGGCGGCGACCGCGTTCTTCGCGACCCAGCGCATGGCGTAGGCGGCCGAACGGTCGACCTTCGACGGGTCTTTGCCGCTGAAGGCACCGCCGCCGTGGCGGCTCGCTCCCCCGTAGGTGTCGACGATGATCTTGCGGCCCGTGACCCCGGCGTCGCCCTGCGGCCCGCCGATCTCGAAGCGGCCCGTGGGGTTGATGAGGAGGGCGGTGGCGGAGGAGTCGAGCGGCGCATCGGCGAGCACCGGGCGGATGACCAGCTCCTCCACGTCGCGTGCGAGCTGTTCGCTCGACACGCTCGGCGTGTGCTGCGTGGAGAGCACCACGGTCTCGACGGTGCGCGGGATGAGCCCCTCGTAACCGATGGTCACCTGCGTCTTGCCATCGGGCCGGAGGTAGTCGAGCTGCCCCGTCTTGCGCACCTCGGCGAGACGCTCGGAGAGCCGGTGCGCCAGCCAGATCGGCAGCGGCATGAGCTGCGGGGTCTCGGTGGTTGCGAACCCGAACATGATGCCCTGGTCGCCCGCGCCCTGGCGGTCGAGCGGGTCGTCGTCGTGACCCTCTGAGCCACCCGCAGCCTGGCGGGTCTCCCACGCGTTGTTGACGCCCTGCGCGATGTCGGGCGACTGGGCTCCGATCGACACCGAGACGCCGCAGCTGTTGCCGTCGAACCCGATGTCGGAGGAGGTGTAGCCGATGGCGTTCACCCGCTCCCGGATGATCGTGGGAATGTCGACGTAACCCTCTGTGGTGACCTCACCGGCCACGTGCACGAGGCCCGTGGTGACGAGAGTCTCGACCGCGACGCGGCTCGTCGGGTCGACGGTCAGCAGCGCATCGAGGATGCTGTCGGAGATCTGGTCGCAGATCTTGTCGGGGTGGCCCTCGGTGACCGACTCTGACGTGAACAGGCGAAGGTTAGTCATTGTGCTCCTGGTGGTTCGAACGGCCGGCCTCTGCCAGCACATTCAGAATGCTGTGCGCCACTGACAACTTCGAGCCGGTGGCCTCGATCACTATATGCCCGGCCCCATCGAGCACCACGACAGTGTTGCCGTCTGTGGCAAAACCTTCGGTCCAGCCCACCCTGTTGACGACAAGATAGTCCGCGCGTTTGCGGGCGGCCTTCGTTCTGCCGAGCTCCAGGAGCTCCTCCCGGCTGCCGGCGGTCTCCGCGGCGAATCCGACGACGACCTGTCCCGGTGCACGGTTGGCGGCCAGTTCGGCGAGGATGTCGGGGTTCTTCACCAGTTCGAGCGTCAGAACGTCGCCCGTGGCATCCTTCTTGATCTTGCCCTCGGCCACCTCGCGCGGCCGGTAGTCGGCAACGGCCGCGGCCATGATCACGATGTCGGCCCCACCGAGCAGTGCATTCATCTCCGTGCGCAGCTGTTCCGCGGTCTCCACGGGGTGTATCTCGGCACCGCCGGGTACCGGCACCTCGAGGTGGGCAGTGACGAGCGTCACGGTGGCACCCCGGCTCAGAGCGGCCTCGGCGAGGGCCACGCCCTGCTTTCCGCTCGACCGGTTGCCGAGGAAGCGCACGGGATCGAGCGGCTCGCGCGTTCCGCCTGCAGAGAGGAGGATGCGGAGGCCCGCGAGGTCTGCCGTGCCGCGGGCTGCCGCCGCGGCATCCGGAGCCTGCTCACGCGCTGCCAGCAGCGCGAGCCCTGCGGCCACGATCTCGTCGGGTTCGCTCATCCGCCCCGGCCCGGAGTCCGTGCCGGTCAGCTGCCCGACGGCCGGACCGATGAACCGGTAGCCGCGCGAGTGCAGCAGTGCGGTGTTCGCCACCGTCGCGGCGTTCTGCCACATCTCCGTGTGCATCGCGGGAGCGAGGAGGATGGGCGCTGTCGTGGCGAGCACGGTGTTGCCGAGCAGATCGTCCGCGAGCCCGGCGGCCAGCTTCGCCAGGGTGTTGGCGGTGGTGGGCGCGATGACGATGAGGTCGGCGGCCTGGCCGAGCGCGACGTGCCGTACCTCGGCGACACCCTCGTAGAGGTCGGTGTGGACGGTGTTGCGGGAGATCGCCTCGAGAGTCGGTTTGCCGACGAAGCGCAGGGCGTGCTCGGTGGCGATGACCTGGACGCTGTGGCCCGCGAGAACGAAGCCGCGGACGACCCCGACCGCCTTGTAGGCCGCGATTCCCCCGGTGATTCCGACGACGATGTTCATGGCTCTACTCTGGCAGGTCGATGGCGGGCGGGGGAAAGCGAAAGGCCCGCAGTCGAAACGACGGCGAGCCTTTCATTCAGACGAGGACTACTCGAAGATCGGAGCGTTGCTCGTCCGATCCCTATTCGGGGATCGGAGCATTGCTCGTCCGATCCCTATTCAGGGATCGGAGCATTTGCTTTGACGGTCAGCTTGTCTTCGTTGATCTCGTGCAGCGCGATCGACAGCGGCTTGTCGTCGATGCCGGAGTCGACCAGCGGGCCGACGTTGTCGAAGAGGCTGCCTTCGTGCAGGTCGGCGTAGTAGTCGTTGATCTGGCGGGCGCGCTTCGACGCGAAGATCACGAGGGCGTACTTGGAGTCGACCTTCGAGAGCAGTTCGTCGATGGGCGGGTCGATGATGCCGAGGGGCTTGGCTGGCATGGGTGTACTCCTTGAATCGGGGGAAGGCCAGCGCTTCACGCGGCCTTCAGATCGTGCATCAGGCCGGGGCGGGCCGAGCGGAAATATTCATCAAGTCTACGACCTCGCGCGCCGCATCTTCGACCTTGTTGTTCACGACACGGAAATCGAACTCGTTCTGCGCCTTCAGTTCGACCTTCGCCGTGGTGAGCCGGCGCGCCTGTTCCTCGCTCGATTCGGTGCCGCGGCCGATCAGCCGGCGCACCAGTTCGTCCCAGCTCGGCGGGAGCAGGAACACCAGAACGGCCTCCGGTGCGGATGCCCGAACCTGCCGTGCGCCCTGGATATCGATTTCCAGCAGCACACTCCGGCCGGCGTCGAGCGCCTCCTGCACGGGCCCGCGCGGGGTGCCGTAGCGCGAGGAGTTGTGCACGGTGGCCCATTCGAGGAACTCGCCCTCGGCGATCATCCGGTCGAACTCCGCGTCGGTCACGAAGTAGTAGCTTACGCCGTCGATCTCGCCGGGGCGGGGGCTCCGGGTCGTCGCCGACACCGACAGCTTCACCTCGGGATAGTTCTCGCGGATGAACGTCGAGACGGTGCCCTTGCCGACCGCGGTCGGGCCGGCCAACACGACCAGTTGCGGCCCGTCGCCGCGGCTGCCGCCCACGCGGGTCGGGGCCGCAGCACCGGTGCGGGCATCGCCCGTGCGAGTGCCGAGGAACTCGAGCAGCCGCTCCTGCTGGTGCCGACCGAGGCCGCCCACCCGTTTCGAGGGGGAGATGGCCAGTTTCTCGAGAATCCGGTCGCTCCGCACCGGGCCGAGGCCGGGTATGCAGAGCAGCAGGTCGCGCACCCGGAGGCCGCCCTCCGCGCCGGCGGGGTCGCGGAGCCCGGTCCGCACCACGTCGTCGGCGCTCCGCACGCCCGTGACGATGTTCTTCTTCACGTCAGCGCGCGCACGCCGTGCAGCGACCGCGGCACGGGACGCGGCGACCCTGTCGACCTCCGGCGGCTTCATCGGCTGGCCGCCAGGGCGTCGCCGAGCTCGATGGCCTGGCTCTGGATGCCCGCGGCCAGCCCCGAGGGCCCAGCGGAGAGCACCGACCGGGCGACCGCGACCACCGTCGACGGCGTCAGAGCACCGAAGACCGGGCGCACCTCGGCGAACGTGGCGCCCTGGAACCCGAAACCGGGCGCCAGCACCGGCGTCGAGGGGGACGCAGCCAGCGCGTCGCGGTCGATTCCGTAATCGGTGAGGTTCTTCGTAGCTCCAAGCACGAGTCCGATGTTACCGACAGCAGCCGGCGCCCGGTCGTGCCCGTGCGCCGCCGAACGGTTGAAGGTGGAGACTTCGCCGGCGACGAGACCTGCGACCGAGACGGACTCTCCCCCGACGCTGGCCCGCGCGGTCTGCAGCACGAACGATTCGGGATTGGATGTCGCGCTCAGCACGAATGCGCCCTTGCCGGCCCGCTCGGCCAGCTCGAAGACCGGCGTGAGCGACCCGACCCCGGCGTAGGCCGTGAGCGTCACCGCGTCGGACTCAAGCGCCGAGCCCGGCTCCAGCCACGCACGACCGTACGCGGCGGCGCTGGTGCCGATGTCTCCGCGCTTGGCGTCGGCGATCACCAGGAGCCCGGCCGCGCGGGCCGCAGTGAGCACCTCTTCGAGGGCGCTGAACCCGGCTGCTCCGTAGAGCTCGAAGAAGGCCGCCTGCGGCTTCAGGATGCCCACCCGGCCGGCCGCGGCATCCACGACCCGCAGCCCGAACTCGCGCACTCCGGCGGCCGAACGGGGCAGCCCCCACGCGTCGAGCAGGTAGTCGTGCGGGTCGATGCCGACGCACAGCTGGCCGAGCGTCGCGAAGACGCCGGCCAGCCGCTCGCCGAACGGGGTGATTCCCTCTTTCACTGCGCTGCGTTCGCCAGCGCGAGCACCTCGGCCCGTTCGAGGGCCTCGGCGCGTTCCCACGCGTACTCCTGCAGGCTCGTCACGGTGAAGCCCTCCTTCATGCCG
Source organism: Subtercola boreus (assembly GCF_006716115.1). NCBI lineage: Bacteria > Bacillati > Actinomycetota > Actinomycetes > Micrococcales > Microbacteriaceae > Subtercola > Subtercola boreus. The sequence goes on along the minus strand of NZ_VFOO01000001.1, from coordinate 1,140,824 downwards.
TCGAAGGAGGCCACGGCGGCACCGAGTTGCGCGATCGTGGTGAACAGCGGCTTGTCGGCCGCCACTGCCGCCGCGCGGATCTCATACCCGTCCGCCCGTGCCGAGCGCCCCGAGGGCGTGTTGATCACGATGTCGACCTCGTTGCGGTTGATCAGGTCGACGATCGTCGGCTCGGCTGTCGCGGCATCCGCTCCCTGGCTGTACTTCCGGACGATGCGCGCCTTGATGCCGTTGCGGTTCAGCACCTCGGCGGTACCGGCCGTCGCGAGGATCTCGAAGCCCAACTGCTGCAGCCGCAGCACCGGCAGCACGATCGCGCGCTTGTCGCGGTCGCTGACCGACACGAACACCGAACCCGAGAGCGGCAGTCCGCCGTACGCGGCCTCCTGGCTCTTCGCGAACGCTCGGGGGAAGTCGCGGTCGATGCCCATGACCTCACCGGTCGAGCGCATCTCCGGGCCGAGCACCGAGTCGACGACCAGGCCCTCCTTGGTGCGGAACCGCTTGAACGGCAGCACGGCCTCCTTCACCGACACCGGCGCGTCGAAAGGCACGATCGAGCCGTCGATGACCGGCAGCATGCCCTCGGCCTTGAGCGACGCGATCGAGTCGCCCACCATGATGCGCGACGCGGCCTTGGCGAGCGGGATACCGAGCGCCTTCGACACGAACGGCACGGTTCTGGATGCCCGGGGGTTCGCCTCGAGCACGTACAGGATGCCCGCTCCCACCGCGAACTGTACGTTCAGCAGTCCCCGCACGCCGATCCCCGACGCGATGCCGAGCGTCGCCACCTTGACGCGGGCGATGACGTCCTGCCCGAGCGTGACGGGAGGAAGGGTGCACGACGAGTCGCCGGAATGGATGCCGGCCTCCTCGATGTGCTCCATGATCCCGCCGATGTAGAGCTCTTCGCCGTCGTAGAGCGCGTCGACGTCGATCTCGATCGCGTCGTCGAGGAAGCGGTCGACGAGCAGCGGATGCGACGGCCCGACGATCCCCTGGCCGGCGACCCGCTCGAAGTAGTCCTCGAGCGAGGGGCTGTCGTAGACGATCTCCATGCCGCGGCCGCCGAGCACGTACGACGGGCGCACCAGCACGGGGTAGCCGATCTCCTCGGCGACGGTGACAGCCGAGTCGTAGTCGAAGGCCGTGCCGTTCTTCGGCGCGAGGAGGCCCGCGGCATCCAGGATCCCGGCGAACAGCCCGCGCTCCTCGGCGAGGTCGATCGCCTCGGGTGTGGTTCCGAGAATCGGCACGCCCGCGGCCTTCAGGCCCTTCGCGAGCCCGAGCGCGGTCTGGCCGCCCAGCTGCACGACGACACCGACGAGCTCGCCGCTCTGGCGCTCGGCATGGATGACCTCCAGCACGTCTTCGAGCGTCAGCGGTTCGAAGTAGAGCCGGTCGCTGGTGTCGTAGTCGGTCGAGACCGTCTCGGGGTTGCAGTTGATCATGATGGTCTCGTAGCCGGCGTCGGACAGCGCGAACGACGCATGCACGCAGGAGTAGTCGAACTCGACGCCCTGCCCGATGCGGTTCGGGCCGGAGCCCAGGATGACGACCTTGCGGCGCTCCGACGGAGTCACCTCGGTCTCGGAGTCGTACGAGGAGTAGTGGTACGGCGTGAGGGCGGGGAACTCCCCCGCGCAGGTGTCGACCGTCTTGTAGACCGGGCGGACACCGAGCCCGTAGCGGGTGTCGCGGATCTCCTCCTCGGAGACGCCGCGGAGCGCGGCGATCTGCACGTCGGAGAAACCGTGGTCCTTCGCGAGCCGCAGTGTCGCCTCGTCGGCCAGCGGAGCGGCCGCGATCGCGTCGGCGACCTCGTTGATCAACACGATCTGGTCGAGGAACCACGGGTCGATCTTGGTGGCCTCGAAGACCTCCTCGAGGGTTGCGCCCGCGCGGAACGCCTGCTGCACCGTCACGATGCGGCCGTCGGTCGGCACCGCGGCGATCGCCAGCAGTTCCTCCTTCGACAGGTCGTCGGCATTCCCGTCCCAGTGGAACGAGGATCCGCGCTTCTCGAGCGACCGGAGCGCCTTCTGCAGGGCGGTCGAGTAGTTGCGGCCGATGGCCATCGCCTCGCCGACCGACTTCATGGTGGTCGTGAGCGTGGCATCCGCCGCCGGGAACTTCTCGAACGCGAAGCGCGGCACCTTCACGACGACGTAGTCGAGCGTCGGCTCGAACGACGCCGGCGTGACCTTGGTGATGTCGTTCGGGATCTCGTCGAGCCGGTAGCCGATCGCCAGCTTGGCCGCGATCTTCGCGATCGGGAAGCCGGTGGCCTTCGATGCCAGCGCCGACGACCGCGACACGCGAGGGTTCATCTCGATGACGATCACGCGCCCGTTGGCCGGGTCGATGGCGAACTGGATGTTGCAGCCACCCGTGTCCACGCCGACGGCGCGGATGATGTCGATGCCGATGTTGCGGAGGTTCTGGTATTCGCGGTCGGTCAGCGTGAGGGCGGGCGCGACCGTGATCGAATCGCCGGTGTGCACCCCGACCGGATCCACGTTCTCGATCGAACAGACGACCACGGTGTTGTCGGCCGTGTCGCGCATGAGCTCCAGCTCGTACTCCTTCCAGCCGAGGATGCTCTCCTCGAGCAGCACCTCGGTTGTCGGGCTCTGGTGCAGGCCGTCGCCGACGATGCGCCGGAGCTCCTGCTCGGTGTACGCGAAACCCGATCCGAGTCCGCCCATGGTGAACGAGGGGCGGACGACCAGCGGGTAGCCGAGGTCTTCGGCGTAGGTCACCGCCTCCTCGACGGTGTGCGCGATGAACGAGCGCGCGACATCCGCACCGCACTCGAGCACCAGCTCCTTGAAGATCTGGCGATCCTCGCCCTTGTTGATCGCCTCGAAGTTCGCGCCGATCAGCTCGACGTCGTACTTCTCGAGGATGCCGTTCTTGTGCAGGTCGATCGCCGCGTTCAGCGCCGTCTGGCCGCCGAGGGTCGGCAGGATCGCGTCGGGCTTCTCCTTCTTGATGATGCTCTCGATGACCTGCCAGGTGATGGGCTCGATGTACGTCGCATCGGCGAAGTCGGGGTCGGTCATGATCGTGGCGGGGTTCGAGTTGACGAGGATGACGCGCACCCCCTCCTCACGCAGCACCCGGCAGGCCTGCGTGCCCGAGTAGTCGAACTCGCACGCCTGGCCGATGACGATGGGCCCCGATCCGATGACCAGGACGCTCTTGATGTCTTCTCTCTTGGGCATCAGTTGCCTTCCTTACTGATCTCGGCATTCGCTGTGTCGAGGGAGCCGGTCAGCACCATCTCCCGGAACCGGTCGAACAGGTACATGGAGTCGTGCGGCCCCGCGGCCGCCTCCGGGTGGTACTGCACGCTGAAGGCGTTGATGTCGAGGCACCGGATGCCCTCCACCACGTCGTCGTTGAGGCTGATGTGGCTCACCTCGACCCGGCCGAAGCCTTCGGGGCTGTCGGTGACGCCCTCGCGGGGTGCGTCGACTGCGAAACCGTGGTTCTGGCTGGTGATCTCGACGCGGCCGGTGGTGCGGTCGAGCACCGGCTGGTTGATGCCGCGGTGCCCGAACGGCAGCTTGTAGGTGCCGAAGCCGAGGGCGCGGCCGAGCAGCTGGTTGCCGAAACAGATGCCGAAATACGGCACGCCGGCGCGCAGCACGTCGCGGAGCACCTGCACGTGACCTTCGGATGCCTCAGGGTCGCCCGGCCCGTTCGAGTAGAACAGCGCGCTGGGTTCGAGCGCGAGCACCTCCGCCGACGAGATCGACTCGGGGAGCACCTCGACGTCGAATCCGCGGTCGGCGAGATAGTTCAGCGTCGACTTCTTCACGCCGAGGTCGAGCACGGCGACGGACCCGATCCGTTCGCCGACCGCCGGCACGGTGTAGCGCTCGGCGGTCGAGACGCGGCTCGAGAGGTTCTGGCCCGCCATCTCGGCGCCCTCCCGCACGAGCTTCAGCTGGGCATCCGGTGACAGCTCGAAGTCGGGGCCCGAGAAGATGCCGGCGCGCATGGCCCCGGCGGAACGGATGTGGCGGGTGACGGCACGCGTGTCGATACCGCTGATGCCGACCACCTCGTCACGCACGAGGTCATCGTCGAGCGAGCGGGTCGCGCGGAAGTTCGACACGATGCGGGAGGGATCCCGCACGACGAAGCCGGAGACCCAGATGCGGCTCGACTCGAGGTCTTCGTCGTTGGTGCCTGTGTTGCCGATGTGCGGGGCCGTCATCATGACGATCTGGCCGGCGTACGACGGGTCGGTCAGGGTCTCCTGGTAGCCGGTCATGCCGGTGGCGAAGACGGCTTCACCGAAGGTACGCCCGCGGGCGCCGTACGCCCTGCCGGTGTAGCGGGTGCCGTCTTCGAGAACGAATACTGCCGGTTCGGTGGCGATCACGCGACCTGGCCTTCCTGTTTCGGGGTGTCAGTGGGGTTGCCGGGGTGTCGGCTCGGGAGGTGCGACTGTACGGTGCTGAGCACGCGCACGCTGTCGGCCTGGTCGAGGATGCGCACGTACGACTCGATGTCGGCGTTCGAGGGGCGGTCGCCCGCAGCTGCGGCGGCGAGGATGACCTGCTTCTCGCGGCGCGTGGCACCCGCGGTCGCGGCCACGGTGCGGGCCTTCTCGTCGCCGACCAGCGGCGTGGTCCAGTCGAGGCGCACGAGGCCACCCGACTCGACGACGCGGTCGATGGTGAAGGTCGAGGTTCCGATGGACCGGATGTTGCCGTACGGAACGTAGACGTCTGGCTCACCGTTGATCGAGAGGGTCACGCCCTTCTCCCAGACGATGAACGTGCCACGGCCCCGGAACGCGAGCCCCGGCAGCACGAGCCGCTCGAGGGGCTTGTTCGCGGGCGTCGTCGCCACGTAGAGCATCGGCGCCTCGAGCAGCAGGGCACCGGCGTCCTCCGGGGTGACCGCGGCTGCGGCGAAACCGGCCTGGCGCTTCTTGCGGGCGCGCCAGCCGAGCACCATGGCGAGGTAGAGGACGACCAGGAGGGCGATCACCGGGAGGGCGAGAACCAGGGTGTTCACAGTGCTGTACCTGCTTTCTGGGTCGCAGCCGAAGCTGCGACGATGTCGCTTTCGAGCACCCGGGTGCCCTGCACCGTCGGGTACCCGTGGTGGAACGTGTGCTGAACACGGCCCGAGAGTGTGCGGCCGAGGAACGGGGAGTTGTGGCTCTTGCCGGCCAGCCGGTCGAGCTCGAAGGTGCTCGACGCACTCGGGTCGTGCAGCGTGAAGTTCGCGGGAGCGCCGGTCTCGAAGGTATGACTGTGGCCGGCGAGGCGGCCGATCTCCGCGGGGGTGCGGGAGAGCACCCGGGCGATGTCGTCCCACCCGAGCAGGCCGGTGTCGACAAGGGCCGTCTGGGCGACGCTCAGCGCGGACTCGAGCCCGACCATGCCGAAGCTCGCGGCATCCCACTCCGCCTCCTTCGACTCCGTCGGATGCGGGGCGTGGTCGGTCGCGATGATGTCGATCGTGCCGTCGGCCAGACCCTCCCGGAGGGCCCGCACATCCTCATCGCGGCGAAGCGGGGGGTTCACCTTGTAGCGGGCGTCGTAGCTCCGGATCAGGTCTTCCGTCAGCAGGAGGTGGTGCGGCGTCGCTTCGGCCGTCACGACGATGCCGCGCGCCTTGGCCCAGCGGATGACGTCGACCGATCCCGCGGTGGAGATGTGGCAGACGTGGAGTCTCGCGCCGACGTGCTCGGCGAGCAGCACATCACGGGCGATGATCGACTCCTCGGCGACGGCCGGCCACCCCTTCAGGCCGAGCTCGCTGGAGAGGGCGCCCTCGTTCATCTGGGCGTTCTTGGTGAGCCGCGGATCCTGTGCGTGCTGTGCAACGACACCGTCGAACGTCTTCACGTATTCGAGGGCGCGGCGCATCAGCAGGGAGTCGTGCACACACTTGCCGTCATCGGAGAAGACCCGCACGCGAGCCTTCGAGTGTGCCATCGCGCCGATCTCGCTGAGCCGCTCCCCGGCGAGACCGACCGTGACAGCGCCGATCGGACGCACCGTGGCGTAGCCCGCGTCGTCGCCGAGGGTCATGACCTGCTCGACCACGCCGGCCGTGTCGGAGACGGGGAGAGTGTTCGCCATCGGGAACACCGCGGTGAATCCACCGGCGGCAGCGGCCCGGGTACCGGTCAGCACCGTCTCGCTCTGCTCGAAGCCGGGCTCGCGGAGGTGCGTGTGCAGGTCGACGAGGCCGGGCAGCGCGATGAGGCCGTCGGCGTCGATACGGATCGCACCCTTCGTGCTGGCGCTTTCCGCGCCTCTCACGATGCGGAGGAGCCGGCCATCCTGAACCAGCAGGTCGGCGCGTTCCCCCGTCGGGAGGGTGGCACCCACAATCAGGTGTGTCGGCGTGCTCACGATGCTTCCTTTCGTTCGACCGATGGTGACTGGCCGGACATCAACAGGTACAGAACGGCCATGCGGATCGAGACCCCGTTGGCGACCTGTTCGAGCACCGTCGACCGGGGGGAATCGGCGGCGCCCGCGGAGATCTCGAGGCCACGGTTCATCGGTCCGGGGTGCATGACAATGGTATCGGGGCCGAGGCTGGCCAGCCGCGCGTCGTCGAGCCCCCAGATGCGCGAGTACTCGCGGGCGTTGGGGAAGAAGGCGGCGTTCATCCTCTCGCTCTGGATGCGCAGCATCATGACGACGTCAGGCTGGGCGTCGCGGATCGTGGCGTCGAGGTCGTAGCTGATGGTGGCCGGCCAGGCGGGTGCCTGTCCTGCGCCTCGCGCCCCGTCCGCTCCGAAGGGGATGAGCGTCGCCGGAGCCACGAACGTGACGTGCGCACCGAGGGTCTCGAGCAGCCACAGGTTCGAGCGGGCGACCCGGGAGTGCAGGATGTCGCCCACGATCACGACGCTCACCCCGTTCAGGTCGCGGCCACGGCTGGCCCCTCCGTAGAGTCGCCGCCTCATCGTGAACGCGTCGAGCAGGGCCTGGGTCGGATGCTCGTGGGTGCCGTCGCCCGCGTTGATGACAGGGGCATCGATCCAGCCGCTCTCGGCGAGCAGCAGAGGTGCGCCGCTCGCGTGGTGGCGGATGACCACCCCGTCGGCGCCCATCGCTGCGAGCGTCTGCGCGGTGTCCTTCAGGCTCTCGCCCTTCGAGACGCTGGAGCCCTTGGCGGTGAAGTTGATCACGTCGGCGCTCAGGCGCTTCGCGGCCGCCTCGAACGAGATGCGCGTGCGGGTGGAGTCCTCGAAGAAGAGGTTGACGACAGTCTTGCCGCGGAGCGCGGGCAGCTTCCTGACCTCGCGGTCGTTGACGGTCGCCATGTCCTCGGCGACGTCGAGGATCTGCAGCGCCTCGTCGCGGCTGAGCGATTTCGTCGACAGGAGGTGCCTCACCGGGTGCCTCCGTCGGGCTCGTCGCTGCCCTCGTCGAACGCGTCGTGGAAGACGCGCGGTGCGGCGTCGCCGGTCACTCGTGTCTCGTCGCGAGGCCCTTCGATGCTGACCTCTTCGAGCTCATCCACCTCGCTCAGCCGCACGTTGATCCGCTCATCGGTCGACGTCGGCAGGTTCTTGCCCACGAAGTCGGCGCGGATCGGCAGCTCACGGTGCCCCCGGTCGACCAGCACGGCGAGCCGCACCACACGGGGCCTGCCGATGTCACTCAGCGCATCCAGAGCCGCGCGGATCGTGCGCCCCGAGTACAGCACATCGTCGACCAGCACCACGGTCTTCCCGTCGACTCCCCCGGCCGGAATGTCCGTCGGCTGCGGGGTGCGGGTGATGTTCCGAGCCAGGTCGTCGCGGTACATCGTCGCGTCGAGCGCGCCCACCAGCGACGCCGGGGCGTCAGGTTCGATGCGCTGGATGATCGCCGCGATGCGCCGGGCGAGGAACACGCCCCGCGTCGGGACCCCGAGAATCACGAGACCGCCGGCCCCCCGGTTGGACTCGAGGATCTCGTGCGAGATGCGGGTCAGCGCCCGCGAAATGTCAGCCTGAGACAGCACAGTGCGCGCCATGACTCGGACTCCCTTCTCCGTCTCACAGTACGGCTCTTAAAGGTTGTCGTGTTCCCCCCACCCTACCAGCCGCCCACAGTCCCGGTTCTAACGGGCGTCGCTCAGCCGACGTGCCCTCGTATAGAGCGTCGTCTCCGCCCGCCCTCGTCCGTTTGCACGCTACGGCGAGGGAGCGAGCGCCTCACCCGACGCTAGTGGGCGACGCCCTTGGTCTGGGCGATCTTGGCCAGGATGCCGTTGATGAAGCCGGCGGAGTCGTCGGTCGACATCGACTGGGCGGCTTCGACCGCCTCGGCGATGGCCACGGCATCCGGCACGCCGTCGTTGTAGAGGATCTCCCAGATGCCGATGCGGAGGAGCGCGCGGTCGACGTGCGGCATGCGGCCGAGGGTCCAGCCGACGGCGTAGGTCTCGATGAGCTCGTCGATCTCGTAGCCGTGCGCGACGACCCCGTCGACGATCTCGCGCGCGTACTCCCACGAGGCCTCACGGGCGGGCTCCGTGAGGGCCCTGGCCGCCTCCGCCCCGAGGGATTCGTTGATGGAGATCTGGCGGACATCCGCCGCGTACAGGATGTCGAGCGCCCGCTTGCGGGCCTTCGTGCGTGCACTCATGGAGGAAGGCGGCCCTAGTCGCTGACGCGGCCGAGGTAGTCGCCCGTACGGGTGTCGACCTTGACCTTCGTGCCCTGCTCGAGGAACAGCGGCACCTGGATCTCGTGCCCGGTCTCGACGGTGGCGGGCTTGGTGCCGCCGGTCGAGCGGTCGCCCTGGAGGCCCGGCTCGGTGTAGGTGATCTCGAGGATCACGGATGCCGGCAACTCGACGTAGAGGGGGGCGTCCTCGTGCAGCGCGATGGTGACGGGCTGGTTCTCGAGCATGTAGTTCTTCGCGTCGCCGACGACCTTGTCGGTCACGCTGAGCTGCTCGTAGGTGTCGTTGTCCATGAACACGAAGTCCTGGCCGTCGTTGTAGGAGTAGGTGTAGTCGCGGCGGTCGACGTTGGCCGTCTCGATCTTCGCGCCAGCGTTGAAGGTGCGGTCGACGACCTTGCCCGAGAGCACGTTCTTGATCTTGGTGCGCACGAAGGCGCCACCCTTGCCGGGCTTGACGTGCTGGAACTCGATGACAGCCCAGAGCTGGCCGTCGATCTTCATCACTACGCCGTTACGGATGTCGCTTGTCGAAGCCATGGGAGAGGTGGATCCATTCGGTTGGGAGACGTGCACGCCTGTGAATCATGCGGAGAGTTGCGGGGCCTTTTCAGCCCGACATCAAAGTGTAGTCGAGATGCGGGAGAGGTGGTCGAGGGCCAGCCGGTAGCCGTCGAATCCGAAGCCCGCGATGACGCCGGTCGCAATGCCGGAGATCACGCTGGTGTGCCGGAACGTCTCGCGGGCGTGCGGGTTCGAGATGTGCACCTCGATGAGCGGCACCCCCGCCTTCGTCACGAGGGCGGCGGCGTCGCGGAGCCCGTAGGAGTAGTGCGTGAAGGCGGCGGGGTTCAGGATGACCGGGGTGCGGGCATCCACGGCGGCATGGAGCCAGCCGATCAGCTCCGACTCGTCGTCGGTCTGCCGCACGTCGACATCGAAGCCGTCGGGCGCATTCGTCTCGAGCAACTGCCGGAGGGCATCCAGATCCTGGTGGCCGTAGACGTCGGGCTCCCGGCTGCCGAGGCGGCCGAGGTTCGGGCCGTTGAGCACCAGAACGCGGGTCATGAGCCGATCTCCTGGTAGGCCGCGAACAGCAACGCGGTCTCCGGCCCCTGCAGCACGGTGGGCTTCGCGATGTCGTCGAGCACGATGAAGCGCAGCATGCTCCCCCGCGCCTTCTTGTCGCGCTGCATCGCCGCGAGCAGCGTGTTCCAGCGGCCGACGGGGTAGCTGGTGGGCAGCGTCAACGACTCGAGGATGCGCCGGTGCCGGTCGACGGCATCGTCCGAGAGCGAGCCGGTGAGCCGGCCGAGCTCGGCCGCGAACATCATGCCGACCGCGACGGCTGCCCCGTGGCGCCACTGGTAGCGCTCGGTGTGCTCGATCGCGTGGCCGAGGGTGTGGCCGTAGTTCAGGATCTCGCGGAGGCCCGACTCCCTGAAGTCTTCGCCGACGACCCTCGCCTTGAGGGCGATCGACAGTTCGACGAGCCGACGGAATTCGGGCGAGGTCGGGTCGGTGGCGACATCCACGTCCCGTTCGAGGATGTCGAGGATCTCGGGCTCGGCGATGAAGCCCGCCTTGGCGACCTCGGCGAAACCGGCCAGCAGGTCGTTCCGGGGCAGGCTGGCCAGGGTGTCGAGGTCGGCGATGACGGCGGTGGGTGCGTAGAACGCTCCGACGAGGTTCTTGCCCTCCGCGGTGTTGATGCCGGTCTTGCCGCCGACGGCCGCATCCACCATGCCGAGCAGGGTGGTCGGGGCCTGGATGAGCTGCACTCCGCGCAGCCAGGTCGCCGCCACGAATCCGGCGAGGTCGGTGGTGGCACCGCCGCCGAAGCCGACGATGGCGTCGGAGCGCGTGAAGTCGGCCTGGCCGAGGATCTGCCAGAGGAACGACGCGACTTCGACGCGTTTCGCGCCTTCGCCGTCGGGGATCTCGGCGAGCAGCACCTCGTAGTCGGACTTCAGCCCGTCGCGGAGGGACGAGGCCCAGTCGGCGAGCTGGGGGGCGTGCACGATCAGGATCTTCCGCACCCCGGGCGCGAGGGAGGCCCCGAGGCCGGCGAGCACGCCGCGCCCGACGATCACGTCATAGGGCGCGGTGCCCGGCACGGTGATCACGGTCGGGGTGTCCGTGCCCGTGGTGCCGGTGGTGTCGGTGCTTGCGGTGTCGGTGGTGGTGGTGTCTTCGGTGCTCATACGTGCTCTCCCAGCTGGGTGCGGATCCAGGCGGCGACCTCTTCGGCGATGTCGTCGGCCCGGTGGTGCGAGGTGTCGACACTGAAGTCGGCGAGTTCGTCGTAGAGCTCCCGCCGGGCATCCACCACCTTCTGCCAGGCTTCGACGTCGGGAACGAGCGGCCTCTTCGCGTTGCCGAGGCGTGCACTGACGGCCTCGGCGGTGCAGGTGAAGAGCACCACGAGGCAGCCGTCGAGGTCGCGCTGGGTGGCCGGGTTCAGCACGGCACCCCCGCCGAACGAGACGACGCCGCCCTCTTTCAGCGCCTGCACGACCTCGGTGCGCTCGATCTCGCGGAACCGCGCCTCGCCCTGCGTCTCGAAGATGGCCGGGATCGGCCCGTGGCCGGCCTGGATCTGCTTGTCGGTGTCGGTGAAGGTCATGTCGAGCAGTTTCGCGACGCGGCGGCCGATCCGGGTCTTGCCGGCGGCCGGCGGGCCGATGATGACGACGGTCACCGGATGCCCGGGGTGTCGCCGGGCGCCGCGCTGTCGCCGGGAGCCGGGCTGTCGCCAGGAGCCGGGCTGTCGCCGGGCGTCCTGCCGTCGCCGGACGTGCCCGCATCGAACCCCTCGCGCACGGGCGCTGCACTCGTGCCGTCGCTCCGCTCGCCCGGGGCCTCGTCGTCCCGCTCGGGCGCCTGGACCGTCTCGTGCCCGCTCCGGAGCGACGCGGGGATCGCGGCGAGGTAGCTGTCGAGGTTCCGTTTCGTCTCGCGCACCGAGTCGCCGCCGAACTTCTCCTGGACCGCATTCGCGAGCACGAGCGCCACCATCGCCTCGGCGACGACGCCCGCTGCGGGAACGGCGCAGACGTCGGAGCGCTGGTGGTTCGCTGCCGCCGCACCGCCGGTCTGGACATCCACCGTGCGAAGCGAATGCGGAACGGTGGCGATCGGCTTCATGCCGGCGCGTACGCGCAGTACTGTGCCGGTGCTCATGCCGCCCTCGGTGCCGCCCGCCCGGTCGCTCGAGCGCCCGATCTCACCGTCGACCTCGAAGAGTTCGTCGTGGGCCCTGGACCCACGGCGGGTCGTTGTGAGGAACCCGTCGCCCACCTCGACACCCTTGATCGCCTGGATGCCCATCAGCGCTGCGGCGAGCTGCGAGTCGAGGCGCCGGTCCCAGTGCACGTGCGATCCGAGCCCCGGCGGCAGGCCGTAGGCGAGCACCTCGACGACGCCGCCGAGCGTGTCGCCCTCCTTGTGGGCGTCGTCGACCTCAGCCACCATCAGGGCTGACGTCGCAGGGTCGAAGCAGCGGAGAGGATCGGCGTCGAGCGTGTCGACATCGCTCGGTCGCGGCAGAGGGGACCCCTCGGGCACCCGGACCGGCCCGATGGAGAGCGTGTGGCTGACGAGCGTGATTCCGAGTTCGGCCAGGAAGTTCCGTGCGACAGCGCCGAGCGCGACGCGGGCGGCGGTCTCCCGGGCGCTCGCGCGCTCGAGGATCGGGCGGGCCTCGTCGAAACCGTACTTCTGCATGCCCACGAGATCAGCGTGACCCGGGCGGGGCCGGGTGAGCGGGGCGCCGCGGCCCGTCGTCTTCGCGTCGCCCTCGACGGGTGCTGCTCCCATGACCTCTGTCCACTTCGGCCATTCGGTGTTGCCGACGCGGATCGCGACGGGGCTGCCGAGCGTGAACCCGTGCACGATGCCACCGGAGAGCGACACCTCGTCCTGTTCGAACTTCATGCGCGCACCCCGGCCGTAGCCGAGTTTGCGGCGCGCGAGATCGGTTTGGATGTTTTCTACGGAAACCGGGATTCCAGACGGCAGGCCCTCAAGGATGGCGATGAGTTCGGGGCCGTGGGATTCGCCGGCTGTGAGCCAACGGAGCATGCTTGAAATCCTCCCACAGGATGGACGGGTGCCGCGTCGTGCGTCACGCCTCCAGTCCGACGGCGTCGAGCATCGCGGCCAGGACGTCGGGTTCGCCCGGCAGTTCGACCGCCGGGTCGCGGTTGACGAACACCCGCACCTGCATGAGGGCCTGGTGCACCAGCATCAGCAGGCCGGAGACGACGACGCCGGAGCCTTTGTGCGCGCCTGCCGCCCAGGCCGTTCCGAGGAGGCTCGGCCACGGCGCATAGGCGACGTCGAGCAGCACCGCGCCGGGTGCCGGTGAGACGCGGGCGACGTCGTCGGCCGTCAACGTGCCCCCGGGCAGAGTGCTGATGGTGACGTCGGCGTCGACGCGGCCGAGTGCCTCGGGCATCCGGATGACCGTCACCGCCAGCCCCGCCGACCGGCCGACCGCGACAGCGGTGGATGCCCGCCCGGGGTTCCGGGCCGCAACGGTCACGTGTTCGGCACCGAGCTGCGCGGCGGCAACGATCGCGGAGCGCGCCGTCGCGCCCGCACCGAGCACGAGCACCTTGCGGGCCCGGGACACGCCGACACTCGCCAGTGCCCCGACGATGCCGGCAACGTCGGTGTTGAATCCCTGGAGACGACGATTCCCGGCCCGCTCCTCGAACAGCACCGTGTTCGCGGCTCCGGTGAGAGTCGCCATCCGGTCTGCCGTGGCAAGGAGCGGCAGCACCTCTTCCTTCAGCGGCATCGTCAAGGAGAGGCCGCGCCAGTCTCCGGAGAGACCGTCGACGAAGGCGCGGAGCCCGCCCGACGTCACCTCGACGGAACCGTAGTCCGCGTCAAAACCCAGCACGCGGTAGGCCGCGGAGTGCAGGGCGGGCGACTGCGAGTGCGCGATCGGCGACCCGAGCACCGCGAGCTGCGGTCGCGACGCCCCGGGAGCCCCGCCGCCGGTCATCCCCCGGCGCCGGGGTTGGCCGCCGACCAGGCCTGGTACTGATCGACGGCCTTCAGGTGGTCGTCGTAGGAGGTCGAGAAGACGGTCTCGCCGGTGTCGAGGTTGATCGTCACGAAGTAGAGCCAGGTGCCGTCCGCCGGGTGCATGGCCGCGTCGATGGCCGTGTCGCCGGGGTTCGAGATCGGTCCGGCCGGGAGCCCGGTGCGGGCGTAGGTGTTGTACGGATTCGACTCGTCGTTCCGTTCGGCATCCGTCGTGTCGACTCGCTTCTCGCCGGTGCCGTAGGCGACCGTCGCGTCGGACTGCAGGGGCATGTCGTCGGCAATGCGGTTCGTGAACACCCGGGCCACCTTGTAGAAGTCCGGCGTCAGGCGAGCCTCTTTCTGCACGACGGAGGCGAGCGTCAGGATCCTCTCCCGGTCGGCGGCAGGCACACCGGCCGTGTCGAGGGACTGAAAGGTGCGGTCGACCATGGTCTGGAGCAGCGCCTTCGCCGAGGTGTTCGGCTCGAAGGTGTAGGTCGCGGGGAAGAGGTAGCCCTCGATGTTCGGTGCGGAGGCATCGATGCCGAACTGGGTGAAGTTGGCCGCTTCGGCCTGCAGGTCGGTGAGGGGAACACCCGTGTCGGTGGAGAGCGTCGTGAGCACGTCGGCCGCGAGAGTGCCCTCAGGGATGACCACCTGCACGGTGACATGGTTGGCCGGGTCTTCGAGGGCGGTGAGAGCGGACTGCGCACTCATCTCCTTCGACAGCGTGTAGGTTCCCGGCTGGAAGACGAGGTTCGGCTGGGTGAGCAGCAGGTTGTAGAACGCCGCGGAGGACTTGACGATGCCCTGGCTCTCGAGATTGTCTCCGATGATCTCACCGACGTCACCGTCGTTGATGACGAAGTCGACCTTCTCCCCGGTGCCGGTACCGGAATAGTCGGCGCCGGTGTCCTTCGAGCCGAACACCTTCTCGATTCCCGGCAGGAGCGGGGGGATGACCGCGGTCGCGGCAGTCGCGAGTCCGCCGACCAGGACCAGGGCGACGACGACCGTCACGATGACACGGACAGGCCCGCGTCTGCGAGGGCCGCCCGAGCGGCCCGACCGTGCGGTGTGCTGCTCGCGGCGCGCGGCTCGTCGGCTGTCGCTCGGGGGCGATTCGCGGAAGAACTCGGCAAAGGGGTGGTTTTCGGGTGGCTGGGGGTCAGTCACGGTGTGATCCTTGGTTCGGGTCGACCGGGAGCCCAGGGGGTTTACCCATGGAGCGCTCGACGTCGAGGGCGTGTTGCAGAAGTATAACGGCGGCTACTTGGTCAATCACTGGACGCGAGTTCCTGGTGTCCCGTCCTGTTCGGTGAAGGGCGGCCTGGGCGGACACCGTTGTCAGGCGTTCGTCGATCATGCGCACCGGATGCTCGCCCGCGCGGGCGAGTCGCAGGGCGAACGAATTCGCATCCTCCGTCGACTGAGTGCTGCCGCCCGACATCGACAGCGGCAGACCGACGACGAACTCCGTGGCGCCGACCTCCGCGGCGATCGCCAGGATGCGTTCGACATCGGCCTCGCCCGTGTGGGCGCGGGCGACGGTCTCCACCGGCGTGGCGAGGATGCCGTGCAGGTCGGAGCGCGCCACACCGACCCTGGCCTTCCCGACGTCGATGCCGAGTCGCACGCCCTGCCTCATGAGGCAGGGCGTGTCGGCGCGAGGGCGGACAGACTCACGCTCGCCCGTCGCCCACAGCCGACCGGATGGCCAGCAGGGCATCGTCGATGGCCGAGACCTTCGTTCCACCGCCCTGTGCCAGGTCGTCTTTGCCGCCGCCGCCGCCCCCGAGCACGGAGGAGGCGATCTTCACCAGGCCGCCGGCGCGCAGGGACTCTGCCCGCGCGGCGTCGTTCGTGGCTGCGATGACCACCGGCTTGTCGGCGACCGAGGCTGCCAGCGCCACCACGGCGGGCCCGCTGCCGAGCCTCTCGCGAACGCTGGTGACGAGCATCCGGAGGTCGTCGCTCGAGCGGAGCTCGCCCACGTTCGCCGTCACGACGGAGACTCCGCCGAACCGCTCAGCGGATTCCACCAGGGCAGGGACCCGGGACGACAGCGCACTCGTCTCGTAGGCGGCGATCTTCTTCTCGGCCGTCCTGAGGTTGGCGACGAGGTCGGCGATGCGGTTCGTGAGCTCGTCGCGCGGAGCCTTCAGCGACGAGGTCAACTGGGACACGATCGCTCGCTCGGTGGCGAACTCGCGGAAGGCGTCCGCCCCCACGAGGGACTCCACGCGCCTGTTGGTCGAGCCGATCGACGATTCGCCCAGCAGGTTGATCAGACCGATCTCCGACGTGTGCACGACGTGCGTGCCGCCGCAGAGTTCGCGCGACCACGGGCCGCCGATCTCCACCATGCGGACGACGTCGCCGTACTTCTCGCCGAACAGGGCCATGGCACCGAGCGCCTTCGCGTCATCGACAGCCATTTCGCGGGTGAGCACCTCGAAGTCGGCCCGCACCGCGGTGTTCGAGATCTCCTCGATCTCGGACTTCGTCTCGGTCGAGAGCGGCTGGCTCCAGGTGAAGTCGAGGCGCAGGTACCCGGCCTTGTTGTACGACCCCGACTGGTGAGCCGTGCTGCCGAGGATCTCGCGGAGGGCCGCGTGCACGATGTGCGTCGCAGAGTGCGCCTGGGTGGCGCCCTTCCGCCAGTCGCTGGCGACGACACTGCGGGCGGCGTCGCCGACAGCGACCTGCCCGCTCGTCACCCGGGAGCGGTGGCTGACCAGGCCCTTGACGGGTTTCTGCACGTCGAGCACTTCGAGCACGAAGCCGTCGCCGACGATCGTGCCGGAGTCGGCCTCCTGGCCGCCGGACTCGGCGTACAGGCTGGTCTCGGCAAGGATCACCTCGACGAGTTCGCCCGAGACGGCGGTGTTGACCGACTGGGAGTCGATGATCAGGCCGAGCACGCGGGACTCGGTCTCGAGTTCGGTGTAGCCGGTGAAGACGGTCTCGCCCTGGGCGCGGAAGGCGGCGAAGGCACTGAGGTCGGCGTTGCCGAGCTTCTTCGACTTCGCATCCGCTTTGGCGCGCTGCTTCTGCTCCGTCATCAGGCGTTCGAACGCGCCGCGGTCGACGGCGAGGCCGGCCTCCTCGGCGATCTCGACGGTCAGGTCGATCGGGAAGCCGTAGGTGTCGTGCAGCTGGAAGGCGGTGTCACCCGCGAGGGCCGGGGCACCCTGCTCCTTCGTCTTCAGCACCGCGAGGTCGAGGATCGTCGTTCCTCCGCTGAGGGTACGGAGGAATGCTTCCTCCTCGGCGTAGGCCGTACGTGAGATGCGCTCGTAGTCGGCGGAGACCTCCGGGTAGGCCGTGGCCATCGCGTCACGCGAGGCCGGGAAGAGCTCGGGGAAGGTGGAGCGGTCGACCCCGAGCAGGCGCATGCTGCGGACGGTGCGGCGAAGCAGCCGCCGGAGCACGTAGCCGCGGCCCTCGTTCGAGGGCGTGACGCCGTCGGACATCAGCATCAGTGCGGAACGCACGTGGTCGGCGACGACGCGCATGCGCACGTCGTCTTCATGGTCGGCACCGTAGCGGCGACCGGAGAGTTCGGATGCCCGGTCGAGCACCGGGCGCACCTGGTCGATCTCGTAGAGGTTCTCGACGTTCTGCTTGATGAACGCCACACGTTCGAGGCCCATGCCGGTGTCGATGTTCTTGCGCGGCAGTTCGCCGAGGATGTCGAAGTCGACCTTCGACTTCACATTCCCGATCAGGTACTGCATGAACACGAGGTTCCAGATCTCGATGTAGCGGTTCTCGTCGGCGATCGGGCCACCTTCGGCGCCGTACGCGGGTCCGCGGTCGAAGTAGATCTCCGAGCAGGGCCCCGCAGGTCCCGGCTGGCCGGTGGACCAGTAGTTGTCTTCTTTGCCGAGTCGCTGGATACGGTGGTCGGGAAGACCCGCCGTCTTCTTCCACATGCCGATGGCTTCGTCGTCGTCTTCGTAGACGGTGACCCAGAGGTCTTTCTCGGCGAAGCCGAGCCCGCCGTCGGCCTCACTCGTGGTCAGGAGCTCCCAGGCATATTCGATGGCGGTCTCTTTGAAGTAGTCGCCGAACGAGAAGTTGCCGTTCATCTGGAAGAACGTGCCGTGCCGGGTGGTCTTGCCGACCTCTTCGATGTCGAGGGTACGAATGCACTTCTGCACGCTCGTCGCCCGCGGGAACGGCGCCGGCACCAGGCCCGACATGTAGGGGATGAACGGCACCATGCCTGCGACGGTGAACAGCAGCGTGGGGTCGTCGCTCACCAGGGAGGCCGAGGGAACGACGGTGTGGCCGCGGTCGCCGAAGAACTCGAGCCAGCGACGGCGGATGTCTGCGGTCTGCACTACTTCTGTGCAGCCTTCTTCACGGCGTCTCCCGCGTCGCCGATGGCGGCACGCAGCTCGTTCTCGCGCTCGTGGTACCCATCCGAAAGGGCCCCGGAGAAGTCTTTGATCTTCGCATCGAGTTCGGCGAAGAACTTCTTGCCCTGGGCCGTCTGGTTGAGCTGGTGGGCAGCGACCACGCCGACGGCGATTCCGGCTGCAAACCACAGGACTTTCTTCAAGGCGGGCTCCTTCGTGAGGGTTCGATTTTAAGCTGTGGCCAGTTTAGTGGCTCTCAGTAATCCGATTTGCGGGCACGTCTTCCGGTGGACTTCTTCGTCGAAGTCCTTCCTGTGGAGGAGGAGGCTGAGGAGGAGTCGGCGGCCACGTCACGACCGCCCCGGATCGCCGCGCGCACCGCCGCACTGAAGCCAGCGATCTTGATCAGCGGGCCGCCGATGGAGGCGGCGAAGAGGGCGACCAGCGAATTGACGTTGCCGGTCACCTCCGCGACGTTCGAGGTGATCGAGTCGACACGGGCGAGTTGCTTGTTCGCCTCCTGCACGGTGACGGTGGTCTCCTCGAGGATCGGGGTGATCCCCTTGCTGACGTCCCGGATCGCGAGGGTGGTCTCGTCGAAGACCTTGCCCAGCTTGATCAGGGGAAGTGCGAGGAACACGACCAGTACCGCGAACACTCCCGCAGCGATCAACCCGGCGATGTCTCCACCCGACATGGGCGACTCCTTACAACTTGAGGAACACGAAAGGGCGGCCCACTCGGAAGTGGACCGCCCTCAGCGTAGCTGTTATGACAGCGGGGCCTAGCGGGCCGCGTAGTACTCGACGACGAGCTGCACTTCACAGGTCACGGGGACCTCTGCGCGCTTCGGGCGACGCTCGAGGCGCGCCTGCAGCTTGTCGATCTCGACCGACAGGTAGCCCGGAACCTTGGGCAGCACGTCGACGTGGCCACCGGCTGCGGCGACCTGGAACGGGGGCAGGGCCTCCGAGCGGGCGTGCACGTGGATCATCTGGCCGGGCTTGACGCGGAACGACGGGCGGTCCACGCGGGCGCCGTCGACCAGGATGTGGCGGTGCACGATCAGCTGGCGGGCCTGGGCCGTGGTGCGGGCGAAGCCGGCACGGAGCACGAGCGCGTCGAGACGCATCTCGAGCAGCTCGACCAGGTTCTCACCGGTCAGGCCACCCTGGCGACGGGCTTCCTGGAAGACGATCTTCAGCTGGGCCTCGCGGATGCCGTACTGGGCGCGCAGGCGCTGCTTCTCGCGAAGACGCACCGCGTAGTCGGAGTCGGTCTTGCGCTTGGTGCGGCCGTGCTCACCCGGAGCGTAGGGACGCTTCTCGAGGTACTTGGCGGCCTTCGGGGTCAGCGGAATGCCGAGGGCCCGGGAAAGGCGGGTCTTGCTGCGGGTACGTGACTTGGTAGACACAAACATCCTTCAAAAAGTAAATACGGTTGAGTTGTTGACCCTCGGGCACATGGATGCCCGGGGAAATCGAGGGATGGACCAGGCGCTTCGGCTACAGAACGCGCTTTTCCTGAGGTGGGGGTCTCTCGCAGCCGCGCTAAAGACACCCAGAAGTAGGCCTTGAGAAGATTACCACAGCAGAGCAGCCGGGAGTGGCTCAGCCGCGCGTGATCCTGCGGATCTTCTCCAGCCGCGCCGCGACGTCCCGCTCGTTGCCGTGCTCCGTCGGACGGTAGTACTCTGTGCTCTTCAGCTCGTCGGGCAGGTACTGCTGGGTCACCACACCGAGGTCGGCGTCGTGCGGGTACTTGTAGCCCTTGCCGTGGCCGAGCCGTTTCGCGCCCGGATAGTGGGCGTCCCGCAGAGGTTTCGGCACCCGGCCGATCTTTCCGGCCCGCACGTCGGCGATCGCCTTGTCGATCGCGAGGTGGGACGCGTTCGACTTCGGTGCGGTCGCAAGGTAGACGACCGCCTCGGCGAGCGGGATGCGCCCCTCCGGCATGCCGATGAACTGCACGGCATCGGCTGCAGCCGTCGCGATGACCAGCGCCTGTGGGTCGGCCATTCCGATGTCTTCGGCTGCCGAGATGATGATGCGGCGCGCGATGAACCGCGGATCCTCGCCCGCCTCGATCATCCGCGCCAGGTAGTGGATCGCAGCATCGACGTCGGAGCCACGTACCGACTTGATGAACGCGCTGATCACGTCGTAGTGCTCGTCACCGTTCCGGTCGTAGCGGAGCAGCGCGCGATCGACAGCCTGGGCCACGGTCTCGTCGGTGACCTCCGGCACGCCGCCGGCATCGCCGACGCCGGCCAGTGCGCTGGTACCCGCCGCCTCCAGCGCCGTCAGTGCCCGCCGGGCGTCTCCCGACGCGAGACGGATGATCGTGGCCCTGCCCTCGGGTGACAGGCTGACCCGCCCGGCGAGCCCCCGGGCATCCACCACCGCCCTGTCGACGAGCAGACCCAGGTCGTCGTCGCTGAGCGGCTCGAGCGTGAGGAGGAGAGAACGGGAGAGCAGCGGCGAGATCACGGAGAAGGACGGATTCTCGGTGGTCGCAGCCACAAGGATGACCCAGCCGTTCTCGACACCGGGCAGCAGGGCATCCTGCTGGGCCTTCGTGAAGCGGTGGATCTCATCGAGGAAGAGCACCGTCGAGACGCCGTAGAGGTCGCGGCTGGTGAACGCCTCCTCCATCACCTGCCGCACATCGCGGACCCCCGCCGTCACGGCAGAGAGCTCCACGAACTTGCGGTTCGAGCTGTGGGCGATGGCCTGGGCCAGCGTGGTCTTGCCCGTACCGGGCGGGCCCCACAGGATGATCGACACCGACCCCTGCGTACCGCCCGTGTCTGAGGCGAGGTTGACCAGGGGTGAACCGGGCCGGAGCAGGTGCTTCTGGCCGGCGACCTCGTCGAGGCTCCGCGGGCGCATGCGGACAGCGAGAGGAACGGCTCCCGAGTGGAGCCCCTGCTGTGTCGAGACCATTCCCTCAGGGTAGTCCGACCCACCGACACCGCGATTCTGCCGGTGCTTTTGAGCTCCGTGGAGGATTCACCGTAAAGTTCTCGGGGGGTCTGTCGCTTCTTCGGCGCCAGAACAGTCGTTGACGGAGGATTCGTGGCACCGAGCAATTCTGAGCGTGAAGCACGGGAGTCGAAGCAGCGGCTCCGCAACTACCAGGCCCGGCAGACCGTGCATGCGTCGCAGGTGACGAGGCGACGCCGCGACAACCTCGTCTCGGTGATCGTCGTCATCGTCGTGGTCATCGTCGCAATCGTCGTGCAGGTCTTCTACTTCTCCGGTGGCCCCGGCGCTCCCGTGCCCTCACCGTCCTCCTCGGCAACCCCTGAGCCCACGGCATCCCCGTCGGCCTCTCCGAGTTCGACGGAGAACACCGGTGACGTGCCGCCGACCTCCGTGGCCGAGGGCCGCGACTGGACCGGCACGATGACGATCAACGAGATCCCGCTCGCGCTCTCCCTCGACGGTGTCGCAGCCCCGCAGGCCGTCTCCTCGTTCATCTCCCTCGTGCAGGCCGGGTTCTACACCGGCCTCACCTGCCACCGGCTGACCACCACCGGCATCTTCGTGCTGCAGTGCGGCGACCCGAACGGCGACGGCAGCGGCGGTCCCGGCTACTCCTACGGTCCCGTCGAGAACGCCCCGGCCGACAATGTCTACCCCGCCGGCACGCTCGCCATGGCGCGGCAGGGCAACAACGGCTACAGCAACGGCAGCCAGTTCTTCATCGTCTACGCCGACTCCACCATCCCGTCGGACACCGCCGGTGGCTACACCGTGCTCGGCCGGATCACCGGTGGGCTCGACCAGCTGCAGAGCGGCGTCATCGCGGCAGGCGTGACGGGCGGTACGGAGACCCCGGCCGTTCCGACCACTATCACCGACGTCACCGTGCAGTAACGTCACCGTGCAGTAGGGTGAATTTCGTGATGAGTAGTGACCAACAGCCCTGGGGCCGCGTTGACGAGACCGGAACGGTCTATCTTCGCGAGCCGTCCGGAGAGCGTGTCGTCGGCCAGTTTCCCGACGGCACACCCGAGGAGGCGCTCGCCTATTTCGAGCGCAAGTACACCGACCTCGCCGGCCAGGTGACCCTGCTCGAACAGCGGGTGAAGCGTGGCGCGTCCGCCTCCGATGTGAGTAAGGCCGTGTCATCCCTCTCCAGTGCCATCGAGACGGCCAATGCGATCGGTGACCTCGCCTCGCTGAAGCGGCGGGTGGATGCTCTCACCGAGGTCGTCTCGTCGCTCACCGAGAAGCAGAACGAGGAATCCAAGGCGCAGCTGACCGACGCCATCGCCGTGCGCACGGCGATCGTCGAGGAGGTCGAGGCCCTTGCCGCCGAAGACCCCGCCAAGGCGCAGTGGAAGCAGGTCACAGCCCGCCTCGACGACATGTTCGCTCGCTGGCAGAAGCACCAGCAGGAGGGGCCGCGGCTCCCCCGCACCGAGGCCGGTGAACTGTGGAAGCGGTTCCGCGACGCCCGCACGATCGTCGAGGGGCATCGCAAGGCGTTCTTCGCCGAGCTCGACAGCACTCACCGCGACGCCCGCACGAAGAAGCAGCAGCTCGTCGAACGAGCTGAGGCCCTGATCCCGAAGGGCGCCGACGCCGTCAACGCCTATCGCGACCTCCTGACGGAGTGGAAGAACGCGGGCCGCGCCGGAAAGCGCGTCGACGACACCCTGTGGGACAAGTTCAAGGCCGCGGGCGACCTCATCTACGCCGCCCGCACCGAGGTCGTCGCGAAAGACGACGAGGAGTTCGCGGGAAACTTGACGCTGAAACTCGACCTGCTGACCGAGGCCGAGCCGCTCCTCACCGAGACCGACCGTACTGTCGCCCGGGAACGTCTCACCTCGATCCAGCGTCGCTGGGACGAGATCGGCAAGGTCCCGCGCGACCAGGTCCGGGCCGTCGACGAGCGTCTCCGCAAGGTCGAGGCAGCCGTCCGCAAGCTGGACGACGACTTCTGGCAGAAGAACAACCCCGAGAAGAAGGCCCGCGCCGAAGGCCTCGCCGGCCAGCTGACCGACGCGATCGCGAAGCTTCAGGGCGAGATCGACGCGGCGAAGGCTGCCGGGGACGCGGCGAAGGTGACGGAGCTGCAAGAGGCTCTGGATGCCCGGAAGGTCTGGCTCGACGCACTGGGTTAGGCCGCCCGGCGTGATCGCGTCGAGCTGATCCACCGGAAGCGTCTCCCCGTCGAACCCCCGACACCCGGCATCGCCCGCTCCCCCACAGGAGCGTGCGATGCCGGGTTCTCCACAGATGCGGCTTCCGGGCCTGTTCGTGCGTCGCTGGGGCGGCACGATGGATCCATGCCTCGACTCCTCCCCGATCTCCTCTTCCCCTCCGCCGACTTCAGCATCGCCGAACTCCACGCCGCACGACTCGACGGTGAACTGACTGCCGTCGATGCCGGGTTCGCTCCGCTCGACTGTCCGTCGACGGTGGAGCTGAGGCTCCGGGCTTTAGCTCCCCTGCTTCCCGAATCGGCGATCGTCGAGCGGCAGAGCGCGTTGTGGGCCTACGGTTTCCGGCCCTACCCACCGCTTCGACACCAGGCCTGCGTGCATGCGGGTGTCGGTCGCCGGGTGCCCGGCTCCGTCCGACTGCAGGTGCGCGAGGTGGTGCTCGCAGAAGACGACATCGTCACGCGTTACGGCGTGCCCGTGACATCGCTGCTCCGAACAGCGGTCGACCTCGCGCGGTCACTGCCGCGGGTCGACGATGTCGAGCGCGGCCGACTGAGAGAGATCCTGGTCGCCTCGCATGTGACACTTCCCGAGGCGACGGCGATGCTCGACAGGTGCCGCAGCATGCCGAACAAGAGACGTGCCATGGTGCGGCTCACTGAGGCGCTGGCCGACTGAGGCGCTGGCCGACTGAGGCGCTGGTTGGCTGAGGCGATGGCCGACTGAAGCGCTGGCGGCTCAGCCGCCGCTGACCCGGTAGACGTCGTACACGGCATCGATCCGCCGAACAGCATTCAGCACCCGGTCGAGATGGGTGGTGTCGCCCATCTCGAAGACGAAGCGGCTGATCGCCAGGCGGTCACGGGACGTGCTGACGGTCGCCGAGAGGATGTTGACGTGGTGCTCCGACAGAACGCGGGTGACGTCGGAGAGCAGGCCCGAACGATCGAGAGCCTCGACCTGGATCTGAACCAGGAAGACACTCTTCGAGGAGGGTGCCCAGTCGACCTCGATCATCCGCTCGGGCTCCATCAGCAGCGACTTCACGTTGTGGCAGTCGGACTGGTGAACCGAGACTCCGGCGCCGCGGGTGACGAAGCCCACGATCTCGTCGCCCGGCACGGGGGTGCAGCACTTCGCGAGCTTCACAAGGATGTCGGGAGCGCCGCGCACGAGCACACCGGACTCGCTGTGCGTCGATCGCGGTCGTCGTCCGACGCCGACGTCGATCTCGCTGTCGTCGCTCTCGACCTCTGTCTGAAGCGACTGCAGCACCTTCTCGATGACCGACTGCGTGGAGACGTGCCCCTCGCCGATGGCCGCGTACAGCGCTTCGACGTTGTTGTAGCTCAGCTGGGAGGCGACCTCGGTGAACGAGTCCTGGCTCATCAGTTTCTGCAGGGGGAGGTTCTGCTTGCGCATCGCACGGGCAATCGAGTCCCGACCCTGTTCGATCGCTTCGTCGCGGCGTTCCTTCGTGAACCACTGGCGGATCTTGTTGCGCGCCCGGGGGCTCTGCACGAACGAGAGCCAGTCCTGGCTCGGGCCCGAGTCGGGATTCTTCGAGGTGAAGACCTCGACCACGTCTCCGGTCGTCAGGCTGCTCTCCAGCGGCACCAGGCGACCGTTGACCTTCGCGCCCATCGTGCGGTGGCCGACCTCGGTGTGCACAGCGTAGGCGAAGTCCACCGGGGTGGCGCCGGCCGGCAGACCGATCACCCGGCCCTTCGGCGTGAAGACGTAGACCTCTTTGGCGCCGATCTCGAAGCGGAGCGAGTCGAGGAACTCTCCCGGGTCGACCGTCTCCGCCTGCCAGTCGGAGATGCGGGCGAGCCACGCCATGTCCGTGTCACCACGGTCGTCCGACGTGCCGGCGCGGCCGGCATTCATGCGCTCCTTGTACTTCCAGTGGGCGGCGACACCGAACTCGGCACGCTGGTGCATCTCGTTGGTGCGGATCTGGATCTCGACAGCACGGCCGCCGGGCCCGACGACCGTGGTGTGCAGGGACTGGTAGAGGTTGAACTTCGGGGTGGCGATGTAGTCCTTGAAACGGCCCGGCATCGGCGTCCAGCGGGCGTGGATCGAACCGAGCACCGCGTAACAGTCCCGCACCGAGTTCACCAGCACACGGATGCCCACGAGGTCGTAGATCTCGTCGAACTCGCGGCCGCGCACGATCATCTTCTGGTAGATCGAGTAGTACTGCTTGGGCCGGCCGGCGACCTTGCCCCGGATCTTCGACGTCTTCAGGTCGTCGCTGACCATGTCGATGACCTGCTGCACATATTCTTCACGCTGCGGGGTGCGCTGCCGCACCAGATTCTCGATCTCGACGTAGAGTTTCGGCGACAGCACGGCGAACGACAGGTCTTCGAGCTCCCACTTGATCGCCTGGATGCCCAGCCGGTGGGCGAGGGGCGCGTAGATCTCGAGCGTCTCCTGCGCCTTCCGCGTGGAGGACTCGGGCGAGACGAAGCCCCAGGTGCGTGCATTGTGCAGCCGGTCGGCGAGCTTGATGATCAGCACCCGGATGTCCTTCGACATCGCGACGATCATCTTTCGCACCGTCTCGGCCTGCGCGCTCTCGCCGTACTTGACCTTGTCGAGCTTGGTCACGCCATCGACGAGCATGGCCACCTCGTCGCCGAACTCCGCGCGAAGCTCGTCGAGCGAGTACGCCGTGTCTTCGACGGTGTCGTGAAGGAGGGCCGCAGCGATGGTCTTCGTGCCGATACCCAGCTCGGCGAGGATCTGGGCCACCGCGACGGGGTGCGTGATGTACGGCTCCCCGCTCCGACGCTTCTGCCCGTCGTGTGCGCGTTCTGCGACCGTGTAGGCCCGCTCGATGATGCTGAGGTCGGCCTTCGGATGATTCGCCCGAACCGTGCGGATCAGCGTGTCGACTGCGCCAGCAGGCTGGGCGCGGGAGAAGAGGCGTGGAACGAGCCGCCGCAGCGACGCGTTTGTCGGCGCAGTGGTTTCGGTCATGAAGGGGCCTCCGCAACCATTATCCCACGAAGCCCGCGCTGCTCAGCCGCTCTACGCTTTGAGCTGATCCGCCGGTGCGGCCTCGACGGTCCTGTCGCGGTTGGCGCGCTGGCTCAGCACCCGCTGGTCGATCTTCTTCACCTTCGGCTCGCCCTGCCGGAACTGGGCGTAGAGAGGCGCGGCGATGAAGATCGTGGAGTAGGTGCCCACGAAGATACCGATGAGGAGCGCGAGGGAGATGTCCCGCAGGGTTCCCGCTCCCAGCACGAAGGCACCGATCACGAGGATGGAGGCAACGGGCAGCATCGCGACCACCGAGGTGTTGATGGAGCGCACCAACGTCTGGTTGACCGCGAGGTTCACGGTCTCGCCGAAGGTACGGGTGGACTTCTCGCCCCACTCGACGGTGTTCTCCCGGATCTTGTCGAACACCACCACGGTGTCGTACAGCGAATATCCGAGAATGGTGAGGAATCCGATCACCGCGGCCGGCGTGATCTCGAACCCCGTGATTCCGTAGATGCCCGCGGTGATCACCAGGTCGTGCAGAAGGGCGATCATCGCGGAGAGGGCGATCTTCCACGTTCTGAAGTAGATCGCCATGAAGACGGCGGCGAGGGCGATGAAGATCAGGAGGCCCCGGATCGCCTGGCCGGTGATGTCCGCACCCCAGGTCGGGCCGATGAAGTTGATCGTCACATCCGACGGCTGCACGTTGTAGGCGGTCGCCAGGGCGTCACGCACCTTGCTGCTCTCGGCATCGTCGAGCTGGTCGGTCTGGATGCGGATGCCGCTCTGGCCGAGAGTCGAGACGAGGGGGACGACGGCGGGGTCGACCGACTTCACTGCATCGATACCGGCCTGCTGCGAGGCATCCGAGACCTGGGAGATCGAGAACTGCGACCCGCCGCTGAACTCGATCCCGAACACGAAGCCGCCCCGGAGGAACGGGCCCACGGCCGAGATGACGATCAGCGCGATCGCGATGGCGTACCAGAGCTTCCGTCGCCCGACGATGTCGACGGAACGCTTTCCGGTGTAGAGGTCGTTTCCTAGATCACTGAACGAGGCCATCAGCGCTTCTTTCCCTTGCTCTGGCTGGAGGTGCCCGTGGCCTTGTTCGAGGCGTCCGTGCTGGTGCTGGGCGTTTCCGCCTCGACAGGTGGATCGATCACCAGTGTGGTCGAACCGGCGGCCTTCCGTTCGGCGATGGTCTGGCGCCGGGCAGCCTCACGGCTGGCCGACTCCTGCTTGGAACGGGGAACCGCGGCGGTCGGCGTCTTGAACTGTGCCCGCCCGCGATAGACCGCGCCGAGCTGACGCGGATCGAGCCCACTCGTCTTGTGCCCGTCGCGGAAGTAGGGGAGTTCCGCGAGCAGCGTCATCACCGGGTGGGTGAACATCATGACGACCACGATGTCGATGATCGTCGTCAGCCCGAGGGTGAGAGCGAAGCCCTTCACGCTGCCGACCGCCACGATGTAGAGCACCACGGCTGCCATCAGGTTGATGATGTCCGAGGCGAAGATGGTGCGGATCGCCCGCTTCCAGCCCGCCTGCACGGATGATTCGAGACCTCTGCCGTCGCGCAGTTCGTCTCGTATTCGTTCGAAGTAGACGATGAACGAGTCCGCGGTGATACCGATGGCCACGATGAGACCTGCCACCCCGGCGAGGGACAGGCGGTAGCCCGCGCGCCAGGAGAGGAGATCGACGACCAAGTAGGTGGCCGCCGCGGCGACCACGAGAGAGGCGATCGTGACGGCTCCGAGCACCCGGTACTGCGCAATCGAGTAGAGCACCACCAGGATGAGTCCGATGAGGCCGGCGATCAGGCCGCTGATGAGCTGGGTCGAGCCGAGGGTCGCCGAGATCGTGTTCTGGCTCTGCACCGTGAAGCTGATCGGCAGCGCACCGAACTTCAGCTGGTCGGCGAGGGTCTTCGATGACGCTGCATCGAAGTTGCCGGAGATCTGCGGCTGGCCGTTGGTGATCACGGCGAGGGTGCGGGGGGCCGAGATGACCTTGCCGTCGAGCACGATCGCGAACTGGTTCTGCGCTCCGGTGAGGCCGGACAGGCGGGTCGTGACGCTCGCGAACTCCGTCGTGCCCTGGTCGTTGAAGAAGATGTTGACGACGTACTGGCCGGTGGAGGCGCCTGAACTCGTCTGGGCGACACCACTCGTCGCATTGGAGATGGTGTCTCCCGCAACCTCGACGGGGCCGAGGATGTACTTCGCTCCATCTTCGCCGCAGGCCACGAGGGGCTGGTCGGCCGGAGCCTGACCCGCATCCGTGGCTGCCGTCGAGGTGCAGTCGATGTTCAGGAACTGGTCCGTCAGGGCCGGCGTGATGTAATTCAGGTCGCTGGCGTTGGTCGGAGCGACGGTCGGTGTCGCATCGAGGCCCGGCGTCGGCGTGGTGGTGGGCACGTCGGCCGTCGTCGCCACCAGCACGGCACGGAAGTCGAGCTTCGCGGAGGCCTCGATGCGGGCGAGCGTCGCGTCATCCGGGGTGCCGGGAATCGATACGACGATGTTCTGGCCGCCCTGCGTGGAGATCTGCGCCTCGGAGACGCCACTGGCGTCGACCCGCTGGCGGATGATCGCCACGGCCTGCGAGACCTGCTCGTCTGAGACGGCCGCTCCCCCGGTCTTCGGGGCGAGGATGATCTCGGTGCCGCCCTCGAGGTCGAGTGCGAGTTTCGGGGTGAACGTGCCCCCGCCCCAGATGGCACCGGCGGTGTTGACGCCGGCGAGGGCGATGAAGATGACAAGGAGCCACACCAGTGTGCGTCTGGCCCTCTTGACGGCAGTAGATTTTGCCACCTGCGAAACTCAGCTTTCTATAACGCCCCCGCGGCAGAGTGCTGCCGACGCACGATCATACGGCATGCGTGCCGGGATGATCGTGCGCCCGCGCAGACAGCGTGCCGCGAACTCGTGAACGGTTGGGTGTTACTCAGCCGACTTACGCGGATTGCCGTTCTCGTCGAGGGGAACCCCGTTCAGAATCGTACCGTCATCGGTCGAGGTCTTCTCGAGCGACGGGCTCACACGCTCACCGAACTCGGGCTCGCCCTGAGCGCCCGACGTCTCGGCGTCGTCGATGGCGACGGCGTCCTCGGTCGGCACGACGCGGGTCACCGTCTGGCGGTGCACCTTCAGCACCGTGCCGGGGGTCGACTCGAGGAAGATCTGGTTGTTCTCGGCATCGATCGAGAGGATCGTGCCGTACACGCCGAAGTTCGTCATCACGTAGGCGCCCTCGATGATCTTCTGGCTCAGCTCTTCGGTCTCACGCTTGCGTTTGCGGCTGTTCCGCACCATGAAGATGATGAGAACGGCCAGGACGGCCAGGATGACCAGATTCAACGGATCCATGTAAAAGGGAGAGCCTTCCAAGAGGTGGGGGGGGATTGACGGCCCCAGTGTACTGATCGGGGCTGAGCGCCAGCTTGAATTATAGATCATCGCCGAAGAGGGGCTGGCTGCGGCCCGGCGAGGTGTCGGCCTGGGGTGTGAGACCGAAGTGCTGCCAGCCCTCGCGGGTCGCCACTCGCCCGCGCGGCGTGCGCACGATCAACCCGATCCGCACCAGGAACGGTTCGACCACCGACTCGATGGTCTCCGACTCCTCACCGACGCTGACCGCGAGGGTGTTGAGGCCCACGGGCCCGCCGTTGAACCGGGTGAGGAGGATCATCATGACCGCGCGGTCGAGCCGGTCGAGACCGCGCTCGTCGACATCGTAGAGTTCGAGCGCCGACCGCACGACTGCGCGGGTCGCCTCTCCCCCGTGCACCAGCGCATAGTCGCGCACCCGGCGGAGCAGTCGGTTCGCGATCCGGGGTGTTCCCCGCGATCGGCCGGCGATCTCGATCAGCGCCGACTCCTCGATCGACAGCTCGAGCATCACCGCTGCTCGCCGCAGCACGTGCACGAGTTCTTCCGGGTCGTAGAACTCGAGGTGGGCGGTGAAACCGAACCTGTCGCGGAGCGGATTCGGAAGCAGACCGGAACGGGTCGTTGCTCCCACGAGCGTGAACGGGGCCAGGTCGAGCGGGATGGATGTCGCCCCGGCACCCTTTCCCACCATGATGTCGATGCGGAAGTCCTCCATCGCGAGGTACAGCAGCTCTTCGGCCGACCTCGCCATCCGGTGGATCTCATCGACGAACAGGACCTCGCCCGGCACCAGCGACGACAGCACGGCGGCGAGGTCACCCGCATGCTGGATGGCCGGTCCGCTCGACATCCGGAGGGGCCGCCCGCTCTCGTGGGCGACGATCATCGCGAGGGTGGTCTTGCCGAGACCGGGCGGGCCGGCCAGCAGGATGTGGTCGGGGGTGCGGTTCTGGATGGTCGCAGCATCCAGAAGCAGCTGCAACTGTCCGCGCACCCGCTGTTGACCCACGAACTCGGCGAGGCTCTTGGGGCGGAGCGCGCCCTCGAACGCGACCTCCGCTTCGGAGCCGAGCTCCGGCTGCAGCAGTTCGTCGGCGTTCCTTCCCTCCGCGCTCATCGCGGGCCCGCCGAACCCTGGCGCGGGCCGAGTTCGGTGAGGGCGAGGCGGAGCAGCGACTGCACGCTCATCGTGTCGACGTCGTCGTTCGCTACGGCGACCACCCGGTCGAGAGCCTCGGAGGCGTTCCGCTCATTCCAGCCCAGGCCGACCAGCGCGACCAGCACGTCGTCGTGGATCGACGTCGCCCCGACGAACGACGGCACGTGTGCTGCGCTCGTCGCAACGCTCAGGGCAGACACCTTCCCGGTCAGCGACACGACGATGAGTTTGGCGGTCTTCGGCCCGATGCCCGAGACCCTGCGGAAGACCGAGTCGTCGTCGTTCGTGACGGCCCGGGCGATCTCCGCAGGAGCCAGCGCGGCGAGCACGCCGAGAGCCGACTTCGGGCCGACCCCGGTGACCGCGACGAGCAGGGAGAAGATCTCGAGCGACTCCGGGTCGGCGAAACCGAAGAGCGAGAGCGAATCCTCCCGCACGATCATCGTCGTGAGCACGAACGCCTCCTGCCCGACCCGGAGCGAGAGAGCATGCGCGGGCGTCACCTGCACGGCGAAGCCGACGCCGCCGACCTCGATCACGACGGAGGAGCCGACCGCCTGGAGCACGGTGCCACGAAGACTGGATATCACGGCCCCAGCCTATTACTCGTACACACTTTCGAACCTGCGACACTCGGCAGGGCACGGTACCGGGCTCAGCGGCGGAGCCCGCGCCGTTCGGGGCTGGCGGCCTTCGCGGCCTGCTCGGCGGCGAACCAGGCGGCCTGGGCACCGGTGAGGGCGCGCACTCCCCCGGAACCGGCGGCGGTTCGGGGGGAGGCACCGCCGTGCAGGTCACCCGCGGCGGGGGGCGTTCCCGAGGCCAGTGCCCCGAGGGGCGACCGCCACGCGTGGCAAATCGCCAGGGCGAGGGCGTCGGCGGCATCCGCCGGCTTCGGCACAGCTTCGAGGCGCAGGATCTTCGCCACCATCGCGCCGACCTGCTTCTTGTCGGCCTGGCCGTACCCGGTGACCGCCGCTTTCACCTCGGTCGGGGTGTGCATGCCGACAGGAAGCCCGCGACGGGCTGCGGCGACCATGGCGATACCGCTCACCTGCGCCGTGCCCATCACCGTACTGACGTTGGTGTCGGCGAAGACCCGCTCGAGAGCCACCCGGGCGGGCCGGTACTCGTCGAGCAGGGAGTCCATGGCCGTGCTGATGGCCAGCAGCCGACTCTCGTGGAGCGTTCCGGGTGCCGTGCGGATGACCGTGACATGCACGAGCGTCGCGCGCCGGCTCTCGGACACATCGACGATTCCCACGCCGCAGCGTGTCAGGCCGGGATCGATCCCGAGGATCCGCACGGCCGTCTGTCGCTAGTCGTTCTCGAGCTCGGCGCGCACGTCGGAGGTCAGGTCGAAGTTGCTGTAGACGTTCTGCACATCATCATTGTCTTCCAGCGCATCGATCAGCTTGAACACCTTGCGTGCCGTGTCGGCGTCCACTTCGACCTTCAGGCTCGGCACGAACTCGATGTCTGCCGATTCGTAGTCGATTCCGGCCTCCTGCAGGGCGGTGCGGTTCGCCACCAGGTCGGATGCCTCGGTGAGCACCTCGAAAGACTGCCCGTGGTCGATGACCTCCTCGGCCCCCGCGTCCATCACAGCGACGAGTACGTCGTCTTCGCTCAGACCGTCGGTGTGCGCGACCGTGATGACACCCTTGCGGTGGAAGTTGTAGGCCACGCTGCCGGGATCGCCCATCGTGCCGCCGTTGCGGGTCATCACCGTGCGCACGTCGGCGGCCGCGCGGTTCTTGTTCTCGGTGAGGCACTCGATGAGCATGGCCACGCCGTTCGGACCGTAGCCCTCGTAGATGATGGTCTGGTAGTCGACCGCTTCACTGCCGATGCCCGCACCGCGCTTGACGGCCCGGTCGATGAGGTCCTTCGGCACAGAGGTCTTCTTCGCCTTCTGGATGGCATCGACCAGCGTCGGGTTGCCCGACAGGTCTGCACCGCCCTGGCGCGCAGCGACTTCGATGTTCTTGATCAGCTTCGCGAACGACTTCGCCCGCCGGGCGTCAGTGACGGCCTTCTGGTGCTTGGTGGTCGCCCACTTGGAATGTCCTGACACAGTGCTCTCCTAAAAAATTCTCACCCAGTCTAAAACACGGCAGCTCCCGGTGCCGTGGAGAACAGGCCTAACTGTGGAAACCGACCTCGAGAACCCGATTGTGGAAACGTCGATGGAAGCGGAAGTCGGACGTCATCTCGGGGTGGAACGAGGTGCCGAGAAGGTTGCCCTGCTCGACGGCGATCACTCGCCCGTCGCTGAGAGCGGCCAGAACGGATGCCCGCTCCCCCACCTCCTCGACCACGGGCGCGCGGATGAAGACCGCGTGCACAGGCGGGTCGCCGAGCTCTGGAACGTGCACGTCGACCTCGAACGACTCACGCTGGCGCCCGAAGGCGTTCCGACGCACGGCGATGTCGAGCCCGCCGAGGCTCTGCTGCCCGGCGATACCGTCGATCATCCGGTCGGCAAGCATGATCAGCCCAGCGCAGGTGCCGTAGACCGGGAGTCCGGCTGCGATCGCCTGCTTCAGGGGCCCGGCGAGCCCGAACATCCGGGACAGCTTGTCCATCACGCTCGATTCGCCGCCGGGAATGACCAGCCCGGATACGCGGGCGAGTTCTTCGGGGCGGCGTACCGTGATGACCTCGGCCCCGAAGGACTCCAGCACCGCGGCATGCTCGCGGTAGTCACCCTGCAGGGCCAGCACGCCGACGGGGCCGGGCCCCGGGCGCACTGCGGGCGAGTCGGCGACCGGGCTACCAGCCACGTTCCGCGAGGCGGTGGGGCGCGGGGATGTCGCTCACGTTGATGCCGACCATTGCCTCGCCAAGGCCGCGGGAGGCTTCGAGGATGACCTGGGGGTCGTCGTAGAACGTGGTCGCCTTCACGATCGCGGCGGCACGCTTGGCCGGGTCGCCCGACTTGAACACGCCGGATCCGACGAAGACGCCATCGGCGCCGAGCTGCATCATCATGGCTGCATCGGCCGGCGTCGCGACACCACCAGCGGTGAACAGCACGACGGGGAGCTTGCCGGTCGACGCGATCTCCGCGACCAGTGCGTACGGAGCCTGGAGCTCCTTCGCGGCAACGTAGAGCTCGTCGGGGGCGAGCGCGGTCAGGGCACGCACTTCGCCGAGGATCTTGCGGATGTGCTTCGTGGCCTCCGAGACGTCGCCCGTGCCGGCCTCGCCCTTCGACCGGATCATCGCCGCACCCTCGTTGATGCGGCGGAGCGCCTCACCGAGGTTGGTGGCACCGCAGACGAAGGGGATCGTGAAGTTCCACTTGTCGATGTGGTTCACGTAGTCCGCGGGCGAGAGCACCTCGGACTCGTCGATGTAGTCCACATCGAGTGCCTGGAGGATCTGCGCCTCGACGAAGTGCCCGATGCGCGCCTTCGCCATCACGGGAATCGAGACGGCCTTCTGGATGCCCTCGATCAGGTCGGGGTCACTGGTGCGGGCCACGCCGCCCTGGGAACGGATGTCGGCGGGCACACGCTCGAGGGCCATCACGGCCACGGCACCGGCATCTTCGGCGATGCGCGCCTGGTCGGCGTTCACGACGTCCATGATGACGCCGCCCTTCAGCATTTCCGCGAGTCCGCGTTTGACGCGGTCGCTGCCGACAGAGGACGAGGAGGAGTCAGTCATAATGCTTCTATTCTATTCGGGCACAGACAGTCCGTCCGGCCGGTGTCACACGAGTTCTACACAGAGTAGAATCTATGGTCGCCTGTCAGGCTGTCGGCCACGCCGCGGCGACGGCCGCGCGTACCTCTCCAAGGAGTTGGGGCAGCGCCTTGGTCTTGGCGATGATCGGGAAGAAGTTCGCGTCGGTCGCCCACCGCGGAACGATGTGCTGGTGCAAATGGTCGGCGATGCCGGCCCCGGCGATGCGGCCCTGGTTCATGCCGAGGTTGAAGCCGTCGCACCGCGACACCGTGCGGAGCACCCGCATCGCCGTCTGGGTGAGGCTCGCGATCTCCGCGGTCTCCTCCGTGCTCGCCTCGTCGTAGAGCGGGATGTGGCGGTAGGGACAGACCAGCAGGTGACCGCTGTTGTACGGGAAGAGGTTGAGCAACACATACGCGTGCGTGCCCCGGGCGACGATCAGCGACTGTTCGTCATCCAGAGTCGGAGCGATGCAGAACGGGCACTCCGCCTCGCCCGGCTGGGTGCCGTTCTGGATGTAGACCATGCGGTGCGGGGTCCAGAGACGCTGGAACTCGTCGGGCACGCCGGCCATCGTGCTCGAATCCGTGATCTCGACGCCGTCGAAATCGACGGGCACGTCGTCGCCGCCTGGCATCAGGCCTCCCCGGCCGTGGTGACCTGCACCTTGTTCTCGATCGCCGCCACGATGCGGTCCACCGCGTCGGCGATGGGCACGGCGTTCTCCTGGCTGCCGTCGCGGAACCGGAAGCTGACGGTGCCGGCCGCCCGGTCATCCTCACCGACGATCAGCAGGAAGGGCACTTTCTCTTTCGTGTGGGTGCGGATCTTCTTCTGCATCCTGTCGTCCGAGCGGTCGAGCTTGGCCCGCACACCCTTCAGCTTCAGCTGATGGATGACCTCGCCTAGGTACTCCTCGTACTGTTCGGCGATCGGGATACCCACCACCTGCACGGGCGAGAGCCAGACGGGGAACGCTCCGGCGTAGTGCTCGGTGAGGATGGCGAAGAAGCGCTCGATCGACCCGAACAGGGCACGGTGGATCATGATCGGCTGCTGGCGGGTGCCGTCGCTGGCGGTGTACTCCAGCTCGAAGCGCTCGGGCTGGTTGAAGTCGAGCTGGATGGTCGACATCTGCCAGGTGCGGCCGATCGCATCGCGGGCCTGCACCGAGATCTTCGGGCCGTAGAACGCCGCTCCGCCGGGATCGGGTACGAGTTCGAGGCCCGACTCGAGCGCGACCTCGCGGAGGGTCTCCGTCGCGCTCTCCCAGAGGTCGTCGGCCCCGATGAACTTCGGGTTCGTGGCGTCGCGGGTCGAGAGCTCGAGGTAGAAGTCGTCGAGGCCGTAGTCCTTCAGCAGGTCGAGCACGAACTGCAGCGTCGACGTGAGCTCGGGCTTCACGAGCTCGGGGGTGACGTAGATGTGCGCGTCGTCCTGCGTCATGCCGCGCACGCGGGTGAGACCCTGCAGCGTGCCGCTCTTCTCGTAGCGGTACACGGAGCCGAACTCGAACATGCGGAGCGGGAGCTCGCGGTAGCTTCGACCCCGCGCCCGGAAGATGAGGTTGTGGTACGGGCAGTTCATCGGCTTCAGGTAGTAGTCCTGGCCCTGGCGGGTGATGTTGCCGTCGGCGTCGCGCTCCTCATCGAGGTGCATCGGCGGGAACATCCCGTCGGCGTACCACTGCAGGTGGCCGCTGGTCATGAAGAGGTTCGCCTTGGTGATGTGCGGGGTATTGACGAAGTCGTACCCTGCCTCGATGTGCCGCTTCCGCGAGTAGTTCTCGAGCTCCTGGCGGATGATTCCGCCCTTGGGGTGGAACACCGCGAGACCCGATCCGATCTCCTCGGGGAACGAGAACAGGTCGAGCTCGGCACCGATGCGGCGGTGGTCGCGCTTGGCGGCCTCCTCGAGGCGTGCCTGGTGGGCGCGCAACTCGTCTTTCGAGGGCCAGGCGGTGCCGTAGATGCGCTGCAGCTGCGGGTTCTTCTCCGACCCGCGCCAGTAGGCGGCGGCCAGGCGGGTGAGCGCGAAACCGTTGCCGATCATCCGGGTGTTCGGCAGGTGCGGGCCTCGGCAGAGGTCGCTCCAGACCGTCTCGCCGGTCTTCGGGTCGACGTTGTCGTAGATGGTGAGTTCCGTGCCGCCCACCTCGACCGACTCGTCTTCGGCCGCAGAACCGCCCTTGATGCCGATCAGCTCGAGCTTGTACGGCTCGTTCGCCAGCTCCGCGCGCGCCTCGTCTTCGGTGACGACCCGGCGCATGAACCGCTGGCCCTGGCGGATGATGCGCTCCATCGCCTTCTCGAGCGACTTCAGGTCGTCGGGGGTGAACGCGGTGGTGACGTCGAAGTCGTAGTAGAACCCGTCGGTGACGGGCGGGCCGATCCCGAGCTTCGCCTCCGGGTTGATCGACTGCACGGCCTGCGCCATCACATGGGTGGCCGAGTGCCGCAGGATGTTCAGGCCGTCGGGCGACGAGATCTCGACACCCTCGACGTAGTCGCCGGGCGCTGCGGTCGCCGCGAGGTCCCGCAGTTCGCCGTTCACCTTCATGGCCACGATCGTTCGCTCGGTGAACAGTTCGAATCCGGTGCTGGCGTTCTCGACCTGGATGATGTCACTCACGTACGGGGGCTCCTCGGTATAGCTGTTCTTCGGGCGATGCGTGCTGTCAACTTTAGTGCTGCGAAGATGGAGCCATGACCGAAGCATCGGGCCTCTACCTGCCGCCGATCGCCGAGCCGGTGAGGATGATCGGCAGGCGTCGATTCGACTTTTCGAGGCAGATCGCGGTGATGGCGATCGTGAACCGCACGCCTGACTCGTTCTATGACCAGGGACGAACGTTCGCGCTCGACCGGGCCGTCGCCGCGGCCGTCCGGGCCGGCGCTGAGGGAGCGGACTGGGTCGACATCGGCGGCGTGCCCTTCGCGCCCGGCCCCGAACTGCCCGCGGCTGAGGAGGCCGAGCGGGTGCTTCCCGTAATCGAGGCGCTCGCCGCGTCGTCGGACGTCGTCATCTCGGTCGACACGTTCCGGCCCGAGGTCGCGGCGGCGGCGATCGCGGCGGGGGCCTCGGTGATCAACGACACCACGGGAATCCACGACCCCCGGCTCGCCGAGGTGGTCGCCGACAGCGACGCGACCCTCGTCATCACGCACTCGCGGGCGAAACCGCGGCAGCTTTTCCCACGGCCGCAGTACGCGGATGTCGCGGGCGAGGTCGCCGGATTCCTGGCGTCCCGGGTGGAGCTGGCCCTCAGCCGTGGCGTGCCGGCGTCGCGCATCATCGTCGACCCGGGCCACGACCTCAACAAGAACACCATGCAGACACTCGAGTTGACGCGCCGGCTGCCCGAGATCGCCGCCCTCGGGTTCCCCGTGCTGGCCGCCGTCTCGAACAAGGACTTCATCGGCGAGACCCTCGACAAGCCGAAACCGGAACGTCTCGCCGGCACCCTTGCGGCCGCCACGGCGAGCGTGCTGCTCGGGGCACGCATCGTACGGATGCACGAGGTCGCCGCTTCGGTTGACGCCATGCGGATGCTCGAAGCCATCCTCGGCTGGCGGCAGCCCGTCGACCCCCGGCACAACCTCTGAGCGACTGAACCGCCCGCGAAAGGCATGACCGATGAGTGATGACATCATCCAGCTCCACCCTGTGGCAGGTCACCCTCCGTCGGCCCTCACCGATGCGCAGCTGCTCGCCCTGTATGCGCCCGCGTCGCGCGCTGAGCGTCACGTGCGCGCCAACTTCGTCTCGAGCATCGACGGTTCGGCGACGGCCTCCGGGCTGTCGGGTGCGCTTGGCGGTCCCGCCGACAAGCGGGTGTTCGACCTGCTCCGGCAGCTCTCCGATGTGGTGCTGGTGGGCGCAGGAACCGTTCGTTCGGAAGGTTACGGCGCGATGCGCCTGGCACCGGATGCTGCGGACTGGCGCTCGCGCAACGGGCTCCCCGAGCATCCGGTGTTCGCCATCGTGAGCGGCCGCCTCGACCTCGACCCGTCGAGCGACGTCTTCGCAAAGGCCCCGGTGCGCCCCCTGGTGCTGACGGTCTCGTCTGCGCCCGCCGACAAGCGTGCGGCGCCCGCCGACAAGCGTGCGGCGCTCGCCGAGGTCGCCGACGTCGTCGACTGCGGCGCATCGACCGTCGAGGTCGGGCCGCTGCTGGCCGCCCTCGAGGCCCGGGGGCTGCTGCAGGTGCACTGCGAGGGCGGGCCGTCACTGCTCGGATCGCTCATCGCAGCTGATGCCCTCGACGCCCTGTGCCTCACAACGAGTCCGGCGCTCGAAGGCGGCGACGGGCCGCGCATCGTGCACGCCGGTGAGCCGGTGCCGCTTCGAGCGATGACGCTCGACCACCTGCTGCTCTCCGGAAGCATGCTGCTGTCGCAGTACTCCCGCGCGCGCTGAGACGGCGCGTCGCGGACGGTCAGGCAGGAATGAGCGGGTTGATGTCGGGAGCCTCAGCGAGGTGCTCGCTGGCGATGCCGAGTGCTGTCGCAATGTGCGGGGTCTTCATGTGCCCGTCGAGGTCGTCCCCGGAACGCCACTTCTCGATCGTGATGAAGGTGGACGGGTTCGCCGCCGACACGAAGAGCTCGTAGCTGAGGCAGCCCTCCTCCGCCCGGGTCGGTTCGACCAGTGCGCGGAGAGCATCCCCGACGATCTGCTCGGAGCCCGGCTTCGCCTTCAGGATGGCGACGACGTTCAGATCTGGCATGGTCTCTCGTTTCCCTGGCCGGCGACGCTGCCGGGTCCCGCGAGGCTAACACGCCGGCCCGTGGCCGCGACAGGCTTCTGATCGTTGGCGGAGACAGAAATGGCCCCGAACGTATCGGGGCCATTTCTACGGTGGGCGGTACTGGGATCGAACCAGCGACCTCTTCCGTGTCAGGGAAGCGCGCTACCGCTGCGCCAACCGCCCATTGTGTTGCATTTTTCTGTCGGAGTGGAGGTGGCGACGGGATTTGAACCCGTGTGGACGGCTTTGCAGGCCGCTGCCTCGCCTCTCGGCCACGCCACCATATGGAGGTTTGCCCCAAAGGTACATCTTCACTCGAGCGGATGACGAGATTCGAACTCGCGACCCCAACCTTGGCAAGGTTGTGCGCTACCACTGCGCCACATCCGCATTTCACTTCTTGCTCGCATTACTGCGTGCTCGGAAGACTCTACCGGAAGCCTCCGCACAAAACAAAACCGGCCGGAGCGCGTGTCGTCACGTCGTCCCGATGTGCGTTCGGGGCCCGCTGTCGGCTAAGATCGACGAGCACGAGATGGGGTGGCCGAGGCTGCTCCGACACTCTCGGGCGATTGGCGCAGTTGGTAGCGCGCTTCGTTCACACCGAAGAGGTCATCGGTTCGAGTCCGGTATCGCCCACACTTCAACCCCCGACACTCCGCCGTCCGGCGTGAGTTTCGGGGGTTGTTTCGTTCCCCCCGCACACCGTCTTACCGGAGGTTCTGCCGTGGCCACATCCGACGACCTGCCCCGTATGGTGCTGCACGATGCGGCCATCGAGAACAACATTGCCCTGATGGCCGCGTTCTGCGAGAGCTCGGGCATGCTGCTCGCTCCCCACGCGAAGACGCACCTGTCGAAGGAGCTGTGCGACCGCCAGCGGGCGGCGGGTGCCTGGGGCCTGACGGCCGCCACGACCTCGCAGGTTCGGACTCTGGTCGCGTTCGGCGCGCCGCGCATCCTGCACGCCAACCTGCTGGTGGATGCCGCGGCCATCGACTTCGTTGCGTCGACCTTCCTCGCCGCCGACCGGGCGGTCGAGTACCTCTGTTACGTCGACAGTGCGGCCGGACTCCAGCTGCTCGAGCGCCGACTGGAGACGCTCGCCCCGGCCCGAACGCTGCGGGTGCTCGTCGAACTAGGGTTCACCGGTGGCCGCACGGGCGTTCGGAGCGAATCGGATGCCCGGCAGCTCGGTCACGCCGTCGCCGCGTCGAACCGGCTGGAACTCGCCGGCGTGGCGGGCTACGAGGGCCTGATGCCGCAGGGCGATGGGGTGTTCCCGGATGCTGCGCCCGAACTTCTGGCGGGCATCCGGCGGCTCGCCACATACTTCCACGAGCAGGGTCTGTTCGCCGGCACGCCCGTGGTGACGGCGGGTGGCAGCTCGTACTTCGACCTCGTGGCTGCGGAGCTCGGGCCGCAGAACTTCGGTTTCGAGGTGCTCCCGGTGCTGCGGAGCGGCTGCTACCTCACGCACGACCACGGTGTGTACGAGCGCACGTCGCCGTTCGGAGCAGAGCTGCGGTCGGGGATCCTCGGCCCGGACGCCGGCTTCCAGGCGGCCTTCGAACTGCAGGCGAGCGTGTTGTCGACGCCGGAGCCCGGCCGGGTGATCGTCGGCTTCGGTCGACGGGAGGTACCGACGGATGACCGGCTGCCGGCCGTCCTGGGCGACCTGTCCGGCGTGCTTGACACCTCGGGGTGGACGGTGACGGGCGTCAACGACCACCACGCCTACCTCCGGGTGCCGACGGATACCCGGGTGGCCCCGGGCACGGTGCTGCGCTTCGGCATCGGCCACCCGTGCGGCGCCTTCGACCGGTGGCGCAGCATCCCGCTCGTGGACGAGCACGACGCGGTGATCGGCGAGCTCACCCCCGCGCTCTGAGCGCCGCCCCCAACGCAGAATCCGCAGCTCAGAAGCGGTAGCGCTGCTGCAGGGCTTCGGCGACGCGGGCGTAGGTCGGGGCATCCAGAGCGGAGCCTTCGCGGCGCATGCCGCCGTCCGTCACGCGGAACAGCCGGTCGAGGCGCACCCACGACGGGCGTCCGGAGGGATCCCAGGGACCGGCACCGAGTTCCAGCGCGCCCCGGTCGTCGGGATGCGCCTTGCTCGTGAGCTGCACGGCCAGAACCGAGTTCGCGCTGAGTCGCGCGAGCACGAGAACGGGTCTGTCTTTTCCGCGGCCGTCGTTCTCCTCGTA
The DNA here is from genome assembly GCF_006716115.1 of Subtercola boreus. Lineage (NCBI taxonomy): Bacteria > Bacillati > Actinomycetota > Actinomycetes > Micrococcales > Microbacteriaceae > Subtercola > Subtercola boreus. Next base: position 1,099,366 of record NZ_VFOO01000001.1, on the reverse strand, counting down.
GGGAACCCAGGTCCAGACGACCTCGCCGGGATCGGGCCGCGCGTCGCGCTGCGGGGAGTAGCCCAGACGCTGGTGGCCGAGCGTCCGCGAATCGATCTCGACGGTGCGCGCGCCGTTCGACGGCTGGGGTGGTGTGCGCGTGCTGCCCGGCGATCGTGGCGCAGGCCGGGTGCCCGAGCCCCGGGTGGAGGTGCGCTCCGACGGGGCCCGGCGGCTCGTCAGTCCGGAGGCGATCGACCGCAGGACGGTGCTGAGCAGATGCGAGAAGGAAGGCACGGACACCAATGTACGTGACCGGGCCCTCCCCGGGTCTCAGCTCTGCTGCCCGCGACCCGTCTCCTGCTGCAGGCGGTCGATCTGCTCCGAGGCCTCCGCCTTGGTGAGGTCGGCGGAGAGCGTCTCCCCCGCCTCGTGAGCGAGCGTGTCGAGGTAGCTGCGCTGCGGGCCGGTCATCGGCTCGTCGCCGGTGACCCAGTCGCTCGGGTCTTTGCTGGCGCTCGTGCTGGGGTCGGGCCGGTCGCCGCCGAGGGTCTCGCCGGTCGGTTCGGTCTCGTTGGGTTCAGTGCTGTCGTTCGTGTCAGTCATGACGCCAGAGTAAATCAGCCGGCCGACACTGCCACAAAAACGCGGAGGGCCTTGACACCGCACCCGCAGGTGCAGAGCCAAGGCCCTCGGCTGGCGAGAGATCCCGCCTCGCAGCTCCTAGTCGCGCAGGTTCTCTTTGAACTCGTTCTTCGCCTCGGTGGCGTCGCGGTTCTGCTCCGCCTTCTTCACCTCTGCGTCGGCTTTGGCTTCGTCGGCCTTGTCGGAGATACGACCCTTGGTGTCTTCGAATGCACGGCTCAGCTTCTCGCCGGCCGCTTCTGCTGCTTCTTTGGCGTTGTCAAGAAGTCCCATGTCTTCCGCTCCATCTCTTCGTCGGTGCCGGCTCTGCGGCACATCTTATTCTCAGCGTAGTGAAGCGGGAGCGGCACTCCCAAGCCATTGGCAGGCATTCACGGCCCGTGCTAAGGCAACATAATGAGGAGGAGGCGACGAGGCCGACGAGAGGCAGCAGAAACCATGACCAGCACCAGTTCGAGGCCCTGGCTCAGCAGCTACGCAGACGGCGTACCGCACGACATCGACCTTCCCGAGGGGTCGCTCGTCGATCTCATCGAGGGCTCGGTGAAGCGCTTCGCGAAGAAGCCGGCGCTGGTGTTCTTCGGAGCCGAGACCAGCTACCGGGAGCTCGGCGACCAGATCGCGCGCGCCGCGGAGGGTCTTCGGAAGCTCGGCGTGGGCAAGGGCGACCGCGTGGCGCTCGTGCTGCCGAACTGCCCCCAGCACATCGCCGCCTTCTACGCGGTGCTGCGGCTCGGGGCGATCGTGATCGAGCACAACCCGCTCTACACCCCGCGGGAACTCCGGCACCAGTTCGAGGACCACGGCGCCACCGTGGTGATCGCCTGGGACAAGGTGGTCGACACGATCCAGAGGATGCCCGACGACGTCGCCTTCGAGCACATCGTCTCGGTCGACCTCACCCGCGCGATGCCGCTGCGCACGCGCATCGCGCTCCGCCTCCCGGTGAAGAAGGCACGGGATGCCCGGACTGCCCTGCACGCCAGAGTGCGTCGCACGATCGACTGGCGGTCGCTGCTCGAGAACCGGCGCATCCGCACGTCCCACCCGCGCCCGGGCGTCGACGACATCGCCCTGTTGCAGTACACGAGCGGCACCACTGGCACGCCGAAGGGCGCCATGCTCACGCACCTCAACCTGCACGCGAATGCGCTGCAGGGTCGCGCGTGGCTGCCGGGGCTCGAGGAGGGCAGCGAGGTCGTCTACGGAGTGCTCCCGATGTTCCACGCCTACGGCCTGACGCTCTGCCTCACGTTCGCGATGAGCGCCGGCGCGCGGCTGGTGCTCCTCCCCCGCTTCGACGTCGACCTGGTGCTCGACGCGGCGAAGAAGCATCCACCGACCTTCCTGCCGGCCGTTCCCCCGATCTACCAGCGGCTCGCCGAAGCAGCAGAGAAGCGCGGGACCGACCTGTCGGGCATCCGGTTCGCCATCTCGGGCGCGATGAACCTGCCCCCGGCGACCGTGGAGCTGTGGGAGCGGGTCACCGGCGGACTGCTCGTGGAGGGCTACGGGCTCACTGAGACCTCCCCCGTGGCGCTCGGCAACCCGGTCGGACCGACCCGCCGGGCAGGCACCATCGGCGTGCCGTTCCCGAGCACGGAGGTGAAGGTCGTCGACCCCGACGATGTGACGAGCGAACGCCCGACGGGCGAGGCCGGGGAGCTGCTCATCCGGGGCCCGCAGGTCTTCCAGGGCTACTGGCGGAAGCCCGACCAGACCCGGGAGGTGCTGCTCGACGACGGCTGGTTCCGCACCGGCGACATCGTCTCGATCGACACGGACGGCTTCGTGACGGTGGTCGACCGGATCAAGGAACTGATCATCACGGGCGGCTTCAATGTGTCGCCGAGCGAGGTCGAGGACGCGCTCCGCCAGCACCGGAGCGTCAAGGATGCCGCTGTGGTCGGCCTGCCGGGCAGCAACGGCGGCGAGGATGTGGTCGCGGCCGTCGTTCTCGCTGAGGGCGCGTCGTTCGACGAGAAGGCCCTCCGCGACTTCTGCCGCGAGGCGCTGACGGCCTACAAGGTACCGAAGCGCATTGTGGTTCTGGATGCCCTGCCCACCTCGCTCATCGGCAAGGTGCTGCGCCGGAAGGTCCGCGACGACCTGCTCGGCAAGGACTGAGAGCACGGTCGACAACCCAGGCTGACAGCGCGGTCGACAACACAGAAGCCGGGCGCCCCTCCCGAAGGAGAGACGCCCGGCTTCTGTGCAGAACCTGTGGTGCAGGTGGTGGGATCAGGCGGGGTCGAGCGCGTAGCTCTCTTCGCCGTGGACCACGGTGTCGACGCCGGCGACTTCGTCTTCCGTGCTGATACGGAAGCCGATGGTCTTCTGGATCGCCGTGCCGAGCAGCCAGGCGATCACGAAGGAGAACACGAGCACGGCGCCGGCACCGACCGCCTGGGCGCCCAGCTGGCTGAGCGGGGTGGCGTCGCCGTTGGCGATCCGGTCGATCAGGCCGATGCCGGTACCGAAGATACCGATGTAGAGCGTGCCGATGATGCCGCCGACGAGGTGGATGCCCACGACGTCGAGCGAGTCATCGAAGCCGAGCTTGAACTTCAGCTCGATCGCGAGGCAGCAGACGGCACCGGTGATGAGGCCGAGCACCATGCCCCAGCCGGGCGTCAGGATGTTACAGGCCGGGGTGATGGCGACGAGGCCCGAGACCGCTCCGGATGCCGCACCGATCGAGGTCGGCTTGCCGTCCTTGATCTTCTCGACGATCAGCCAGCCGAGGATGGCCGCTGCGGGAGCCGCGAGGGTGTTGATCCAGGCCAGGGCGGCGACGCCGTCGACTCCGGCTTCGGAACCGGCGTTGAAGCCGAACCAGCCGAACCAGAGGAGCGCAGCGCCGAGGAGGGTCAGCGGCACGTTGTGCGGCTTCTGGATGCCCTTCTGGAAGCCGATGCGCTTGCCGAGAACGAGAGCGAGAGCGAGACCCGCGGCACCGGCGTTGATGTGCACCGCTGTACCACCGGCGAAGTCGTTCACCCCAAGGCCGAAGACGATCCAGCCGCCGTCTGACGTTGCACCGTCGGTGAGCGTGAAGTTGAACACCCAGTGCGCGACCGGGAAGTAGACGATCGTCACCCAGAGGAAGGCGAAGAGCATCCAGGAGCCGAACTTCGCACGGTCGGCGATGGCGCCCGAGATCAGGGCGACGGTGATGATCGCGAAGGTCGCCTGGAAGCCGGCGAATGCGAGTCCGTACAGGTTCGGGCCAGAGCCGTCGGGCGCGGAGACCAGGTCACCGAGCAGGAACTGGCCGCTCGGGTTTCCGAGAACGCCCTTGATCAGGTCGTTCGAGGTGTCGCCTGCGACGGTGCCGAAGGCGAATCCGTAGCCGTAGAGCACCCAGAGGACGCCGACGAGACCCATGGCCCCGAAACTCATCATCATCATGCTGACAACGCTCTTCGCCTTGACCATGCCGCCGTAGAAGAACGCTACGCCGGGAGTCATGATCAGAACGAGTGCTGCTGCGACAAGAAGCCACAGCGCGTTGATCGTGGTGGTCAGGTCTCCAATTGTGGGATCCATCGAAAAGTTACCTCTCTCGAACCGAGTTGTTGCACCGGTGCGCAGATTCCCCCACTGTCGGGTCTGCATTCGCCTCGGTTACGCCATCACTATCGCGGGTTGAGGTTTCGGCTGAGGTGAAAGTATGTTTCGTGCAGGTAACGCGATCAGACCCTTTGTAACAAACATGTTTCACCGAGCCGACAGTTCGATTGAGGTTTGTGGCCCCCGCTTTGGGGGAACGGATGAGAGGGTGTTACCTCTGCGTCGAGGCGATCAGACGGGAGACGGAGCGCAGGTACTTCTTGCGGTAGCCACCGTTCATCATGTCGCCGGCGAAGACACCGTCCAGGGGCACGCCGGAGGCGAGAATGGGCAGCTGGGCGTCGTAGACGCGGTCGATGAAGGCCACGAAGCGCAGGGCGTCGGTCTGGTTCGTCAACTCCACGACATCGGTCAGCACCAGGGCGTCGAGCGAGTCGAGCAGCTTCACGTACTTCGACGGGTGCAGGGAACCGAGGAACCGGATGACCTCCGAGAAGCCGTCAGCAGTGAAGGTCCGCCCGGCGGCAGCCAGACGGCCGACCTCGACCTCCAGCTCCTCGGCCGGGAACGTCTTCGCATGTCCCTCGATGTCGCGGCGGCGGTAGTCGGTGCCGTCGATGCGGATGATCTCGAACCGGTCGGCCAGCGCCTGGATCTCGCGGAGGAAGTCCTGGGCCGCGAACCGCCCCTCGCCGAGCGCGTTCGGCGGCGTGTTGGATGTCGCGGCGATCTTCGTGCCCGTGGCGACGAGGTCGCCCAGCAGCCGTGTCATCATCATGGTGTCGCCCGGATCGTCGAGCTCGAACTCGTCGATGGCGATGAGCTTGGAACCCTTCAGCAGGTTCACCGTCTCGAGGTAGCCGAGGGCGCCGACGAGCGCCGTGAATTCGATGAAGGTGCCGAAGTACTTCGGCCCCGGGGCGGCATGCCAGAGGGCGGCGAGCAGATGGGTCTTGCCGACGCCGAATCCGCCGTCGAGGTAGATGCCGGGCTTCGCGGCGGGCAGCTTCTTCGCGCGGGAGAAGAACCCCCCGCCCTTCGCCGGAGCCCACGATGCTGCGAAGTCGCGCATCCGGTGCAGTGTTTCGCCCTGTGACGGGTAATCCCGGTCGGGCCTGTAGGACTCGAAGGATGCCGTGTCAAACTGGCGGGGCGGCACGAGCACCGCCGCCATCTCGGCGCCCGAGAGTGTCGGGCGGAGATCGACGAGGTGCAAAGGAATAGTTGTACTGCCGCTGTCAGTTGTCATCACTGAGTATTAAAGCGCAATGAGGAACGTCCGGCCGCACGGCCGTTACTGGAGGTCACACCATGGCTGTCGAAACCGACACCACACCGAAGTTCGCCGAATACGCCCACCCCGACCGGCTGGTCAGCACAGAGTGGCTCGCCTCGCATCTGGGCGATACCGATCTGGTGGTCGTGGAGAGCGACGAAGACGTGCTGCTCTACGAGACGGGCCACATCCCCGGGGCCGTCAAGATCGACTGGCACACCGACCTGAACGACCCGGTCACCCGCGACTACATCTTCGGCGAGCAGTTCGCCGTGCTGGCCGGCTCCCGCGGCATCGACCGCAACTCGACCGTGGTCATCTACGGCGACAAGAGCAACTGGTGGGCGGCGTACACACTGTGGGTGTTCAGCCTCTTCGGCCACGAAGACGTGCGCCTGCTCGACGGCGGCCGCGACAAGTGGATCGCCGAGGGCCGCGACGTGACGACCGACGAACCCGCGATCATCCCGAAGGAGTACCCGGTCTCCGAGCGGAGCGACGTCGAGATCCGCGCCTTCAAGGACGACGTGCTCGACCACCTCGACGTGGGCGGCAAGCTGATCGACGTGCGCTCTCCCGAGGAGTACAGCGGTGAGCGCACCACGGCCCCGGCCTACCCCGACGAGGGCGCGCTCCGGGCCGGCCACATTCCGAGCGCCCACAATGTGCCGTGGGCGAAGGCAGCCGCTGAGGACGGTACCTTCAAGCCGCTCGCCGACCTCAACACGATCTACCGCGAAGGCCTCGGCCTCACCGACGACGACGACGTGATCGCCTACTGCCGGATCGGCGAGCGTTCGAGTCACACGTGGTTCGTGCTCACCCACCTGCTCGGCTTCGAGGGTGTTCGCAACTACGACGGCTCGTGGACCGAGTGGGGTTCCGCCGTGCGGGTGCCGATCGTGAAGGGCGCTGAGCGCGGCGAGGTGCCGACGGCGTGAGCGGTGCCGAACTGCCCGACTCCCTCGCGGAGATCCGCGACGACTTCCTCGCCCTCACGCTGAAGGAGCGGCTGCAACTGCTGCTCGAGTTCTCGAACGAGCTGCCCGAACTGCCTGCGCGGTATGCCGAGCATCCGGACCTCTTCGAGCGTGTCGAGGAGTGCCAGTCACCGGTGTTCATCTTCGTGGAGGTCGACGGGAGCGACGTGGTGCACCTGCACGCGACCGCACCGAAGGAATCGCCGACCACGCGCGGTTTCGCGTCGATCCTCGCGCAGGGCCTCGCCGGCATGACCGCCGACGAGGTTCTGGCGGTTCCCGACGACTTCCCGCAGATGATCGGCCTGATGGAGGCGGTCTCACCCCTCCGGGTGCGCGGCATGACCGCGATGCTCGGCCGCACGAAGCGCCAGGTGCGCGAACGGATGCACGCCGCCACCTGACCCCGTCGCATCCCGCCCCCGTCGCATCCCGCCCCGGTTACATCGAGTGGGCGATTTGGGCCCCAAAACACGTGTTTTGGGGCCCAAACTGCCCACTCGATTGCCTGGGGGACGGGGGGTCAGAGGGCGCGGGACGTGATCCAGGTGCGGATGGCGGCGGTGTAACGGGCCGGGTCGTAGTTCCAGAGGCGAACGTGCTTGGCGATCGAGAACGGCACGAGCGTGACGAGGTCGGGGCGCGCCTCGGCCAGCTTCCGCGAGGCGGTCGACGGCACGAACCCGTCGTCGTCGCTGTGCAGGATGAGCACCGGGAACGAGATCTCCGAGGCGCGCGCCACGAAGTCGAGTCGCTTGAAGTCGATCGGCTGCTGCTGCCCGGTGACGACCTTGCCGACGGCATTGCCGATCGTGGCCATCACGGCCTGCGAGATGGGTTCGGGCAGGTGGTTGAGGTGCCCCTGGAACACGATCGTGTCACTCCACGCGACCACCGGCGAGTCGAGGATGACCGCGTCGATCCGGTCCCGGAACTCCGACCGTGTCGCGGCCTGCAGCACGGTCGCCCCGCCCATCGACCAGCCGAAGAGGGTGATGCTCGTGGCGCCGTGCGAGGTCGCGTACTGGATTGCCGCGTCGACGTCGTGCCACTCGGTGTCCCCGAGCGCGTAGCGGCCGTCCGAGCTCCGCGGCGCCTCGCCGTCGTTGCGGTAGGAGACCTGCAGCGCGGTGAAGCCGAGTTCGTGCAGCAGCGGCAGCGCGCGGATCGTCTCGGCCCGGCGCACCCCCCGCCCGTGCACGGCGATCACCCAGCGACCGGGCCGTGCACCCGGCGCTTCCGCATCGGGCCGCACGAGCCAGGCCGGCGCCGGGCCGAGTTCGGTCTCGACGACCACGTCTTCGACGGGCAGCCCGAGCTCGCGCGGATCGAGGTAGTACCAGCTGCCGAGACGGCCCCAACGGGCATCCTGCAGCTGGCCGTAGTCGACCCGTTCCAGGCTCCGGATGACGCGGCCGCCGCCGACCCGCACGATGTCGCCGATGCGGGCGTGCCCGGTGCCGTTCGCGAACCAGAGGCTGTAGCGGCCGGGCACCAGCGAGTCCGCCGAGACGCCGAGCGTGATCGTTCGCGCCTCGAGGTCGACCGCGTGGATGCGGAGCGTCTCCTCTGCCGAGTCGGTGGGGATCACGACGGAGCGCGAGAACTTCGCGGTGACGAAGGCCAGCCCGGCCGTGGCCAGCGTCGCCACGGAGCCGACGGCAATGGCCGTGATCGCCCACGCGGGCACTCCCCCGCGCTGCTGTGCTTCCCCACGCCGCTGTGCTCCCCCGCGCTGCGGTGCTCCCCCGGGAGCCTGGGTCTTCACCTGTGCCTGTTCGAGCGACATTCGACCACCTTTCCACAGCCCGCCGAGTGGCGGGCGACCGACGGCGTGCCTCCCAGCAGACACACGAAAAAACTCTAGTCTGGCGACGTGTCCGATTCTCCCTTCAGCCCTGCTCTGCCGGCGGCTTTCACTGCGGCTCTCGGTTCACTCCGCCAGGCGGTCGCCCGGCCCGAACTCGTGATCAACGAGATCGCTTCGCCGGCCAACCTGGCGCCGTACTCCCTGGCCCTCAGCGCCGATGTGCGGCAGACGGGTGCCACGCCCCTCCGGCACGGATCGGACAGTGATCTCGGCACCGGCCGTTTCATCCTGCTGCATGACCCGGAAGAGCCCGAGGCCTGGGGCGGGGCGTTCCGCGTGGTGTGCTTCGTGCAGGCGCCCCTCGAGACGGAGATCGGGCTCGACCCGTTCCTGGCCGATGTCACCTGGTCGTGGTTGATCGATGCGCTCGACACGAAGGGTGCAGACTATTCCCATGCATCCGGAACGGCGACGAAGATCATCTCGTCGGGCTTCGGGGAACTCGCAGTGCAGGGCGACGGAGCCCAGATCGAACTGCGGGCATCGTGGACACCGGGAGACGAACAGATGAAGGCGCACGTCGAAGGGTGGGGTGAACTGCTCTGCATGCTGGCGGGGCTGCCTCCCGTGCCCGAGGGAGTGAGCCTTCTCCAGGCGAGGCGCCAGGCGCGTGACTGAGCCGGCCTCCACCCCCACTCCACCGTCCAGCGAGCCCGCCACACCGCGTGACGTCATCGACACGCGCGAAGGGTACCTCGCGGCGGTCGAACGGATCGCCGCTGGCACGGGTCCACTTGCGATCGACGCTGAGCGGGCATCCGGCTTCAAGTACTCGCAGCGCGCCTACCTGATCCAGCTCTATCGGCGGGGGGCCGGCACCTTCCTCTTCGATCCGCCTCCGATCGGCTCGTTCGCCGAACTCTCCGAGCTCATCGCCGACGAGGAGTGGGTGCTGCACGCCGCCAGCCAGGACCTGGCCTGCCTTCGCGAGGTCGGACTGGAGCCGACCCGCATCTTCGACACCGAACTGGCCGCGCGGCTGCTCGGCCTCCCGCGCGTCGGCCTCGGTACCGTCGTGGAGGAGTTGCTGGGCATCCATCTCGCCAAGGAGCATTCCGCGGCCGACTGGTCGACTCGCCCGCTGCCCGCGACCTGGCTCGAGTACGCGGCGCTCGACGTCGAGTTGCTGATCGATGTGCGCGACGTGATGGTCGACCTGCTCGAGCAACAGCAGAAGACGGAGATTGCGGCGCAGGAGTTCCAGGCCACTCTCGACAAAGAGGCCAAGCCGCCGGCCGCAGAGCCGTGGCGGCGGCTCTCGGGGGTGCACTCGCTCCGCGGGGCGCAGAATCTGTCGGCGGCCCGGGAGCTCTGGCTCGCGCGGGATGCGCTCGCCCAGGAGCTGGACGTCTCGCCGGGACGGCTCGTTCCCGACCTCTCTCTCACAGCGGCCGCGCGGGCCCTCCCCGCGTCGAAACGCGATCTGGCGGCCATGCGCGACTTCACCGGGCGGGCCTCCCGCTCGGAGCTCGACCGCTGGTGGAACGCGATCGAGGTCGGTCGGGCCTCCACGGAACCGCCACAGGCCACCCGGAACGGTGACACGCTGCCGCCGCCTCGCAGCTGGTCCGACCGCAACCCCGAGGCGGATGTGCGCCTGAAGGCTGCTCGCCAGGCCCTCGTCGAGGTCGGTGAGGAGCGCAACATCCCGCTCGAGAACCTGCTGACCCCCGAGCTGCTGCGACGCGCGGCGTGGACCCCGCCGGCACCGGTGACGACCGAGACGATCGGCGAAGCGCTGCAGAAAGCCGGGGCGCGGCCGTGGCAGATTGAGCTAACCGCACAGCCAATCGCCCAAGCCTTTGTAGAAGCCCACCAAAAGCTTCGGGATGACGCGGAGAGCGCGCCGTAGGAAGCAACAACCGATTTCGGGCCAAAATCAGGCGTGCATAGGCTGAAAGAACCTGAATACCTGAAAGGCATGAGGCACAGTGGCCGAAATATCTGAAGTCGTCTTTGTTGATGGAGTCCGCACCCCCTTCGGGCGTGCCGGCGAAAAAGGAATGTACTGGAACACGCGCGCCGACGACCTGGTCGTCAAGGCGATGCTGGGCCTGCTCGAGCGAAACCCGAACGTCCCGCACGACCGCATCGACGAGGTCGCGATCGCCGCGACCACGCAGCAGGGTGACCAGGGCCTGACGCTGGGACGAACCGCAGCACTGCTCGCCGGCCTGCCGAAGTCGGTGCCCGGCTTTGCGATCGACCGGATGTGCGCCGGCGCCATGACGTCGGTCACCACTCTCGGCAGCGGTATCGGTTTCGGTGCCTACGATCTCGTCATCGCGGGCGGTGTCGAACACATGGGTCGGCACCCGATGGGTTTCGGGGCCGACCCGAACCCCCGGTTTCTCTCGGAGAAGATCGTCGGCTCCGAAGCCCTGAACATGGGAATGACGGCCGAACGCATCCACGACCGCTTCCCGGCCCTCACGAAGGAACGCTCGGACCGTTACGCGCTCCGCAGCCAGCAGAAGGTCGCTGCCGCCTACGAGGCCAACAAGATCCAGCCCGACCTCATCCCGGTCGCCACCCGGAGCGAGAGCGGCTGGGGGCTCGCCACCCGTGACGAGGCCCCCCGGCCCGAGACCACGATGGAGGGGCTCGCAAGCCTCCGCACGCCGTTCCGGCCGCACGGCCGCGTCACCGCCGGCAACTCCTCCGGCCTCAACGACGGCGCGACCGCGAGTCTGCTCGCCAGCGGGGCGGTCGCCAAGGAGTTGGGCCTCACGACCAAGATGCGCATGGTGAGCTTCGCGTTCGCCGGTGTCGAGCCCGAGATCATGGGCATCGGCCCCGTGCCGTCGACCGAGAAGGCGCTGAAGAAGGCGGGCCTCTCGATCACCGACATCGGGCTCTTCGAGCTCAATGAGGCATTCGCGATCCAGGTTCTGTCGTTCCTCGACCACTTCGGCATCGACGACGACGACCCGCGCGTGAACGAATACGGTGGAGCGATCGCCATCGGGCATCCGCTCGCCTCGTCCGGTGTGCGCCTGATGAACCAGCTGGCCCGCCAGTTCTCCGAGCACCCCGACGTGCGCTACGGCATCACCGCGATGTGCGTGGGACTCGGCCAGGGCGGCACCGTCATCTGGGAGAACCCGAACTACGACCGGAAGGCGAAGAAGTCGCGCTGACGCGGCGATCCTCATCATGACGAACTACGCTGACATCGATTTCACCGATCTGCTCGAATTCTCCGCCGACGAGGTCGTCACGCACTCGTATGTGCGCGACATCCCGTTGCCGAGCGGCAAGGTGCTCGCCCTCGTGACCCTCGACAACGGCCGGGACCACACGCGCCCGTCGACGCTCGGGCCGGTCACCCTCCTCGAATACGGGCAGACTCTGGATGCTCTTGCCCTCCGTGCGGCCGCCGGCGAGATCCATGCCGTGGGTGTGACCGGCAAGCCGTTCATCCTCGCCGCCGGAGCCGACCTCAGCAAGGTCGGTGAGGTCTCCTCCCGGGACCTGGCCAAGAAGATGGCCCAGCTCGGCCACCACACGCTGTCGAAACTCGGCTCGGTCGGCGTGCCCTCGTTCACGTTCATCAACGGGCTCGCCCTCGGTGGCGGGGTCGAGATCGGCCTGAACGGCGACTACCGCACCGTCGACTCCGGAATCGCGGCCGCTGCGCTGCCCGAGGTCTTCCTCGGCATCATCCCCGGCTGGGGCGGCGCCTACCTGCTGCCGAACCTGATCGGCATCGAGAACGCCCTCAAGGTGATCGTCGAGAACCCGTTGAAGAACAACCGCACCCTCAAGGGGCAGGATGTCTTCGACCTCGGCATGGCGGATGCGATCTTCAGCTCGGCGAACTTCCTCGAGGAGTCGCTCGTCTGGGCCGACGGCGTGCTCACCGGTCGCATCACGGTCAAGCGGGCCAACGAGCCCGGTCGTGTCGAGCGCATGGTCAAGTGGGATGCCGCGATCGGCATCGCCCGCAAGATGCTCGAAGGCCGGATCGGCACGGTGGCGAAGTCGCCGTACGTCGCCCTCGACCTGCTCAAGGCAGCGAAGTCGGGCACCCGCGAGGAGGCGTTCGAGCGCGAGGATGAGGCGCTGGCCGATCTCGTGGCCGGGGATCAGTTCCGCGCGAGCATCTACGCCTTCAACCTCGTGCAGAAGCGGGCCAAGAAGCCGGCCGGCGCACCCGACAAGGCCCTCGCCAAGAAGGTCACGAAGGTCGGCGTCATCGGCGCGGGCCTGATGGCCTCGCAGTTCGCTCTCCTGTTCGTTCGTCGCCTGAAGGTGCCGGTGATCATCACCGACCTCGACCAGGCCCGTGTCGACAAGGGGCTCGACTACATCCGCGGCGAGATCGCCACGCTGCTGTCGAAGAAGCGCATCTCCCCCGACGAATCGAACCGCCTCAACCACCTCATCTCGGGCACCACCGACAAGGCCGACTTCGCCGACGCGGACTGGGTCATCGAGGCCGTCTTCGAGGAGCTCGGCGTCAAACAGGACGTCTTCGCCGACATCGAGCAGTACATCTCCGAGACGGCTGTGCTGGCGACGAACACCTCGTCGCTCTCGGTCGAAGCCATCTCGGCGAAGCTTGCGCATCCGGAGCGCGTCGTCGGCTTCCACTTCTTCAACCCGGTGGCTGTGATGCCGCTGGTGGAGGTCGTGAACACACCGCTCACCGATGAGGCGACGCTGTCGACCGCGATGGTGACCGCAGCAGCACTGCGGAAGAACGCAGTCATCACCCGCGACACCCCCGGGTTCGTCGTGAACCGCATCCTCGCCAAGCTGCTCGGTGAAGCGATGCACGCCGTCGACACCGGAACCCCGTTCGACGTCGTCAACACGGCTCTGGATCCCTTCGGGCTGCCGATGTCCTCGTTCGAGCTGCTCGAACTCGTGGGCCTGAAGGTCGGTGCGCACGTGCTCGACACGCACCATGCGGCGTTCCCTGACCGGTTCTTCGAGAGCGAGAACCTGCACAAGCTCGCCGAACACGGGAAGATCTTCGAACGCGATGCCAAGGGCAGGATCAAGGGCTTCGACAAGACCGCGGTGAAGATCGTCTCGGGCGGCACAACGCCGATGACGGGCGACGAGATCCTGCGGCGCGTCGAAGACGGCCTGGCCGACGAGATCCACCGCATGCTCGAGGACGACGTGGTTCACGCGGCCGAGGACATCGACCTCTGCGTCATCCTCGGAGCCGGCTGGCCGTTCCAGATGGGCGGCGTCACGCCGTACCTCGACCGTGTCGGTGCCTCGGAGCGCGTCTTCGGGGACACGTTCCATCACCCGCGCATCGCGGGCGTCGCCTAAAACGATACGCGCCTGTTTGTCGCTTCTGCGCGTGCGCGCGCAGGCGCGGAAGCGACAAACAGGGGCGCTTTCCCGGGCTAGTGGGAGTCGAGCTGACGGGACGAGTCGGCGTCGTCGGGCAGAGGGCGGGCGTGCGGGATCTTGCTGCCGATGACCTGGGCCACGATGTCGCGGGCGATGTGCTGCGGGGTGAGTCCGGCCCGTTCGAGGATCTCGCTGCGTGACGCGTGGTCGAGGAACTCGTCGGGCAGTCCCAGCTCGGTCAGCGCCGTGTCGACGCCGGCCGCGCGGAGATCCTGGCGGATGCGCGTTCCGACACCGCCGACCCGGATGCCGTCCTCGAGGGTGACCACGAGACGGTGTTCGGCGGCGAGGTCGATGAGGCTCTTCGCCACGGGCACGACCCAGCGCGGATCGACGACAGTCGCTCCAATCCCCTGGGCTGCGAGACGCTCGGCCACCTCGAGACCCATGGCCGCGAACGGGCCGACGGTCACGATGAGCACATCCTTCTGGGGGGCGTGCCGCAGCACATCCACTCCGTCGGCCAGGCGCCCGACGGCATCGATCGTCGCACTCGCCGGGCCCTTCGGGAAACGCACGACGGTGGGTGCGTCATCCACAGCGATCGCCTCGGCGAGTTCCTCGCGCAGGCGCTCGGCATCGCGGGGGGCGGCGAGCCGGATGTGCGGCACGACCTGCAGGATGGCCAGGTCCCACATGCCGTGGTGGCTCGGGCCGTCGGGGCCGGTGACGCCGGCACGGTCGAGCACGAACGTGACGCCGGCCTTGTGCAGCCCGACATCCATCAGCACCTGGTCGAACGCACGGTTGATGAACGTCGCGTAGAGGGCGACCACCGGATGGAGACCGCCGAAGGCGAGGCCCGCGGCACTGGTCACGGCGTGTTGCTCGGCGATTCCGACATCCAGCACCCGGTTCGGAAAGCGTTCGGCCATGGCGTGGAGCCCGGTGGGCCGGAGCATGGCAGCGGTGATGCCGACAATCCGGTCGTTGGATGCCGCGAGCTTTGCGATCTCGTCGGAGAACACGCTCGTCCACGACGGGCCGGACGACGCGCCGCCGATGGGCTCGCCCGTCTCGGGATCGATCTGTCCGACGGCGTGGAACTGGTCGGCCTCATCGTTCCGGGCGGGCTCGTAGCCGCGGCCCTTCTCGGTGATGGCGTGAACGATGACGGGGCCGTGGTACTCCTTGGCCTGGTGCATCGCCTCTTCCACCGCGGCGAGGTCGTGCCCGTCGACGGGGCCGATGTACTTGATCTCGAGGTTCGAGTAGAGCGCTTCGTTGTTGGTCAGGCGGGCCAGGAAACCGTGCATTCCGCCCCGGGCTCCGCGGTAGATCGCGCGGCCGGCCGCACCGAAGTGCCCGAACAGTCGCTCGCTCGAGTGGTGCAGGTCGCGGTAGCCGGCCTTGGTGCGCACCGAGTTGAGGTAACGCGCCATACCACCGATCGTCGGTGCGTAGGAGCGCCCGTTGTCGTTCACCACGATGACGAGGTTGCGGTCGTTGTCGTCGCTGATGTTGTTCAGCGCCTCCCAGGTCATTCCACCGGTCAGGGCGCCATCGCCCACCACCGCCACGACGTGCCGGTCCGCCTGCCCGGTCATGGTGAAGGCGCGGGAGATACCGTCGGCCCAGCTCAGGGAGCTCGACGCGTGGGAGCTCTCGACGACGTCGTGCTCGCTCTCCGAACGCTGCGGGTAGCCGGCGAGGCCACCCTTCTCGCGGAGGCGGCTGAAGTCCTGCCGCCCGGTGAGGAGCTTGTGCACATAGGACTGGTGGCCGGTGTCGAACACGATCGCGTCGTGGGGCGAGTGGAAGACCCGGTGGATGGCGATGGTGAGCTCGACCACGCCCAGGTTCGGGCCGAGGTGGCCGCCGGTCTTCGAAACCTCGGCGATGAGGAAGTGCCGAACCTCTGCTGCCAGCTGCACCAACTGCTCCGCAGTCAGGGCGTCGAGGTCGCGTGGCCCGTGGATCCGTTCGAGAAGTGTCACGTGTTGCCCACCTTTCGAGTTCTCGTCGCCCGGAAGAGGGCGTCCCACGAGTCTATAAGTGGTTCATGAGAACCCCCGAAGGCTGGCACGAGCTTGACACCGCGTGCCGCCCGCCACGATACGCCAGGGCTCAGCGCACGACGGTCAGCACCTCGTGCTGCGGGGGCGTCACTCCCCAGTGGTTCGCGGCCACGACGTCGAAGGCATAGGTGCCGGGCACCGTCGGTGTTCCGGTGAGATGGCCGGTCGATTCGTCGAGGGTCAGGCCCGGCGGCAGCACCCCGACACTCACGATGAGTTTCGTGGCGAGACCGGTGGTCGCGACATCCAGGGCCGCCGGCAGACCGCGCCGCACTGTGGAATTCAGAGCCGGGGAAGGCAGCGTGGGAGCCAGCTCGACCTTCCTGACGGCGCCGGAGACGTAGTCGGCTGCGAAGAGGGCGCTGCCCGACAGCGTCACAGCGCGTATGAGCGATCCGGGGCCGAGATCGGCGATGGATGTCGCGGGGCTGCCGGTCGCATCGAGCACAGTGACCCCGTGGGAGAGTTCGTCACCCACGAACGCGTCGCCGAACGCATCGAGCAGCACCCCTGTCGGGTGATGCGGGCCGGCCGGCAGGGCGGCGTTCGCCTTCAGCACGGAACCGTCGGAAGCGAACGTCGAGACGGCCCCGCTGGAGGAGGTGACGACGACGGTGCCCCAGGGATCGACGGCCACTCCGAACGGACCAGTGGGCAGGCCCGGGCCCTTCGGCAGCGCGGCGAAGACCTCGCGCACAGCGCCGGAGGCGGAGACCTTCGAGATCCGATCGGTCTGGGTGTCGGCCACGTAGAGACTGCCTGCCGCGTCTGCAGTGAGCCCGAGCGGCCGGTCGGCGGGGTCGAGGCGCGCGAAGACGGGCGTCACGGCGCCGGTCGCGGCGATCTTCGTGATGGTCGAGGTGCCCCAGTTGGCGGCGAACACGTTCCCTGCCGGGTCGGACGTGATGCCGCGCGGCATCGCCCCGACACCGTCGTACGCCCAGTAGGGGATGGCGATGCCGGTCGGCGAGATGCGGGTGACCGAGTCGGTGCCAGCGCAGGCCACGAAGAGGTAGCCCTTCGGGTCGATCGTCATCGCCTGGGGCCGGGCCGCCGTACCGAGCGAGGCGAAGACCCGGGTGAGCACGCCGGTCGGGGTGACCTTCGAGACAGTGGCGTCACCTTCGTTCAGCACGAAGATGGTGCCGGCGGCATCCGTCACCGCGGCGACGGGTTTGGCCGAGGGGCCGAGGTCGGCGACGAGGGCGTCGAGTGGCTTCGCGTCGGCAGAGGTGGGGGTGATCCCTGTCAGCGCCAGCGCGAGTGAGCCGGTGACGATGGTGACCGCGAGGGCGACGGCACGGCGGCGGATGATCGGCTTCACAGGAATCCTTTCGGGGGTCGGGCGCGGATGCCCGGCAGTCCCCCCGTACTGAGATTCTCTCACTCTCGGCAAAGAATATCCACCACTGGTCTTTCGACCTCCCGTGTATGTACTTCATGACAGAAAGTCATCTACTGTGGTCAGCATGCTCCGAACGCACCACTCCCCGCACCGCTCCGTCTTCGCGCTGGCGGCCCTTCTCCCCTTCGCCCTGGCCGGGATGCCCGGCAGTGCCGCCGCGGTGACGACGGTCTTCGTCGTCACCTCCACACTGACGGTGCAGGATCCCCTCACCGTGGGCGTCGACACCGTCGACCACACTCTCTACGCCGTCAACAGCACCGGATCGACGGTGACCGTCTTCCGCGGGGGTGTCTTCGTTCGCGCGCTGAGCATCGGTGCCGACGCGACCGCCGTAGCGGTCGACAGCACCACGCACACGGCGTACATCACCAATGCGGGCTCGGGCAACGTCACGGTGATCCGTGCGGATGCGGTGGTCGCGACGGTCGGGGTCGGCACAGCGCCCACCTCCGTCGCCGTGGATGACACGACGGGAACCGCGTACGTCGGCAACCGTCTGAGCAACACGGTGTCGATCATCCGTGAGCCGGCACCGGGTGCGTTCGCTGCGACGACCGTCGCGGTGGGCAACACGCCCGTGGCCGTCGCTGTCGACACCTCAACACACACGGCCTATGCGGTGAACACGCTGTCGACCAACGTCTCCGAGATCGTCGGCACTGCCGTCGTGCGAACCGTGAGCGTCAATGCAGACCCGAACGCGATCGCCGTCGACAGCATTACGCACACGGCGTATGTCGTCAACAACACCTCGCAGAACGTCTCGATCATCGTCGGGACCGGAATCGTGGCGGCAACTGTGCCGGTCGGTGCGAATCCGCTCGCGGTCGCCGTCGACACCGCGACGCACACGGCCTACGTGCTGAACGCGCAGTCGACGAACGTCACCGAGGTCCGGGGCGGTGCGGTGCTGCGCTCCGTGAGTGTGAATGCCGACCCCGACGCGATCGCGGTCGACAGCGTGACCCATAGGGCCTACGTCGTGAACAACACCTCGCAGAACGTCTCCGTCATCGACGGCGAATCGATCCTCACGCAGACGGTGCCTGTGGGTTCGGATGCCCGGCAGATCGTGGTCGACCCCTCCCTCGGCACGGCCATCGTCGCCGACTTCGGCACCGACCGGTTGTCGGTGATCAGCCGCCAGACGAGCCCCACGATCACCAGCGGCGCCCCGCCTGCCGCCGCCATCGGCGTGCCCTACACCTTCACGATCACCGCCAGCGGAACGCCGCTGCCGACGCTCGCGATCACGGGTGCTCTCCCGCCCGGCCTCGCCTTCACCGCCGTGCCCGGCAGCGGAACCGGCACCATCAGCGGCACACCGACGTCGCTGCCCGTCTCACCCGCTCCGTTCATGGTGACGGCCTCGAACGGTGTCGACCCCGCAGCGACAGCGACCTATTCGCTCGTCGTACAGCCCGCCCCACCGCCGCCCACAACGCCGCCGACGCCCCCGATCGACCCGCCCGCCCCCGGTGGCACCGTCGGCGGTGGCGCCGCAGGCAGCGGTGCGGCAGGCTCCGGCGGGCCTCGCGGCCCCGGCATCGGTGGTGGCGGCAGTAGCACCGGATCGTTGGCTGCCAGCGGATCGGGTGCGGAGGTGCGACACCTGGCTTCGACGGGATCCGACACCAGCGCCGTGCTGACTGCCGTGACGGCCGCCCTGGCGGCGATGATCATCGGCGTGGCCGCGACACGGTTGGCCCGGAGGCGCGTCCACGCTGCCGCCCACACCCACCCCGTCCGCCGCAGGCGCTGAGACAACGACAGTGTCGCGCCTTTCGTTCGCGGGACCCGGTCCACCGCCCGCGCGATGAGATCCGGGCCGCGTCATTCACCGAACCGGCGGCCACAGCCGGATCCCCGGCCGATAGCGCGGCGGATGCCGCCAGGGGCGCCCGTTCCGCGAATTCCGCGACGCGAACCACTGCCCGACGGGCACCGGGCAGCCGGAACAGCGAAACGGCCCTCTCCATAAAGGAGAGGGCCGTTTCGGCGGAAGCGACCGGACGTTACGCCGCCGTGACCAGCGAACGCAGCACGTACTGCAGGATGCCGCCGTTGCGGTAGTAGTCCGCCTCGCCGGGGGTGTCGATGCGGAGCACGGCGTCGAACTCGATCGGCGCCTTGCCCTCGGGCGAGTTCGCCGACGGCACCGCGGTGACGTGGAGCGTCTTCGGGGTGCGTCCCTCGTTCAGTTCCTCGACGCCCGAGATGCTGATGACCTCGGTGCCGTCGAGACCGAGCGACGCCCAGCTCTCACCGGCGGGGAACTGCAGCGGCAGCACGCCCATGCCGATCAGGTTCGAGCGGTGGATGCGCTCGAAGCTCTCGACGATGACGGCCTTCACGCCGAGAAGCGAGGTGCCCTTCGCCGCCCAGTCGCGGGAGGAACCCGATCCGTACTCCTTGCCGCCCAGGATGACGAGCGGGGTGCCGGCCTCCTGGTAGTTCTGCGACGCGTCGTAGATGAAGGCCTGGGGAGCATCCGGCTGCGTGAAGTCGCGGGTGTAGCCGCCCTCGACGTTGTCCAGCAGCTGGTTGCGCAGGCGGATGTTCGCGAACGTGCCGCGGATCATGATCTCGTGGTTGCCTCGACGCGAACCGTAGGAGTTGTAGTCCTTGCGGTCGACACCATGCGCGTCGAGATACTTGCCGGCAGGGCTGTCGGCCTTGATGTTGCCGGCGGGGCTGATGTGGTCGGTGGTGACGGAGTCGCCGAGCTTGGCGAGCACCCGGGCATCCACGATCGACGACACAGGCGTGGTCTCGATGGTCATGCCGTCGAAGTACGGGGGCTTCCGCACGTAGGTCGACTCGGCATCCCACTCGAAGGTCGGGCCGGTCGGCGTCGGCAGCGAACGCCAGCGCTCGTCACCGTCGAACACGCTCGAGTACTCGTGGGTGAACATGCCGGTGTTGATCGACGTGTCGATCGTCTCCTGCACCTCGGCGGCGTCGGGCCAGATGTCCTTCAGGAAGACATCGTTGCCGTCGGTGTCCTGGCCGAGCGGGTCGACCTCGAAGTCGAAGTTCATCGACCCGGCGAGGGCGTACGCAATGACCAGTGGCGGGGACGCGAGGTAGTTCATCTTCACGTCGGGGCTGATGCGACCCTCGAAGTTGCGGTTGCCCGAGAGCACGGCGGTGACGGCGAGGTCGTTCTTGTTGATCGCGTCGGTGACCTCTTCGATCAGCGGGCCGGTGTTGCCGATGCAGACGGTGCAGCCGTAGCCGACGGTGTAGAAGCCGAGCGCTTCGAGGTCACCGGTGAGACCGGCCTTCTCGTAGTAGTCGGTGACGACCTTCGAGCCGGGAGCCAGGGTCGTCTTGACCCACGGCTTCGACTTCAGGCCCTTCTTCACGGCGTTGCGGGCGAGCAGTCCGGCCGCGAGCATGACGCTCGGGTTGGAGGTGTTGGTGCAGGAGGTGATCGCGGCGACCGCGACGGCTCCGTGGTCGAGCGTGTAGTCGCCGGCCGACGTGTGCACAGCGGTCGGCTTCGAGACGCTGCCGGGCGCGTGCGACACGTGGCTGTGGGAGACCTCGTGGGCGCGGTCCTCGTCCTGCGCGGTGAACCCGTTCGGGTCGGAGGCAGGGAACGATCCCTCGAGCGCCGCGTCGACCCGCGAGAGGTCCTGCGTGGCGTAGTCGTTGAGGTCGAGTTCGAACTGCGACTTGGCACGGCTGAGCTCGACCCTGTCCTGCGGGCGCTTCGGACCCGCGATCGACGGCACGACCGTCGAGAGGTCGAGTTCGAGGTACTCGCTGAACGAGGGCTCGACGGACGCGTCGTGCCAGAGGTGCTGGAGCTTCGCGTAGGCCTCGACCAGCGCGACCTGCTCGTCGCTCCGGCCGGTCAGGCGCAGGTAGTCGAGGGTCACTTCGTCGATCGGGAACATCGCGGCGGTCGAGCCGAACTCGGGGCTCATGTTGCCGATGGTGGCGCGGTTCGCAAGCGGAACGGCGGTGACGCCCTCTCCGTAGAACTCGACGAACTTGCCGACGACGCCGTGCTTCCGCACCATCTGGGTGATGGTGAGCACGACGTCGGTGGCGGTGACGCCCGCCGGGATCGTGCCGGAGAGCTTGAAGCCCACGACCTTCGGGATGAGCATGGAGACGGGCTGGCCGAGCATGGCCGCCTCGGCCTCGATGCCGCCGACGCCCCAGCCGAGCACGCCGAGGCCGTTGACCATCGTGGTGTGCGAGTCGGTTCCGACGCAGGTGTCGGGGTAGGCGCGGAGAACCCCGCCGACCTCGCGCGTGAAGATGACGCGCGCCAGGTACTCGATGTTCACCTGGTGCACGATGCCGGTTCCGGGCGGCACGACCTTGAAGTCGTCGAACGCCGTCTGGCCCCAGCGGAGGAACTGGTACCGCTCGCCGTTCCGCTCGTACTCGATGTCGACGTTCCGCTCGAGCGCGTTCTCGCTGCCGAAGAGGTCGGCAATGACCGAGTGGTCGATGACGAGCTCGGCCGGTGCCAGAGGGTTGATCTTGGTGGGGTCGCCGCCGAGCGTGCCGACCGCTTCGCGCATGGTGGCGAGGTCGACGATGCAGGGAACGCCGGTGAAGTCCTGCATCACGACACGGGCGGGCGTGAACTGGATCTCGGTGTCGGGCTCAGCGGTCGGCTGCCACGAGCCGAGGGCCTTGATGTGGTCTGCCGTGATGTTCGCACCGTCTTCGGTACGCAGCAGGTTCTCGAGCAGGATCTTCAGGCTGAACGGGAGCTTCTCGAACCCGGGAACGGTGTCGAGGCGGTAGACCTCATACCCTTTGTCTCCCACGGTGAGGGTGTCTTTCGACCCAAAACTGTTTACTGCAGACACGGCGTCTTCTCCTTCGCTGACTACGTCAATCTTGTTCGTCTGGGACAACAGTGGCTAGCAAGGGTCCCCTTACCAAAGTATCTTGACGTCGAGATAACTTTACCACTCCGATCAGGCCCGGTCGACGACCAGTCCCCTGCGTTTCGCGAACCGGTAGTAGAGCTCGATCCCGGATGCCCCCACCGCCCCGATGACGACCACGTAGGCCAGCCACGGGGTGAGGCTGAACGAGAGCATGAAGAAGTCCCGCGTGAAGGTAATGACGAACGACAGCACGAACGCCGCGGTGACGGAGGCCACGAGGATGACCCGGGGCCTCGACAGCGGCCGCGCCAGCACGGAGACGATCCAGAGCGACACCGTGAACAGCGCGATCGTCGTGAGGCTGCGTGCCTCGGACTGAGGCAGCGCCACCCGGAGCGGCGCGTAGGCGATGAGGCACGTGGCCGCTGCGATCAGGCCGGTCGGCAGGGAGAACTTGAGCACCCGGGGCAACACGCCGGACCGATACCGTCTCCGGTTGGGTGCGAGGGCAAGGAAGAACGAGGGGATGCCGATGGCCAGCGTCGACACGAGCGTCAGCTGCCGGGGCAGGAAGGGGAACTCCCACGCCGTCGCCGCCGTCACCAGAGCCAGCACGATGCCGTAGACGGTCTTCGAGAGAAAGAGGTTCGACACCCGCTCGACGTTCGCAATGACCCGCCGGCCGAGCAGCAGCACCTCGGGCAGACGGTCGAACCGGCTGTCGAGCAGCACCAGCCGCGAGACAGCGCGCGTGGCCGGTGTGGCGTTGCCCATCGCGATGCCGAGGTCGGCATCCTTGATGGCCATCGCGTCGTTCACGCCGTCGCCCGTCATCGCGACCGACCGGCCCTGGGCCTGCAGGGTCTTCACGATGCGGCGCTTCTGTTCGGGTGCCACCCGGCCGAAGACGCTGCCGTTCGCCAGGGCCTCGGCGAGATCCTCGTCACTCTCGAGCGTGCTGGCGTCCACTGCCTCGTAGCCGAGCCCCAGCTGACGGGCGATCGATCCGACCGTGTGTGGGTTGTCCCCGGAGAGGATGATCACCCGCACGCCCTCCTCGGCGAAGTAGCCGAGCGTGCCCTTCGCCTCGGGCCGGAGGGTCTCCTCGAGGATGACGAAGCACGCCGGCTCGGCTCGCTCCACGAGCGCGGGGTCGTCGAGCAGGGTGGAGGGGGCATCCGTCGACCGGGCGAGCGCCAGGGTGCGACGGCCGGTCGCTGCGATGGCGTGCGCCTCGGCCAGGGATTCCGGATGCCCGGCGAGCAGCCGCTCGGGCGCACCGAGCAGCCACGTGGTGGAGGTGTCACCCGCGCCGGCCGCGCTCAGACTCACGGCGCTGAATCCCCGCAGCGAACTGAACGCGAGCCGCTCCCCCACGACCGCGTCGCCGAGCTCGAACCTGTTCGACAGCGCCCGCGACGTCGCATTGCCGGCGTCGTCGGTCGAGAGCGCGGCCAGCGCCCGCGTCGCCCCGACCAGGTCGTCGTCCCGGCCCGGCAGCTGCTGCAGACCGTGGAAGCCGATCGCCCCGGTGGTGAGCGTGCCCGTCTTGTCGAGACAGAGCACGTCGACGCGCGCGAGCACCTCGACCGCCGCGAGCTCTTGGACCAGCACGCGCTGCCGGGTGAGTTGAATGGCTGCGACACCGAAAGCAAGGCTGGTGAGCAGCACCAGACCCTCCGGGATGATGCCGACCACGCTCGCGACGGCATCGATCAACGCCTGGCGGTAGCTCTGGTCGTTCGGGTCGAAGAGGGCCGCGAAACCGCCGTAGGCACCGATCCTGCCCAGCAGGATGATGACGATGAGCGGCACCAGGATCCACGACAGGTAGACGAGGATGCGGTTCGTAGCGGCCCGGAGTTCGGAGTGCACGAGGCTGTGGCGCTTGATCTCCGCGGTCAGCCTGCTGGCGTAGGAGTCGGCGCCGACGGCGACCACCCGGGCCTCGCCCGTGCCCGACGAGACGAGGGAGCCCGACATCAGAGTGTCCCCGGCCTTCTTCGGGATCGGGTCCGACTCCCCCGTGAGCATCGACTCGTCGAGGAAGAGGGCGATCGTGGACTCGACCACGCAGTCGGCCGTGATCTGGTCGCCCGGCCGCGCGATCACCAGGTCGCCGAGCACCACCTCTTCCGGGCGGATGACCGCCAGCACTCCCTCCCGGCGCACCGCCGTCTCGGGTGACGCCAGGAGCGCGAGCCGGTCGAGGGCACGCTTCGCCCGGAGCTCCTGCACGATGCCGATGGCCGCATTGAAGACGACGACCCCGAAGAAGAAGCCGTCCCGGAGGTCCCCCAGCAGGCACACCACGATGAAGCAGACCGTGAGGATGCCGTTGAAGAGAGTGAAGACGTTCTCGGCGAGGATGCTCTTCACCGGCCGCGAGGTCGGCGTGCGGGTGACGTTGACCTGTCCGGCCGCGACGCGGGCCTCGACCTCGGCACGCGACAGGCCGGGATCGGTCGCCACCTTCTCCTGGGTCATGCCGCGCTCGCTCTCCTGGTCGTTACGGGCGGTCTGTGGCGGGGTCTTCGACGGGGGCTGAGGCAGGGCCGACGGCGGGATCGGCGGCCGGTTCCGACGCGGCCGAGCCGACTCCCGGCTTCTGGTGCCCGAAGGCTGCCCGCACGAGCAGCCACGTCACCCAGAGCATGGCCGCATAGAGCGGCACCCCGAGCAGCAGCTTGACCGACGCGAGGGCTCCCGCCTCGCCGGCGAGGTAGAGGGGCCCCTCGACGCCGAGCCGCAGGGCGAACAGCCCGACCCAGCACCACGAGGCGATCAGCACCACGCGGAACTTCGCCGGGTCGGCACGCCACCCCGTCATGTCTCCGGTGAGCACGCCCACGATGAGCCCGATCAGCGGCCACCGCACGATGATCGACACGAGCAGCACCACGATGGAGACGGCGTTGATGATGAGCCCGGGAAGGAAGTTGTCCTCCGCCCGGCCCGTGAACAGGGCGAGGGCTGCGGAGATCGCGACACCGATGAGCCCCGCGATCGCCGGCATCACCGGGCTGCGGGTGACGAGACGCACCACGATGAAGACGGCAGAGACCGCGAGAGGAGCCAGCACGCTCGGCGCCAGGTCTTTCGTGAACGTGTAGATGACGAGGAACGCGAGCCCCGGCAGGATCGACTCGATGAGGCCGCGCACGCCGCCGATCGCGCGGATCAGCGACTGTGCGGTCGGGGTCTCGCCGGGGGCCACCTGGCCGATACCCGAGCGCCGGGCCGCCGCCGCGAAGGCGTCGGAGAACGAGGCGGGGCGTTCGGTGGCTTCTGCTCGGACCGCCGGATCGGGTGTCTCGGCGGAACCGTGGGTCTCGGGCATCCTGCGGCTCAGATCGCCGCGCTCGACTTGGGAATGGTCAGCGGGATGAGATCGCGCGGCGGCATCGGCGATCCGCCCCGCACCACGACGACGCTGCGGAACAGCTCCTCGACGGCTGCACGCGACGCCTCGTTCTGCATGGCGTCGCCTGCGATGACCCCGCGGAGGAACCAGCGCGGCCCGTCGACGCCGACGAAGCGGGCGAGCCGCAGCACCGGCGTACCGTCGGGGCCGGGTGCGGGCACCTCGGCGACGAGTTCGGGGCCGAAGACACCCACCTGCTCGACGAGCGTGCCGCCCTGGCCGGTGATCTGGTCGCGGATCTGGGCACGGATGTCGTTCCAGAGGCCCGTGGAGCGCGGAGCGGCGAAGGCCTGCACCTGCAGCGTCGACCCGGCGAAGTCCAGCCCGACCGCCACGACGCGCTGGGTGCCCTCCTCGACCTCGAGTCGAAGCTGGAGACCCTCCCGGGGCAGGATCTTCACCCCGCCGAGGTCGACGTACGGGCGTGCCGGATTGGCCTCGTCGGAGTCGAAGGGGCCGTCGGTGGCACGGTTCTCCGGGGCCGACTTGGCGTCTGCGGGCGCGGTGGCCGCGACATCCGACGATTCGGCCTCGCTCGAAACCGCTTCGAGGTCTGTGGAGCCCTCGTCGGCGACCTCGATGTCGGTGGCGCGAAACCGTCTCCCCTTGGCGCGCTTGCCGGCCGGGGTGGTGCTCTCTGCGTTGTCTGACACGTTCAATCAGCTTCCTGAGGGGAGGGTGGTGGTGCCGGTCGAGCCGAAGCCCCCGACGCCCCGGGCACTGCCCGGGAGGTGTTCGACGGGAACGAAGACGGCCCGTGTCACCGGCATGACGATGAGTTGGGCGATCCTGTCCCCGACGGCGATATCGTACGCCACCGAGGTGTCGGTGTTCAGCAGGGCCACCTTGATCTCGCCCCGGTAACCGGCGTCGACCGTTCCCGGGGAGTTCACGATGGTGATGCCGTGCTTGCTGGCGAGGCCGCTCCGCGGAACCACGAACGCAGCGAATCCGTCGGGCAGGGCGATGGAGACGCCCGTGCCCACGGTGCGTCGCTCGCCGGGGGCGAGGGTCAGCGCTTCGGTCGAGGTGAGGTCGGCTCCGGCGTCACCCGGGTGGGCGTAGCTGGGAATGTGCTCAGCCTGGATGAGAACTTCGGCGGATTCAGTCACGAGTCGAGGGTAGTGCAGTTTGCTCCGACGAAACTCTGATCGAATAGAGGTATGTCGACGTATCGCGAGAGACTCAGCCCCAGCGGCCGGATCTACCTCTATCTGGTCCTGCTGATCCCGGCGAGCATCCTCGTCTTCGCACCGATCAACATGCTCGCAGGGATCATCTGCGCCGTGGTGCTCTACGGCGGCAGCGTGATCACCCTGTTGGTTCTCTCACCGGTTGTCAGCGTGGGTGACGGGATGCTCGTGGCCGGCAAGGCACGCATCCCGCTGTCGCTGGTGGGCGAACCCGAGGCGATGACGGGGGCGGCGGCCACGATGGCGAGGGGGCAGCGGCTCGACGCGCGGGCGTGGCTCTGCATCCGGGGCTGGATCCAGCCGGTGGTGAAGGTGACGATCCACGACCCCGAAGACCCGGTGCCCTACTGGCTCATCTCGTCCCGCAACCCAAAAGAGCTCGTGGCCGCCCTGCAACAGGCTGACCACGAGCTCAGTTCGTAGACGTTGGTTTCTACATCTCGCATTCGATGCAGACGGGCCCGAGCTTCGTCTGGTGATCTATCTGCGACCGGTGCTTCACCAGGAAACAGCTCACACAGGTGAACTCGTCTGCCTGCGGCGGAAGAACCACCACGTCGAGGTCGAGGTCTGAGAGATCTGCTCCAGGCAGTTCGAAGCCACCGGGATTGTCGGCGTCGTCAACGTCCACGACACCAGACATCTTGTCTGGGACCCGCTCCTTGAGTGCCTCGATCGAGTCGGAATCGTCGTCGGTCTTGCGCGGAGCGTCGTAATCGGTTGCCATGCTTATCCACTTCTCATACGCCAGCTGAAACAAAATCGGCGGCGTTAGTTTGCATCATCCAGTGAGGAATAGCAAACCGCCTCTGCGGCCACTATCACCCATGCCCGTAGCAACTTACGGCACGCCCCGAACATTCCCGGGATCCGGCGGTTCGTCATGGCATCCTTGCAGGGAACTCCAGACCAAGACGGGGCCAGAAACCATGCAAGATCTCACAGTCATCGGCATCGAGAACGGGGCACTCCTCGTCTCCTCGGAGACCGGCGAGCGTTACCGCGTGGCCATCGACGA
Source organism: Subtercola boreus (assembly GCF_006716115.1). Taxonomy (NCBI): domain Bacteria; kingdom Bacillati; phylum Actinomycetota; class Actinomycetes; order Micrococcales; family Microbacteriaceae; genus Subtercola; species Subtercola boreus. The sequence continues at coordinate 1,071,744 of NZ_VFOO01000001.1, read as the reverse complement.
GGTACTCCAGTCGAGACTGCGGCAGAGCACCTCGACCGTCGCCACGGGAGTGAAGGTCTCGCCGCGCGAGATCCAGTCGCAGATCCGCGCCGGGATGAGCGCTGAAGACGTCGCCCGGGCCACCGGGGCCTCCCTGGAGTACGTAGAGCGCTTCGAGGGCCCCGTGGTGGCCGAGCGCCTGCACATCGTGTCCTCCGCGCTCAAGGTCGCCGTGAAGGTGGCATCGTCGAACGATCCGCTGCGCGGCGATCCGCTGAGCGACGAACAGTCGTCCACCTTCGGCGAGGTCATCGACGAACGCCTCGAAGGCCTCGGGGCGACCGACCTGCGCTGGGCCAGCTGGAAGGAAGAGTCGGGCTGGATCGTCAAGCTCACCTTCACCGCCAGCGAGATCGACCACGACGCGCGCTGGCAGTACGAACCGAAGCGCCACTCGCTCACGCCCCTGAACTCGGGAGCGATAACCCTCTCGCAGCACGGCGAACTCTCCGACGGGCTGATCCCGCGCCTCCGCGCTGTCGACCTGAACGGTGTCGAGACGGTGCCGGCGCCGCCCGGCATCCAGCGCACCGCGAAGGCCGGGCTCGGCCTCGAGGAACTGGATGTCGCGCTCGGCGTCGACGAGAGCGACGACGATCCTGGCCGCCAGGGCCGCTCCGGCGAGGACCAGCCGGACGTGTCTGGCGACACCACCCGCCCAGCCACCCCAGCGACTGCCGAGCGCACGGAGAGCCCGGCGGCCCGGTCGATCTGGGGCTCCGTCGCCCGGTCGGCACCGGACACCTCGAGCCGCGAACCCGGCCGCGGTCCTACCGCTCCCCCGGTGATCGTCGAACCGTCCCCCTTCGCCCGCCCCGCGACCCGCACCGACCAGGAGTCCTCGGCCCGCGCCGCAGCGGCGGCTGTCAACCGGGCCACGCCGGCCCCCGCGGCGCACAACGAGACCGCCGACCTCCTGGAGGCGCTGCGCCGCCGTCGCGGCGAACGGGAGTCGGCCACCTTCACGGGCGACGATGACGATCTCGACAGCCTCGACGACGGCCGCGCGGAGCATCCCTCCCAGCACGCGCACGCCGGCATGTTCACCCGCGGCTCGAAGGGTCTGCCGGGTGGCAGTCGCCCGGTGGCGCACCTCGCTCCGACACTCACACCCAGCACGGGGCACGGCACCGATACTGCTTCTCCGGATGAGTCGGGGCAGCCCGCGTCGTCGCAGAACGACAGCGTCGCCGACGTGCCACTCGCCGGCCTCGAACCCGCCGATGCGTCACCTGACCAGGCCGCGCGCGGCCAACGCCAGACCGGCCCGCAGGCCCGTCGGAAGACCCGTGCCTCGATGCCGAGCTGGGATGAGATCGTCTTCGGCGCGCGAAGCGACGACGACCTGAGCTGACGCAGGCTGAGTCGGGCTGGGCCGGGCGTGCTGAGCGGAGTCGTGTCGTGCGCGCCATCCACCTGACCACCCCGCGACTGTTCCTGCAGCCCCTCCGCGTCGCCGACGCGGAGCAGATGGTCGACGTGCTGGCCGATCCGGCGCTCTACCGCTTCACCGGGGGTGAGCCGCCGAGCATCCAGCAGCTGACGTCGCGCTACGAGCGCCAGGTCGAGGGCCGGTCATCCGACGGCCGGGAGCAGTGGCTGAACTGGATCGTGTGCGACCACGCCGCCGGCGCACTCGGCTTCGTTCAGGCGACGGTGACCGGAGGGGGCGGGCCCGCTTCGGCCGCCGAGCTCGCCTGGCTCGTCTCTCCCGCCCATCAGGGCCGGGGCATCGCGACAGAAGCGGCCGGCGCAATGCTGTCGTGGCTCCGCGACGCGGCCGGCGTCACCGTGTTCGCGGCGCACATCCACCCCGACCACGCTGGCTCGGAAGCCGTCGCCCGCCACCTCGGCCTGCACCCCACCGACACCGCAGTCGACGGCGAACGCCGCTGGGAGAGTGATCGCCGCTAAACCTGCGCGAACGCCCCGAAGCGCAGCAGTGGCACATACAGCTCGTCGTCGCTCCACGATCCGTGCTGCCCGATCATCGTGCGCTTGGCGGCAGGGGTGCGCCTCGAGTCGTAGTAGGCCACGTTCTTGCGTGCTGCCACCAGGACGTCGCCGATACGGTTCCGGATGCCCGGCAGCACCTCCCCGAACCAGCCGGCGTCGATCGCCTCGTCCCTGGTCGCGACCCACGCGCGCGAGCCCTCCACCTCACGCCAGGCTTCGGCGAGGGCATCCGCAGCACCCGCCGGCAGCCCCGGTTCGAGGTGCAGCTGCAGGCAGCGGGGGTCGCCGGCCACATGCCGCACACCTTCGACCAACGCGGGCACGGTGTCGAAGAGCACGTGGGAGGTGGTGGGGACGTCGACCATGCCGTGGTCGGCGGTGAGCAGCATCCCTTCCCCGGCTCGGAGCGACGCGGAGAACGAGGCGACAGAGGCGTCCACCGCCTCGAGCGCGGCGATGAACTGGTCGCTCTGCCAGCCGTGGGCGTGCGAAGCCATGTCGAGCTCGGGGATGTAGACGTAGACGAGCTGGCGTCCACCGGCATCGAGAGCGCTGCGGGCGGCGGCGAAACGGTCGGCGATGCTCTTGCCGGCGAGGTAACGGGCCCCTCGCAGAACCGCTTCGGTGAAGCCGCTCGTCGCGTAGCGCGGAGCACCGATGGCTGAGCATCCGATGCCCGCCGCCGACGCACGTTCGAACAGTGTCGGCTGCGCCTGCCACTCACGGGGAACCATCTGCGGCCCCCAGCCGCTCAACTGCTTCACCACGACATCGTGCGAGGGGACGAGTGCGGTGTAACCGACGATGCCGTGTGTTCCGGGCGAGGTGCCGGTTGTGAGCGAAGCCAGGGCTGCGGCCGTGGTGGTGGGGAAGCCGCTCTGCAGCTTCGCTTTCTTCGTGAGCGCCGCCATCAGGTGCCGCGCGTGCCCGCTCCGCGCCCGGAGCGACGAGACGCCGAGTCCGTCGACCAGCACGACGACCACGCGGGAGACGGCCGGCAGGTCGAGCGTATTGGGCTGGCCGTCGAGGGCCGCCAGGCAACTCGGAAACACGTCGACGAGGTGCGGGGCACGGGAATCGAGGGCCGGTAGCATGGTGGGCATTCCGTTCAGTCTATTGAAACAGCAGGTATGACGCCGAGACCACCCGAGCCCGCCCCCGACATTGTCGAGAACATCGAAGACATCGATGTGTCGAGCGAGATGCAGGGCTCCTTTCTCGAATATGCCTACTCGGTCATCTACTCGCGCGCGCTCCCGGATGCCCGTGACGGCCTGAAGCCGGTTCAACGCCGCATCATCTACCAGATGAGCGTGATGGGCCTCCGCCCCGACCGCGGCCACGTGAAGTCGGCGCGGGTCGTCGGCGACGTGATGGGCAAGCTCCACCCGCACGGTGACGCCTCCATCTACGACGCCCTGGTGCGCCTCGCCCAGAGCTGGACCCTCCGTCTCCCGCTCGTCGACGGCCACGGCAACTTCGGCTCGCTCGACGACGGCCCCGCCGCGTCGCGGTACACCGAGGCGCGGCCCGCCCCCGCCGCCCTCTACATGACCGACGGCCTCGATGAAGACGTCGTCGACTTCATCCCCAACTACGACAACACCGAAGTGCAACCGGATGTGCTGCCCGCGGCCTATCCGAACCTGCTGGTGAACGGTGCGAGTGGCATCGCCGTCGGCATGGCAACGAACATGGCCCCGCACAATCTCATCGAGGTGGTGGCCGGTGCCCGGTACCTGATCACGCATCCCGAGGCGACGGTGGATGACCTGATGCAGTTCATCCCGGGCCCCGACCTCCCGGGCGGCGGCACGATCGTGGGTCTCGCGGGCATCCGTGACGCCTACGCCACCGGTCGCGGCGCCTTCAAGACCCGCGCAAAGGTGAGCGTCGAGACGCTGACCGCACGCAAGGTCGGCCTGGTCGTCACTGAGCTGCCCTACCTCGTCGGCGCAGAGAAGGTCATCTCGAAGATCAAAGACGGCGTGAACTCGAAGAAGCTGCAGGGCATCTCCGATGTGACCGACCTCACCGACCGGGTCAACGGACTGCGGCTCGTGATCGGCATCAAGACCGGGTTCAGCCCAGAGGCGGTGCTCGAGCAGCTCTACCGCCAGACTCCGCTCGAGGACTCCTTCAACATCAACAACGTCGCTCTGGTGAACGGCAGCCCGCAGACGCTCGGGTTGAAGCAACTGCTGCAGGTCTACGTCGACCACCGCATCCAGGTGACGACGAGGCGCACGCAGTACCGGCTGACGAAGCGGCGGGAGCGGCTGCATCTGCTGCTCGGGCTGCTGATCGCGATCCTCGACATCGACGAGGTCATCCAGGTCATCCGCAACTCCGACGACACCGAACAGGCCCGCACCCGGCTGATCGATGTCTTCGACCTCGACACGCTGCAGGCCGACTACATCCTCGAATTGCGCCTCCGACGGCTGACGCGGTTCTCGCGCATCGAGCTGGAGACCGAACGCGACCAGCTGTTGAAGGAGATCGAGCACCTCGAGGCTCTGCTGGGCAGCAAGGCTCTCATCCGGCAGACCGTCTCCGAGGAGTTGGATGAGGTCGCCGACGCCCTCGGAACACCCCGCCGAACCCTCCTGACAGAAGCCCGCCCCGCTCCGGCGTCGACGGCCGCCGCCCGGAAGGCCCAGGTCTCCCTCGAGCTGGCCGACGTGCCGTGCCGCGTGTTCCTCTCGACCACCGGGCGCACCATGAGGGTCGACCTGCCGACACCGGCCGAGGTCGTCTCCGGCGGCGGCGAGCTTCCCTCCCCCGCCTCACCGGCACCGGCCCGCGCCTCGGGCGCGCTCCCGCGCCGCAGCAAGCACGATGCTGTTCGCTCGGTCGTCGACACCTCGACCCGCACCGAGATCGGTGCCGTCACGAACCTCGGCCGCGTGCTCCGGATGAGCGTGCTCGACCTGCCCGTTGCGCCGGCGAACTCGGTGCAGCTCGGAGCCGGTGTGCGCATCGCCGACTACCTGACGCTCGACGCCAAGCGGGAACGCGTGATCGCGCTGGTCTCGCTCACCTCGGAGGTGCCGATCGCGCTCGGCACGAAGCTCGGCACCGTCAAGCGCGTGACCCCGGGCGACTGGCCGAACCGGCCCGACTTCGAGCTGGTCACGCTGAAGGCAGGCGACGAGGTGGTCGGTGCGGCACAGCCCGGCGAGTCGTCGAACCTCGTCTTCGTGGCGTCGGATGCCCAGCTGCTGCACTTCCCGGCCTCCGCCGTGCGCCCCCAGGGCCGTCTCGCCGGCGGCATGGCGGGGATCAGCCTCGGTTCGGGCGCAACCGTCATCGCGTTCAGCGCGGTGGAGGCGGCGGCCGCGGTCGCGCCGGGTGCTTCGGACGGTGCAGCAGCTGGCGCGGCGGAGCCCATCGCGGGCGAGCTCGCCGAGACATCCGCAGCCCGCGTGGTGGTCGTGACGGTGGCGTCGAGCTCGGGAACACTGCCCGGCACCGATGCAGGCTCAGCGAAGGTCTCGGAGTTCGCTGAGTTCCCCCCGAAGGGGCGCGCCACGGGTGGTGTGCGTGCGCACCGGTTCCTCCGCGGCGAGGATGCGCTGCAGCTCGCCTGGGTGGGCCCCGCTCCCGCCCTCGCCGTGGGCTCGGACGGTGCTGTGCGCACGCTTCCCGATCCCGGCGCGAAGCGCGACGCCTCCGGCACTCCCCTGGCGGCCGCCGTCGGCTCGGTCGGCTCCGCCGCCACCCTCGACTGACCCGGCCCGGGCACGCCAGCCCGGGCACGAGAAAGCGGCCCCGCCGTCCGGTGGACGAGCGGGGCCGCTTCAGGCTTTCGGGGAGTTCGACCTAGCGCTGCTCGAGCAGTCGGTCGGACTCGTCGTGCCAGCTCTTCGCGATCGGGAACAGCTTGGCGTGCACCTCACGGCCGTGGTGTGCGCAGAACAGCAGGTCACCGCTGTTCATCTCGACACGGATGTACGCCTGCGCACCGCAGCTATCGCAGCGGTCTGCGCCGGTCAACTGGCGGCTCGCATGCAGATCGCCCACCACGTTGGTCTCTGTTGCAATTGATTGCATCTTCTGGCTCCTCACGGGTCGTTACCTCAGACAATCTGTAGAACCCATACAAGCATGAGTATGTTCCCTCGATGTTACATTCGGCTGAGTTTCGCTCTGCGCGTAGCGGAGGGTTGACAGCTGCGTGTCATCGGGGTGGATGACGGTTGACCTCACTAGGCTAAGTCGTCTGAACGGCTTCCGCGCCCTTCACCCGTCATCTTCAGTCACGTCCCAGCTAGGAGCACCCTTGGCATCGTCCGACTACTCGGCCAGGCACCTGTCGGTTCTGGAGGGTCTCGAGGCAGTGCGGAAGCGGCCCGGCATGTACATCGGATCGACCGGCCCGAAAGGGTTGATGCACTGCCTCTGGGAAATCATCGACAACTCGGTCGACGAGGCGCTCGGCGGGCACGGCGACGAGATCTCGATCACCCTGCACGCCGACAACAGTGTCGAGGTGCGCGACCGGGCCAGAGGCATCCCGGTCGACATCGAGCCGCGCACCGGCCTCAGCGGTGTCGAGGTCGTCTTCACCAAACTGCATGCCGGCGGCAAGTTCGGTTCGGGATCGTACGCCGCATCCGGTGGCCTGCACGGCGTCGGCGCCTCGGTGGTCAATGCGTTGAGCGAGCGACTCGATGTGGAGGTCGACCGTGACGGCAAGACCTATGCCATGTCGTTCCACCGCGGCGAGCCCGGCAACTTCGCCGATGCCCCAGGCGCAGCCCCGTCCCCGAGCGCACCGTTCACTCCGTTCGAGAAGCAGAGCGAACTGCGGGTGATCGGCAAGGTGAAGCGCGGAGTGACGGGAACGCGCATCCGCTACTGGGCCGACCCGCAGATCTTCACGGAGACGACCGAGTTCCAGACCTCGGAGCTGGTGGACCGTGCCCGCCAGACCGCCTTCCTCGTCTCGGGGCTCGCCCTCGACATCACCGACAATCGCGGCGAGGTGCCGCTGCACGAGTCGTTCAAGTACGAGGGCGGGCTGGCCGAGTTCGTCGACTTCCTGGCTCCGGATGCCCCGTTGACCGACACCTGGCGCCTCGAGGGTTCGGGCACCTTCACGGAGACCGTTCCCGTGCTGAGCGAGGCCGGCGCGATGGTTCCCACCGAGCTCACCCGCGATTGCGCCGTGGACATCGCCCTCCGTTGGGGAACCGGCTACGAGACGGAGGTGAAGACCTTCGTGAACATCATCTCCACCCCGAAGGGCGGCACCCACCTCGCCGGCTTCGAGGCGGGGCTTCTGCGCTTCCTCCGGAAGACCGTGGAAGACAATGCGCGCCGCCTGAAGGTCGGCAACGACAAGCTCGACAAAGAAGACGTGCTCGCCGGTCTGACCGCCGTGCTCACCGTGCGCCTCCCCGAACCGCAGTTCGAAGGGCAGACGAAAGAGATCCTCGGCACGCCCTCCGTGCGCGGCATCGTCACGAATGTGATCACGAAGACGCTCACCGAACGGTTTGCGTCGACGAAACGCGATGACAAGACGCAGACGGCCCTCGTGCTCGACAAGGTCGTGGCCGAGATGAAGTCGCGCATCTCCGCTCGGGCGCACAAAGAGACCCAGCGCCGCAAGAACGCGCTCGAGAGCTCGTCGCTCCCGGCAAAACTGGTCGACTGCCGGTCGAGCGACGTGACCGGCAGCGAACTGTTCATCGTGGAGGGCGACTCAGCCCTCGGCACGGCCAAGCAGGCGCGCAACAGTGAGTTCCAGGCGCTGTTGCCGATCCGCGGCAAGATCCTGAACGTGCAGAAGGCCTCGGTCAGCGACATGCTCTCGAACGCCGAGTGCGCGTCGATGATCCAGGTGATCGGAGCCGGATCGGGCCGCACGTTCGACCTCTCGGCCGCGCGGTACGGCAAGATCATCCTGATGAGCGACGCCGACGTCGACGGGGCGCACATCCGCACCCTGCTGCTGACGCTGTTCTTCCGCTACATGCGGCCGATGATCGACGCCGGGCGGGTCTTCGCGGCCGTGCCGCCGCTGCACCGCGTCGTGGTGATGAACCCCGGTACGAAGCCGAACGAGACGATCTACACGTACTCCGAGGCTGAACTGAACGGCGTGCTCGCGGGCCTGAAGAAGAGCAACAAGAAGTACCAGGACCCGATCCAGCGCTACAAGGGCCTCGGCGAGATGGATGCCGACCAGCTCGCGCTCACCACGATGGACAAGGCGCACCGCATGCTCCGCCGGGTGCGGGTGGATGACGCGGCCGCCGCCGAGCGCACCTTCGAGCTCCTCATGGGTGACGACGTGGCCCCCCGCAAAGAGTTCATCATCGCCGGCAGCGACACCATGTCGAAGGACCGCATCGACACCTGAGTGGCCCCCCAGTCGGGAGTTTCAGTCGTCATGTCACGGCCAGAACGACCGAAACTCCCCAGTCGATTGGATGGCACCGCGCTTCGTGCCGCGCTGGGAGCGGACGGCCGTTCAGGCCGCCCGCCGCGCTCACTTACTCGGAGAGGGGGGCGGCGGCGATGGTGTCGCGGGCCTTGGCGGCGCGGCGGTCGATCTCGGCGAGCGAGGCAGGCGCCGCGGGGAGCGTGTCACCGCGGCGGGCGAGCGCTGCGGTGAGCAACCAGTCTGCGAGGGCGGGGTTGTTCGCGAGCACCGGACCGTGGAGGTGGGTGCCGACCAGGTTGCCGACCCAGTAACCCTCGACACGGTCATCCGGAGCCACCCGCACGGTGCCTTCGGCGGTCGCCCCCGAGGCAGCGATCGCCGCCGCACCCGCAGACGCGCCGGGACCGTTTGCGGCCACATTCCCGCGACCGTACACGACATGACCGATCGGCGTTGCATCGCCGATGTCGACGTACGATCCGCGGTTCTCGAACCCGACCACCGTGCCGAGCACGGGTGACGACACGACGAAGTCACCCACGACGCGCTCACCGGCCACGACCGTCGTCACCGGGAACACGCCAGCGCCCGTGAGGACGCTGCCGTCGGCGAGCGTCACCGACTCCCCGAGCAGCTGGAATCCGGCGCCGACCGCGAGGATCGGCACGTCGTGCGCAGCCAGCGCACGAAGCGGCGGCGCCACCACGCTCAGGTACGGGTGCGTCTCGAGCTGGGCGGAGACCGGTCCGCTGCCGATGAACACCAGGTCCACCGCGGCGGGCAGGGAGTCGCCGTCTTCGTACCGCTTCACCGTCACGCTGAGTCCGCGGGCCTCGGCCCGGTGCACGAGGATGTCGACGTTGCCGTTCTCACCGTTCATCCCGAGCGTGCGCGGGAAGAGATGCAGGATGTTCAACCGCTCCGACGCGGGTGCCTCGGGCCGGGAAGCGGTGGGGAGCTCGCTCATGCCTGGCCGCCGCCTTCCAGTTCCTTGAATCCGAGGATCTTGCGAATCCCCATCATCTGTTCGTAGTTGAGAATCATCGTCTTGCGACCGTTCGTGGGGCGCGGGAGCGCAAGGAACTGGCGGAGCGCCGCGCGCACGTCGAGGTCGACGGAGCCGACCGGGATACCCGCATAGCCGAGCCGCACAGCGAACTGCCACGCCTTCGACCCGGTGATCACATCGACGTGCGAGAGGGCGGAGAGGTCGATGTCGTAGATCCACGACGGATCCGGCGTCCCCTCGTCGATCGCCATGAACACCTGCTCGGGCTCTGTCGCCAGCGAGTCGAGGTTCAGCTGCAGGCTCGCGGGGTTCTTCATCATGATGATCTCGATGCTCTCGCCGCCCACCTCCAGGAGCTCGCCGCGACCGTAGACCGTCGAGAGACCGCCGAGGGCAGCTGTGACCTTCTCGGGGCGGAAGTCGGCTCCGAGAACGGATCGGGCCGTGGCGGCAGCGCCCGCGGCATCCAGGGCGTAGTGCAACCCGCGTGCGGGGAGCCGCACCTCGATCTGTGTACCGTCGACACTGAGCGTCGCACTCGAGTCGCCGAGAGCCGTGACTGTGACCGCAGCTTCGCGGCCGCCGGCCTCAGCGTGCACGTCGCCGAACCGGTCGGCCGACGCCACCCCATGAGCGGCACCCGAGATCAGCTCGGGGCTGGCACCGAAGAACGACACCTCACGCGAGCCCGGGATGCGCGTGTCGAGATCGACGAGATGGTTGTCGTCCCGGTTCAGGATGAGCGAGGTGGTCGCTGTCAGGGCGACCTGTTCGAGCATCCGCACCACCCGGTCCGGCTCGTGGTACCGGTTCAGCTGGTCGATCTGGATGTTCAGCAGCAGAACTGTACGGGGCTTCAGCAGCTTCGCGAGCTTGGGGCCGTAGCCCTCATCCACCTCGAGGATCGCGATGTCGGCGTCGAGCCGGCCGCCCACAGACACCTGCGACAGCACGGACGACGCGATGCCCTGCGGGAGATTGCCTCCCGAGGGGTTCGTGAACACCTTCAGGCCGTGTTCACGGAGGATGGCCGCCAACATGTTCGTGGTGGTCGACTTGCCGTTGGAACCCGACACCGCGACCACCCCGCGGGGGATGGCCGAGATGGTGTCTTCGAGAAAACGGGGTGCGATGCGAAGAGCGACGGTGCCCGGGATGGCCGAGCCACCGCCACGCAGACGCGCGGCGACCCGGACAGCCCGACCGACTGCGACGGCCGCGCTGGTGCGAACTCCCACGGTTTATTCGAGGTAGTCGCGCAGGGACTGCGACCGCGACGGGTGACGGAGCTTGGCCATGGTCTTCGACTCGATCTGGCGGATGCGCTCGCGCGTCACACCGAACGTGTCGCCGATCTGGTCGAGGGTCTTCGGCATACCGTCACCGAGGCCGAAGCGCATGCGGATCACGCCCGCCTCGCGTTCGGAGAGCGAATCGAGCAGCGACTCGAGCTGCTTCTGCAGCATCGTGAAGCCCACAGCGTCGGCGGGGACGACGGCCTCGGTGTCCTCGATGAGGTCACCGAATTCGCTGTCGCCGTCTTCACCGAGCGGAGTGTGGAGCGAAATGGGTTCGCGGCCGTACTTCTGCACCTCGACGACCTTCTCGGGCGTCATGTCGAGTTCACGGCTGAGTTCCTCGGGCGTGGGCTCGCGGCCGAGGTCCTGGAGCATCTGGCGCTGCACGCGGGCGAGTTTGTTGATGACCTCGACCATGTGCACCGGGATGCGGATGGTGCGGGCCTGGTCGGCCATGGCGCGGGTGATGGCCTGGCGGATCCACCAGGTCGCGTAGGTCGAGAACTTGAAGCCCTTGGTGTAGTCGAACTTCTCGACCGCACGGATGAGGCCGAGGTTGCCCTCCTGGATGAGGTCGAGGAACTGCATTCCGCGACCGGTGTAACGCTTCGCGAGGGACACGACGAGCCGGAGGTTGGCGCCGAGCAGGTGGCTCTTCGCGCGCTGGCCGTCTTTGGCGACCCACTGCAGTTCGCGCTTGGCCGAGGGGCTGAGGCCCTCGGAGTTCGCGAGCTTGTCCTCGGCGAACAGTCCGGCCTCGATGCGCATGGCGAGCTCGACCTCTTCGGCCGCGTTCAGCAGGGCGACCTTTCCGATCTGCTTCAGGTAGTCCTTGACCGGGTCTGCTGTCGCGCCGGTGATGGCGCTCGAGTAGACCGGCACATCGTCGTCGTCGTCGACGAGCGACAGCACCAGCGCACCCGTCGGGAGCGCTTCGGACGCTGCGCCCTTCGAGCTGTCGTCGTCGGAGTCATCGTCGTTCGCGGCAGTTTCGGGCGCGGCGTCACCGTCGGCGACGACGGCAACCACCTCGTCGGTCGTGTCGGTCTCGAGTTCGGCGGCGTCGTCGACGCCCTCCGCATCCTCGTCTTCGGTGTCGGGATCGGCCTTCGCCTTGCTGGCCGTCGCTTTGCCGCGGGCAGCTGTCTTGGTGGCCTTGGGGGCCGCCGTCTTGGCGGGGGTCTTGACTGCCGCCTTCGCGGCAGAGGAGGTCTTCGGGGCTGCGGCTTTTGCCGCGGGAGCCTTCGTGGTGGCCATATGGATCACCTTTCACACTGGCGGAGGTTGCGTCGGGACGGAACTGCGCCCCCGCGCCACTGTCAACCAGAGTTGTTTTTTGACATTACTAAGACCCATGTCAAGTGCTGGGATTTCGCGTGGGCCGACATGCGGACCACCCCAGGACAAGAACGGGTCTCTGCTGACAATTATTGCACGGATCGCGAACCTTGGCTGACAGATGGCGCTTTTGTCAAGTCCGCTTTCGGGACCAGGCCGCAGACAGTGCAACCCACAGCGGCCCCACAGATATTCCCTCGTCCTCTTCTAACTGAAGGCGCGCCCGCCGCCGGGCGTTCAGAAGGAAGAGCACGCCGGCCCCGATGATGACGTACTGCACGCAGAAGGCGATCCGGAACGCGCCCACGTCATAGAGGTTCGCACTGAAGCCCGCACCGTGGAGCGCATCCAGCACCACGCCGATCAGGAACAGCATCACGAAACTCGCCGTGAAACCGCCCACATTGACCACACCGTTCGCGGAGCCGAGGGTGTGCGGCGGGTTGAACGTGCGGGCGAAATCGAACCCGATCAGCGAACCCGGACCGCCCGCGCCCATCGCGACCACGAGGAGCACGATCAGCCAGAACGGCGGTGCGACGGGCCAGACGAGCACCGCCGTCCAGACGATGCCGAGCACCACGACGATCCCGATCACCAGGTTCGACCGGCGGAGCGGGAAGCGGGCGGTGAGCACACCGAGGATCGGGCCGGACACCAGCCCGACCAGCACGATGACGACCAGCAGGCCAGAGGCGAGTGCGGGGCTGTAGCCGAGGGCCGAGACCATGAACGGGAAACCCCAGAACAGGGTGAACACCGTGCCAGACGACTGGGTCACGAAGTGCGACCAGAACCCGAGTTGCGTTCCGGGCCGGCGGAGGGTCGGGCCGAGGCGCGCCATCACCGCCCGGAGCGTCGGCTGCGTCGCGACCGGGGCGTCGGCCGGACGATCGGCGAGCACCACGAGGCTCAGGATGAACGCCAGCACCCCCACGGAAGCCGCCGAGGCGAACGCCGTCGTCCAGCCGGCCGCGTGCAGCACGATCGCGAACGGCACGGCGGACAGGATCTGGCCGATCGCCCCGATGTTGCCCATCCACTGCGACAGCTGCGGCACGATCCGCCCGGAGAACCAGGAGTTCACCAGCCGGATCACGGAGATGAAGACCGCCGAGTCGCCTGCGCCGACCAGGATGCGACCGAGGATCGCGATACCGATGTCTGTCGAGAAGGCCAGGGTGAGCTGCCCGGCCACCATCACGACGGTGCCGATCACGATCAACGCCTTCGGCCCGACCCTGTCGATCAGCACGCCGTTCGGGATCTGCAGCGCCGCGTAGACGATCAGCTGTACGACGGCCAGGCTCGACAGGATGGCCGCCGAGGTGTCGAAGCGTTCAGCCGCAGAGACTCCCGCGACCCCGAGCGTGGTTCGCTGGAGCACCGCCGACACATAGGCCAGGGCGGCGATCCCGAAGATGAACCACGACCGTTTTGAATTCACCGGTCAAGTTTACCGGCGCAGCCAGGCCGAGTCTCGCGAGCTACAGCCCGCCGAACCCCGGCCCCGAGTCATCGCCGCGCCGCTTGATCGCCAGGAAGTTCTCGAGCTCTGCCGCGATCTCGTCGGCCGACGGCAGCTCCCCGTCTTCATCGGTGAGCGGTGACCGGAGCCCCGCGTTCTGCATATAGCTGTCGTGGCGTTCCTCGAGCGTGCCCACGAGCTTCTCGAGCTCGGTGTTCGCCTTGACCTGCTGGTCGATCTTCGTCAGGAACTCACGACCCTCTTCACGCAGCCTGTCGGTCGGGAAGATGAGCCCGGTCGCGGCGCTGATGCTCTCGAGCGAGGCGACAGCGGCGAGCGGGTACTCGGTGTCGGCGAGGTAGTGCGGGATGAGCAGCACGAACCCCGCGATGGGGTGGCCCAGCTGCTGCAACCGGTACTCGGCCAGGTGCAGCACGTTCGCCGGAACCTGCGTGTGCGGCCGCCACACCGACATCGCGTCGGTCAGTTCGACCCGGTTGCCACTGACTGTCACACCGATCGAGCGGGTGTGGGGCACCGGCATCGGGATCGCGTGCACCCACGTCGTGGTCTTGACCTGGAACCGGTCGACGAGGTGGAGTACCGCGGCCGTGAACTGCTCCCAGCGGAAGTCGGGCTCGAATCCGTGCAGGAACAGGAACTGCTGGCCTAGCTCGTCACTGACGAGATACAGGCGGAGGGTCTGCGGCTGGTAGTCGCTCAGGTGGTCCTGGTCGAAGTCGACGATCGGCCGGCGGGCCCGGTAGTCGAGCAGGATGTCGGGATCGAACTCGGCGACCACGCGATTGTTCAGCGTGTCGAGCATGTACTCACCGAACTGGCTGACAGCCGCTCCGGCGTCGGTGAAACCGGTGAGGGCCGCCACCAGGGGCAGGCCCTCGGGGATCAGGTCGACCTCGTCTGCCAATTCGAACAACTCAGTCGGATCCTTCATGTACCCACTCTAATCCGGTCACCGCCCGGCACCCTCTGGGAGCGATCCGCCCGTGGCGAACGCAGGGCACCGTGGTGACACATCGGCGTAGCTAGGGTTAAGCACATGAGCCTCCCCGATATTTCCATCACCTCCCAACCCGCCGCAGAGATCGCCGCCGATGCCCTGGTGCTCGGCGTCGCCCAGGTGGATGACCGTGTCGTCGTCCTGGCCGGCGACACGCTGCCCGCCGACTCCGTGACCGCCCTCGAGGCGATGTTCGCGGGCCTCGGCTTCGGCGGCAAGCGAGACGAGGTGCAACGGGTCGGGCCGGTCACGGGCATCCACTCCCCTGTCGTGATCCTCGTCGGGCTCGGTGTTCCCGAAGCGACACCGGATGCGCTCCGGTACGCGGCCGGAGCGGCAACCCGGCGCGTGCGGGGCTTCGAGACCGTCGCGCTCGGCCTGCCCGTCGGGTCGGCCGCGGATGCCCGGGCGGTGCTCGAGGGTGCGGCGATCGGTGCCTACGACTACACCGAGTACCGCTTCTCGACGCTGGAGGGCCGCTCCGCCGCCGCGGGCAGCCTCATCCTGAGTTCGACGCTCGACGGCGTCGACGCTGCGGTGGAGCCCGCCCGCGAGACGGCCCGGGCCGTGGCGCTCGTGCGTGACCTCGTCAACGCGGCGCCGCTCGACCTCTACCCGGCGACCCTCGTGGAGAAGGCGCGCGCCGCAGCCGAGGGCCTGCCCGTCGAGCTGACGGTCTGGGAGGAGGCAGACCTCCTCGCCGACGGCTTCGGCGGGATCCTGGGTGTCGGACAGGGGTCGACGAGAGGCCCGCGACTGGTCAAGGTCGCCTACCAGCCGAGCGGGGCATCCAGACACCTTGCGCTCGTCGGCAAGGGCATCACCTTCGACTCCGGCGGACTGTCGCTGAAGCCGCCGGCGTCGATGATCGGCATGAAGGACGACATGACGGGAGCCGCGACGGTGCTCGCCGTGGCCCTCGCGGCCGCCGCCCTAGCCCTGCCGGTGCGGATCACGGCGTGGCTCTGCATTGCGGAGAACATGCCCTCGGGCTCCGCCATCCGCCCCGGCGACGTGCTCACGATCCACGGCGGCAAGACCGTCGAGGTTCTGAACACCGACGCCGAAGGACGGCTCGTGCTGGCGGACGGACTCGTCGCGGCCAGCGCGGAGCACCCCGACGCCATCATCGACGTCGCCACCCTGACCGGGGCGCAGGTCACCGCTCTCGGCAACCGCTATGTGGGCGTCATGGGCGAGAACGACCTGGTCGCGTCGGTGCTCGCGTCGGCTGCGGCCTCGGCGGAGACGCTCTGGCACATGCCGTTGCCCGCAGAGCTGAGGCCGCTGCTGAACTCGGACATCGCAGACCTCCAGAACATCAAGCCCGGCAACACGGCGGGCGGCATGCTCATCGCGGGCATCTTCCTGAGGGAGTTCGTCGGCCAGAAGGCCGACGGCAGCGGGCCGATCCCCTGGACCCACCTCGACATCGCGGGACCAGCGATGAACGGCGGGGAAGGATACGGCTTCACGGGCAAGGGTCCGACCGGCGTGACCGTGCGCACGCTGATCGACCTGGCCGAAAGGATGAGCGCTGAGTGACTCGTAGTAGGCTCAGTTGGGCGAAAAAATAACTCGTCGTCAAGACACCTGCGGAGGCGCGGGTGCAGTCACCATGCTCGATGCATAAGGGAGTCTCTCAAGTGTCGGAAACCAATTTTGACATCGTCGTTCTCGGTGGAGGAAGTGGTGGCTACGCGGCCGCCCTCCGCGCCGTGCAGCTCGGCTTCACGGTCGCACTGGTGGAGAAGGACAAACTCGGCGGCACGTGCCTGCACCGCGGGTGCATCCCCACGAAAGCGCTCCTGCACTCCGCCGAGGTCGCAGACGTGTCGCGTGAATCCGCCAAGTACGGCGTGAACACCACGTTCAACGGCATCGACATCGCTGCGGTGACCGCGTACCGCGAAGGCATCGTCACGAGCAAGTTCAAGGGCCTCGAGGGCCTGATCAAGGCCCGGAAGATCACCGTCGTCCGCGGTGAGGGCAAGCTCGTCGCGCCGAAGACCGTGCAGGTCGGCGACGACCTCTACACCGGCAAGAACATGGTCCTCGCCACGGGGTCCTACTCCCGCACGCTCCCCGGCCTCGAGATCGGTGGTCGCGTCATCACGAGCGAGACCGCTCTCGCGCTCGACTACATCCCGAAGAAGGTCGCGATCCTCGGCGGCGGCGTCATCGGTGTCGAGTTCGCCAGCGTCTGGAAGTCGTTCGGCGCCGACGTCTCGATCATCGAGGCGCTCCCCCACCTCGTTCCGAACGAGGAGGAGTCCGTGTCGAAGCAGTTCGAGCGCGCCTACCGCAAGCGCGGCATCGAGTTCTCGCTCGGCATCCGCTTCCAGAGCGTCACCCAGAACGACCAGGGTGTCGTCGTGACGCTGGAGAACGGCACCACGGTCGAGGCCGACCTGCTGCTCGTGGCCGTGGGCCGCGGACCGTCGACGGCGGGCCTCGGCTTCGAGGAGGCCGGCGTCACCATCGACCGCGGCTTCGTCATCACGAACGAGCGTCTGCAGACCAACCTCGAGGGCGTCTACGCCGTCGGCGACATCGTTCCCGGCCTCCAGCTCGCGCACCGCGGGTTCCAGCAGGGCATCTTCGTCGCCGAGGAGATCGCCGGTCTGAACCCGCAGGTCGTCGAAGACGTCAACATCCCCAAGGTCACCTACTCCGACCCCGAGGTCGCGTCGGTGGGCTACACCGAGGCGAAGGCCGCCGAGAAGTTCGGCGCCGACAAGGTCTCGTCCTACGACTACAACCTGGCCGGCAACGGCAAGAGCCACATCATCGGAACCTCCGGTTCGGTGAAGGTCGTGCGGGTGAACGACGGCCCCGTCGTCGGCATCCACATGATCGGCGCCCGCGTCGGCGAGCTCATCGGCGAGGGCCAGCTCATCGTGAACTGGGAGGCGTACCCCGAAGACGTCGCCTCGCTCGTGCACGCGCACCCCACGCAGAACGAGGCCCTCGGTGAGGCGCACCTCGCCCTGGCCGGCAAACCGCTCCACGCGATGTGACATCCCGATCCACCTAAACTCGTACTGCCTGCCTGTACGAACTGACACACTGCACGACCTGACACACTGAACACGCAGCACTGAACACGCAGCACTGAACGTTTTGCGAAAGAGGAGACCTACCGATGAGCGAATCCGTCAACCTTCCGGCACTCGGTGAGAGTGTGACCGAGGGAACGGTCACCCGCTGGCTCAAGAACGTGGGCGACCACGTCGAAGTCGACGAGCCCCTACTCGAGGTGTCGACCGACAAGGTCGACACGGAGATCCCCTCCCCGATCTCAGGCGTCATCGAGCAGATCCTGGTGCAGGAAGACGAGACCGTCGAGGTCGGTACTCCGCTCGTCACCATCGGCGACGGGTCGGGTGCGGCCGCGGCTGAGCCCGAGGTCCCCGCCGCAGAGCCCGCTCCCGCTGAGGCAGCGCCGGCAGAAGCAGCTCCGGCTGCTCCGGCCGAAGAGGCTCCCGCTGCCGAGGTCCCCTCGGTGGATGCCCCGACCGAGGCCGAGGCCCCGGCACCGGCGCCCGCTCCGGAGCCTGCGCCCGCTGCCGCTGCTCCCGCTCCGGCTGCTGCTGCTGCTCCCGCTGCAGTTCCCGCTCCGGCTGCTGCCGCTCCGGCCCCTGCCGCAGCCGCTGCCGCTCAGGCCCCCGCCGCTGCCGCCGCCGCTCCGGCCCCTGCCGCAACGGCTCCGGCCGCCGACGCTGCGGGCAGCAACGCCGGTTACGTGACGCCGCTCGTGCGTAAGCTCGCGCACGACAACAGCATCGACCTCTCCACGGTCACCGGATCGGGCGTGGGGGGCCGCATCCGCAAGGAGGACGTGCTTGCCGCCGTCGAGGCGAAGTCGTCCGCAGCTCCTGCTTCGGCACCCGCTGCCGCTGCCGCACCGGTGAAGCTCGAGACGTCGCCGCTCCGCGGTTCGACCGTTCCGATGTCACGCCTCCGCAAGGTCGTCGCAGAGCGCGCCGTCATCTCGATGCAGACCAGTGCCCAGCTCACGTCGGTGGTCGAGGTCGACGTGACCAAGGTCGCCGCCTTCCGCACCAAGGTGAAGGACCAGTTCGCGGAGAAGACCGGCACCAAGCTGTCGTTCCTCCCGTTCTTCGCCCTGGCTGCTGCTGAGGCCCTGAAGGCGTACCCGATCATCAACGCCACCATCGACGGTGACTCGATCGTCTACCCGGACCACGAGAACATCAGCATTGCCGTCGACACCGAGCGTGGTCTCCTCACGCCCGTCGTGCGGAACGCGGGCGAGCTCGACCTCGCCGGCCTTGCCAAGGAGATCGCCGATCTCGCAGCGCGCACCCGCGACAACAAGCTGAAGCCCGACGAGCTCGGTGGCGGCACGTTCACGCTGACCAACACCGGTTCTCGTGGCGCGCTGTTCGACACCCCGATCGTGTTCCTCCCGCAGGTCGCCATCCTCGGCACCGGCATCGTTGCGAAGAAGCCGGTCGTCGTGACGGTCGACGGCAGTGACGCGATCGCGATCCGCTCGACGGTCTACCTGGCCCTGAGCTACGATCACCGCATCGTCGACGGAGCCGACGCCGCCCGCTTCCTCGTCGCGGTCAAGAACCGCCTCGAAGAGGGCAACTTCGCGGGCGTCCTCGGCATCTGACGACACCGGTGAGCCTCACGGCCCACCACCGAACAGTTCCCTGATGCGCCAACCGGCCTCGCCCTTCACCAGAAGGAGCGAGGCCGGTTGGCGTTGGGCGCCTCCCCCGACCACCTCCACCAACGCCGACGCTCCCACCGCCTGGACCAGCCGGTAGCGCCGGGCCGGCGCTCCCGCACCTTCGGGTGTAGGCCCTGTGGCGGGAGCGCCCGCTGCGCCCGGCGCGGGGGGCGCGGTCGGTGTCACCGGCGAGGGCGGTGTGCCCGCCGTGGGCGGTGTGCCCGCCGTGGCCGATGCGCCCGGCGCGGTCGGTGCCCCCGCCGTGGCCGAGGCGCCCGGCGCGGTCTGTGCGGGACTCTGCGACGGAGGACTCTGCGACACCGCGGCCCTGTCCGCCGTGCGAGCGGCGGAATCCGGTTGGTCGACCCGTTCCAGGCACGGGAGCGACCGAGCCGCCAGACACCTCTCGCGAAGCACCAGAAGGGCACCCGCTGCCGCCGCCGGATCGTCTCCTGCGATGAGTGCGTCCGCCTCGGTGGTGGCGCCAGCCGACGGCTCGGGAGTGGTCGGCGGAGCGGAAGCCGGAGCGGGTGCCTGTTTCCCGGCAGCGACGGGATCCGGCGACCCGGCTGCCGGCAGGCTGACCAAGGCACCGACAACGGCCGCAACACACACCACCGCTGCCACCAGCAGGGTGCGGGCACGCACACGCCGCCCCTCGCCCCGCCGCAGCTGCCCCCACGCCGCAATCGCCGCCGGGGCACGACGTATTACCGCACCCACGTCAGCCACCCATGACCGGAGCCTCGCCCGCGGCCGCGCCGCTTCGACGTCGCCCCGGGTCACTTCGTCGACCTCGGCCGTGATCCCGGCCAGCACCCCAGCGGTCTCCGACTCCCAGTCGTAGCCGGAGCTGTCGTAGCCAGAGCTGTCATCGCCGGAGCTGTCATCACCGGCGGTCGATCCCGGCAGAGTCACAGCCTCCGGCGTCGCCAGCTCGAACAGCCGATCCTCACACTCCCTGACGAAGGTCTCCCGCCGGCCGCGCTCCAACCTCGCCAGTTCTTCAGCGAGGAACGGAGTCGCGCGGAGCCTCGCCTTCGCTCCCGGAACCGGCCCGGCCGCAACCGACCCGGCCCCAACCCTCCCGGCCCCAACCTTCCCGCCCCCAAGCGACATGGCCTCGCGCGGCCCAGTATCCCCCGGCACAACCTGCCGCGCGAGTTCCACGAAGGCACGGCAGTCCGCGACCATCGCCGCCCGGAACCCCGCATCCAGCACCTCGCCCCGCCGGTGCTCGACGCACCTCGCCCAACCGTCGAGCGTGGCCTTTCCCGTGTCGTCGAAGAACACCGTTCGTACGGAGACCGCGCCGTGCGTGCAGTCCAGCGTGTGCAGGTCATCGAGGGTCTGGAGCACGGGGACGAGCACGGTCACGGCCTCCCCCGGTGTGGGAGCACGTTCGGCCAGAAGGGCGGCGAGGGTGGTACGGGTCATGGAACACGAGCGTGCTGCGTCACGGTGCCGCCGGGCATCCGGATACCAGCATCTGTGGACAGTTCGCCCACAGCGCCACAAGTGGACGAGGAGATGCACCCCACCGAGCATCCGACGACCCTCCGACTCGGTACCATGGTCGTATGGCACGCAGCAAAGAGAAAGCCCCGAAGGCTCCCAAGAAGCCGAAGGAAGACGGTCGCATCAAGCAGATGTGGCAGGTCTTCCAGATGACCCGCCGGTACGACAAAAACATCGTGCTGCTGCTGGTGCTGAGCATCCTGGTACCCGTGGCCATCGGCCTCGTTCTCGCACTGCTGCTGAGCGACGGCAACGGTTTTGTCATCGCCATGTGGATCGTCGCCGGTGTGCTCGCGGGCGTCCTCATCGCCCTGATCGTGCTCGGCAGGCGCGCCGAGGCCGCCGCCTACGGCCAGATCGCCGGCCAGCCCGGTGCTGTGGGCGCTGTGCTCCGCAGCTCGCTGAAGCGCAGCTGGCGGGGCAGTGAGATGCCCGTCGCCGTCAACGGCAAGACGCAGGACGCTGTCTACCGCGCCGTCGGCCGGGGCGGGGTGGTGCTCATCAGCGAGGGCCCGAAGTCACGCACCACGCGCATGCTCGAAGACGAACGCCGCAAGGTCCTGCGGGTGCTGCCGAACGTGCCGGTCACGTTCCTCTCCGTCGGCCCTGACGATGACGCGGTGCCGCTCCACAAGATCCCGGCGAAGCTCAACCGAATCAAGCCGAACCTGACCAAGCCCGAGGTGCTGGCCGTCAGCAACCGGCTCACGTCTCTCGGCTCGGGCAACCTGCCGATCCCGAAGGGTGTCGACCCGATGAAAGCACGCCCCCAGCGCGGACGCTGATCCGGCGGCCCCCAGACGGGTCACATCCGCGGAATCCCGCGGACCCGCCAGCACCACCCTGTCACAGACCGTCACGCGCCCGAAACATCCCTGAGACAACCGCTCCCTAGATTTGCCCCACCGGATACAGCCGCCCTGCGGACGAACTCCGCGCACACAAGGGGTACACATGAGCAACAAGGTCCGTTTGCAGGCTGTCCGCGACGTTGAGGCCTATGTGCCTCCCGCGGTCAGCTTCATCGACTCGGAGGCGCCGGGCGAGATCTTCGGCGAGAACGTCTTCAACCAGGTCGTCATGCAGAAGCGCCTGCCGAAGTCGGTCTACAAGTCGGTCATGGCGACCATCGAGCACGGCGCGATGCTCGACCCTGCCATCGCCGACGCCGTGGCAAGTGCGATGAAGGACTGGGCGCTCGAAAAGGGCGCCACCCACTACGCACACGTCTTCTACCCGCTCACCGGTCTCACGGCGGAGAAGCACGACAGCTTCTTCGAGCCGATCGGCGACGGAACGGCCCTCGCCGAGTTCGCTGGCAAGACCCTGACGCAGGGTGAGCCTGATGCGTCCAGCTTCCCGAACGGCGGGCTCCGCAACACGTTCGAAGCCCGCGGCTACACGGGCTGGGATGTCACGAGCCCTGCCTATGTGCTCGAGAACCCGAACGGCAACACCCTGTGCATCCCGACCGTCTTCGTGTCGATGACGGGTGAGGCCCTCGACCACAAGACGCCGCTGCTCCGCTCGCAGCAGGCGATGGGCACGCACGCCGAGCGCGTGCTGAAGCTGTTCGGGCACACGGATCCCGAGCACGTGGTGTCGTACTGCGGCCCTGAGCAGGAGTACTTCCTCGTCGACCGGCACTTCTTCCTCGCTCGCCCCGACCTGCTGAACGCCGGACGGACCCTGTTCGGCGCCAAGCCGCCCAAGGGCCAGGAGTTCGACGACCACTACTTCGGCGCGATCCCCGAGCGTGTTCTCGGCTTCATGATGGACACCGAGCGTGAGCTCTTCAAGCTCGGCATCCCCGCCAAGACCCGCCACAACGAGGTCGCCCCCGGCCAGTTCGAGATCGCCCCGATGTTCGAGAAGGCGAACCTCGCGGCCGACCACCAGCAGCTGCTGATGACGACATTCAAGACCATCGCCAAGAAGCATGGCATGGAGTGCCTGTTCCACGAGAAGCCGTTCCAGGGCGTCAACGGATCGGGTAAGCACGTGAACTTCAGCCTCGGAAACTCCGAGGTCGGCAGCGTGTTCGTGCCCGGCGACACGCCCCACGAGAACGCTCAGTTCCTGGTCTTCTGCGCGGCGGTCATCCGCGCAGTGCACAAATACGCTGGTCTCCTCCGGGCTTCCGTCGCCAGCGCCACCAACGACCACCGCCTCGGTGCCAACGAGGCTCCCCCGGCGATCATCTCGATCTTCCTCGGCGACCAGCTCGCCGACGTTTTCGAACAGATCGCCAAGGGGCCGGCCACGAGCTCGAAGGGCAAAGGCAAGATGGTCATCGGCGTCGACACGCTGCCGGTGCTGCCCACCGACCCGGGCGACCGCAACCGCACCAGCCCGTTCGCCTTCACGGGCAACCGGTTCGAGTTCCGCGCGCCGGGCTCGATGCAGTCCGTCGCCGGCCCGATGACCACGATCAACACGATCATGGCCGACTCGCTCGACTACATCGCCACCAACCTCGAGGCCGCGGTGGCCGACGGAACGGACTTCGACCAGGCGGTGCAGACGATCCTCACCGAGATCATCAACGAACACGGATCCGTCGTGTTCAACGGTGACGGTTACGCCGACGCGTGGCCGATCGAAGCCGAGAAGCGTGGACTGGCGAACCTCAAGACCACGCTCGACGCGCTGCCCGAACTGATCACCGAGCCCGCCATGGACCTGTTCGAGAAGTACAAGGTCTTCAACCACCGTGAGATGCACAGCCGGTACGAGATCGGGCTCGAGCAGTACACGCTCACCATCGGTGTCGAGGCACGGCTGACCCTTGAACTCGGAACGACCGTCGTGCTTCCCGCGGCCGTGCGTCACCAGACCGAGCTCGCGCTCAACATCGGTGCGCTCAAGGCCGCCGGCGTCGAGACCGACACGTCGACGCTCGAGACGGTCTCCGTGCCGCTCGCCGAACTCCGCGCGGCTCTCGTCGTGCTGAAGAGCGCGCTCGACGACGACGGTCACCACGAGGCGCTGGCCGAGGCCGAACACGCCCGGAACGCCCTGCTGCCGGCCATGGCGGCGGTTCGCACCGCGGCGGACACGCTCGAGGAGATCGTCGCCGACGACCTCTGGGCGCTGCCGACCTACCAGGAGATGCTCTTCATCCTGTAGACCGACGGTGCGGGCACTATCGCCGCACGAGCACCGTTCCCGCAAAGACGTCATGGAGCCCGCGCTGGTCTGAATCCCAGATCAGCGCGGGGATCGTGAGCACGAGCAGGGCGGTGCGGATGATCGGCCGCCACCAGCCCGCGAAGGTGCCGTCGACCTTCACCACCCGGAGGCCCAGCAGCAGGTGGCCGAAGCCGCCCCCGGTGAAGGCCATCAGCACGATCTGCTCGATCATGAAGATGATGGTCGCAGCCCAGGCGTTCCCGAAGAAGAAAGCAGCGTAGACGACGAAACAGGCGGCCCAGTCGATCAGGAGCGCACCGATGCGTCGCCCGGGCCGACCGACAGAGCCGCGACCCTCTTCAGGGAAACCGAGCCGCTCACCGGGCCACGTGCTCGGTGCAGCGCCAGACCAGCGGGACGGAGGCTTTGCATTCGACACGAGTGCGAGTCTAGGTCACGCCACTTTGATGACCCTGCACGTAACATGCCTGAAACATTTGCGACACGGCCGAGTAATCGGTTCGCGGTACCCTGACGGAAGTTGTGTTCACAACTGAGCACTGCCAAGCCATTCAGTACCAAGCCATTTGGAGTCTCTCAAATGTTCAGTGATTCTTCCGAGGTGCTCAAGTTCATCAAGGACACCGACGTCAAGTTCCTTGATATCCGCTTCACCGACCTTCCCGGCGTGCAGCAGCACTTCAACATCCCCGCCTCAACCGTCGACGAGGACTTCTTCTCCGTCGGCCAGATGTTCGACGGCTCGTCGATCCGTGGATTCGCATCGATCCACGAGTCCGACATGCAGCTCATCCCGGACGTGTCGACCGCCTACATCGACCCCTTCCGCGTCGAGCGCACGCTGATCGTCATCTTCGACATCTACAACCCGCGGAACGGCGAGATCTACTCGCGCGACCCGCGCCAGGTCGCCAAGAAGGCGGAGAAGTACCTCGCCTCGACCGGCATCGCCGACACCGCGTTCTTCGCCCCTGAGGCCGAGTTCTACATCTTCGACGACGTGCGCTACGAAGTGAAGCAGAACAAGAGCTTCTACTCCGTCGACTCCAGCGAAGGCGCCTGGAACTCGGGCCGCGAAGAAGAGGGCGGCAACCTCGCCAACAAGACCCCCTTCAAGGGCGGGTACTTCCCGGTCAGCCCCGTCGACCAGCACGCAGATCTCCGCGACGACATCTCGCTGAAGCTGATCGACTCAGGGCTCATCCTCGAGCGCGCCCACCACGAGGTCGGCACCGCCGGCCAGGGTGAGATCAACTACCGTTTCGACACCATGGTGCACGCGGCAGACGACATCCTGAAGTTCAAGTACATCGTGAAGAACACGGCTTCCCAGTGGGGCAAGACCGCGACCTTCATGCCGAAGCCGCTCTTCGGCGACAACGGATCGGGCATGCACACCCACCAGTCGCTCTGGAACGACGGCAACCCGCTGTTCTACGACGAGGCCGGCTACGGCGGGCTCAGCGACATCGCCCGCTGGTACATCGGCGGCCTCCTGAAGCACGCCCCCGCGGTGCTCGCCTTCACGAACCCGACCGTCAACTCGTACCACCGCCTGGTGCCGGGCTTCGAAGCTCCGGTGAACCTGGTCTACTCGGCCGGCAACCGGTCGGCGTCGATCCGCATCCCCATCACCGGAACGAACCCGAAGGCCAAGCGCATCGAGTTCCGTGCACCGGATGCCTCGGGCAACCCGTATCTCGCCTTCGCGGCGCAGCTCATGGCGGGCCTCGACGGAATCCAGAACCGGATCGAGCCGCACGAGCCCGTCGACAAGGACCTCTACGAGTTGCCGCCCGAGGAAGCGAAGAACATCCCCCAGGTTCCCGCATCGCTCGGCGAGGCCCTCTTGGCCCTCGAAGCGGACAACGAGTTCCTGACCAAGGGCGGCGTGTTCACGCAGGACCTGATCGAGACCTGGATCGAGTACAAGCGCGAGAACGAGATCAAGCCGATCGCCCAGCGCCCGCACCCGTTCGAGTTCGAGCTCTACTACGGCGTCTAGTCACGCAGTCACCCATTGACGGGGCTGCATCTTCCCAGGAAGGTGCAGCCCCGTTTTCTGTCCCCGAATGTTTCGCTTCTCTTCAGCGGGCGAGGCTAGTCGAGCACGGGCCGCTGCACCACCGGCAGGAGCAGCGCGGCCCGTCGGGTCACGAATTCGGTCTCGGTGATGGTGCCCCGACGGCGCAGCCGGCCGAGTTCGCAAAAGCCGTGCTCGACATCCCGTTTCACTGAGGCTTCAGCTTCCGTCTCGACAAGCTTCTGGGCACGGCGGTGGATCTTCAGGAGTCTGACGGCTTTCACAAGAGAGTTGTTCGGAGCACCTCGAAGGTCGGTTTGCTGTGAACGCCGAACTCTTCGAAGGTCCACTACTGCTGGTTCCGAGTGAGCGTGACCCCGTAGGACGCCTCGGCGCTGTTGAAGAAGGTGTCGCGGTCGCGCACGATGGCCTGCGGCGGAAGCTGCTGCGAGCGTGTCGAGGCGACCGTCGAGCGCTTCACGGCAGTGCCGATGGCCAGGAACTCGATGAGCCCGCCGCCGAGGTCGTACACATACGTCTTGATGCCGATGACATCGTCTGCCCCGACGGCGGTGGCCTGCTGCTGCACCTTGGCAAGCGACTCCTCGCGCGCTCCGTAGATGAGCTGGGTCAGCTCACTGATCTCACCCTTGACGAAGTTCTTGAAGGCGGAGGTGATGCCCCCGACGAAGCCGAGCGAGTACACCGAGGTACCCATCACGAGCTTCAGTGGCGCGTAGCCGATGCGCGCGAGACTCCACATCTCCTCGGCAGTGAGGTCGCTGGTCACCACCCCCACCGCTTCGAGAGCCGGATCGGACATGTCGTGCCGCGACGCCGTTCCCACCATCAGCATCTCCTGCACCGCCGTGCCGCCGAACGGAAGGATGTTCGTGGTGATGCCCACGACCGCATTGGCCCCGACCGACTGGGCCTCGGCCACGATCCGCTGCAGCGCGAGGTTGCGGGTGCGCGAGAACAGGTCGCTGTACTCCGTGACCTCGCCCTTGGCGAGCTGGCGGAACGCTCCCGTGATGCCCCGGCCGACCCCGATGGAGTAGGCGACGTTGCCCATGACGAACGAGACCGGCTGGTAGCCGGCATCCATCTGGCAGAACAGTTCCTGGCCGTCGCTGGAGGTCGTGAAGGCGACAGAGGGCACGCCCTCTTTCTGGTGCACCGTGGACGCCACCGACAGGAACTCGATGTTCTGGGCGTGGAAGATCAACTCGGTCGTCACACTGGTCGCGCCGTGCCCCTGGCTCTGCTGCATCTCCGCAATGAGCCGCTGCATCGACAGGTGCCGCCCCTGGGTGATCATGTTGGTGATCGCGGTGATCTCACCCCCGACCATGCCTCGGAAACCCGAACTGAGCGAACCGAGAAGCCCTCGCGAGAAGACGCTGTTGCCCACCAGCAGGTTGCCGGGATGGTAGCCGAGCAGGTCGACGCAGTACATCTCGTTGCCGGACAGGCCGCTCAGCACGGACTTCCTGAGAGGAGTGGAGCCGGGGTCGGTCATCGAGATTCCTTCCGAGAAACATGAGCGTCAATCACCCTACAACGCGCCGTAGAAGTCCCGTTCGAAGATCGCGCGGGCACGCCGGGTGACGGCGAGATAGTCCTCTTCGAGCGCGGTGGCCGAGCCGGGCGGGTACTCGAGCAGCCGGGCGACGCCCTCCAGCTGTTGCCGGTCGGAGGGCAGCACATCGGCCGTGCGGTTCGTCCAGAGGGTCATCGCGGAGCGGGCCCGCGACGCGAAGATCCAGGCCTCGCGGAGCCGCGCGGCATCCGCCTCGTCGACGTAGCCCGCCTGCACCTCGGCCTCGAGGGCATCCAGGGTCGACGTCGTCCGGAACGACGGATGCTCTGCCCCGTGCTCGAGCTGGAGCAGTTGCACGTACCACTCGACATCGCTCAGCGACCCCCGACCGAGTTTCAGGTGCCTGGCCGGGTCGGCGCCCTGCGGCAGCCGTTCCTTCTCGACGCGGGCCTTGATGCGCTTCACCTCGCGCACAGCCTTCTCCTCGATGGATGTCGGATACCGCACGGTGTTCGCTACAGCCTCGAAATCGCGCATCAGTGACACGTCGCCCGCCACTCCGCGCGCACGGAGCAGAGCCTGGGCCTCCCAGGTCAACGACCAGCGCTCATAGTAGGCGCGGTAGCTGTCGAGCGAGCGCACGACGATGCCGTTCTTGCCCTCGGGTCGGAGGTCGTTGTCGAGTTCGAGCGGCAGCCGGTGGTCTTCGGTGAGCCGCACCAGTTCGTTCACGATGAAGCGGGCGACCGACTGGGCCGTCTCGCCGTCGACCGAGACGGCACGGTAGACGTAGAGCACGTCGGTGTCGGAGCCGAAACCGATCTCACGTCCGCCGTACCGGCCCATGCCGATGACCGCGAACTCGATTCCGTCACCGCGGGCGAGGGCCGCCGATCCACGGATCGCGTCGAGCGTGCCCTGCAGGAACACGGTCGTCACGTCGGTGAGGCCCTTGGCGAGCTCCTGCACGGTCACCAGCCCGAGGATGGCGGCGCACGCGAGGCGCAGCACCTCCCGGCGACGGGCGGTACGGAGCGCTGCGGCCACGGCATCGGGGGTGTCGTGCCGGGCGATCGTGGCCGCGGTCTCAGCTCTCAGGACATCGAACGGGCGGGGGCGCAGCTCGTGGTCGTTCTCGAGCCAGGCGGCGGATTCGGGGATGCGTTCGAGCAACTCGGCGGCGAAGCGGGATCCGGAGAGCACCTGGGTGAGGCGGGAAGCGGCGCCCGACGAGTCGCGGAGCATCCGGAGGAACCAGTAGGTCTCCCCCAGGGTGTCGCTCAGCCGGCGGAAGGCGAGCAGCCCGTAGTCGGGGTCGGCGCCGTTCGCGAACCACTGCAGCATCACGGGCAGCAGGTGCCTCTGGATCGCGGCCCGCCGGGAGACGCCTGCAGTCATCGCCCGGATGTGGCCGAGCGCGCCTTTCGGGTCGCGGAAGCCGATCGCCGCGAGGCGTGCCACCGCCTGCTCGCTGGTGATGCTGATCTCGTCGGGACTGAGCGCGGCCACCGCAGCCAGCAGGGGGCGGTAGAACAGTCGTTCGTGGAGCGTGCGCACCCGGAGTTTGATCGCATTCCAGACCTCCAGCAGCGCGGGGGCGCTCGGGGCGAGCTCGGTGGCACGGGCGAGCACACGCTGGGCGAACTCGTCGCGCGGAACCAGGTGGGTGCGCCGGAGGTTCCGCAGTTGCAGGCGGTGTTCCATCAGCCGGAGCACCCGGTAGTCGTGCGAGAACTCCTGCCCCTCGACACGCCCGATGTAACCCTGGTCGGCCAGCGCCGCCAGAGCCGGCAGTGTCCCCGCGTGGCGGACGAGAGGGTCGTTCTGTCCGTGCACGAGTTGCAGCAGCTGCACGGTGAACTCGATGTCGCGGAGCCCGCCCGGCCCGAGTTTCAGCTGCCAGTCGACCTCGTCGGCGGGAATGTGGTCGGTGACCCGCTGGCGCATCTTCTGCACCGACTCGACGAAGCCGTCGCGGGACGCACTCGTCCAGACCATCGGCCCGACCGCGTCCGCATAGCGCTGGCCGAGCGACATGTCGCCGGCGAGCGGCCGCGCCTTCAGCAGCGCCTGGAACTCCCAGCTCTTCGCCCACCGCTCGTAGTAGGCGAGATGGGAGGCGAGCGAACGCACCAGGGCTCCCGCCATGCCCTCGGGGCGGAGGTTCGGGTCGACCTCCCAGAGGCTCGGCTCCATCGTGGGTTCCATGATGCCGTGCATGGTCAGCATGGCGAGGGCGGTCGCGATGTCGATCGCTCGTCCGGTCTCGAGGCCCGCTTCATCGTCGCCCTCCCCCACGAAGATCACATCGACATCGCTCACGTAGTTCAGTTCATGAGCACCCGACTTGCCCATGCCGATGATGGCGAGGCAGGTTGCGGCGACCTCGTCGCGCCCGAACGACCAGCGGCTCCGTCCGGGAGTGGATGCGCGGCTGCGCGCGCACGCCAGCGAGGCGTCGAGCGCGGCCGCCGCCAGATCGGCGAGGGTGCGAGCGATACCGTCCACCCCGCCGACGGGGTCGGACTGTTCGAGGTCGTACGCCGTGATCTGCGCCAGCACGCGTCGGTACCGCACGCGGAGCAGGGTCCAGTCGCCGTCGAGGGCACCGGAACCGGCACCGGCCGCACCAGCACTGCCACCGCCGATGGTCGCGAATCCGTCCACCGACGCCACCGAGTTCAGGAGGTCATCCTGCAGCTCTGCGGCCGTCGGCAGGCGGTCGATTCGGGAGCTGAGGCAGCCGAGCTCCTCGGGGTGCCTCAGGAAGAAGTCGCCGAACCCGGCGGAGGCGCCGAACACCCGCAGCAGGCGCGTGCGGGTGGGCTCCTCGGCCAGCAGCGAGACGGACGGGGTGGCCGGCAGGCGTAGCAGCCGCACGAGGAAGGAGAGAGCCTGGTCGGGGTCGGCGGTCAGCCGGAACGAGGCGAGCAGATCCTCGAGGCCAACCGAACCCAGTTCACTGGCGAGTTCGAGCCGCTCTGTCGCCTCCCCCAACTCGGAGAAGCCGACCCTGGCCAGTTCAGTGAGGCTCAGCGGCCCGGAGATGCGTGCCATCGGTGGGCTCTTAGAGCATCTCCAGGTTGCTCTTCAACTCGAACGGCGTGACCTGGTCGCGGTACGCCGCCCACTCCTGGCGCTTGTTCAGCAGCACGTAGTTGAAGACGTGCTCACCGAGGGTCTCGGCGACGAGCTCGGATTTCTCCATCTCGCCGATCGCCTGGTCGAGGCTCGCCGGCAGGGCGTTGTAGCCCAGGGCGCGGCGTTCGGTGTCGCTGAGGCTCCAGACGTTGTCCTCGGCCTCGGCCGGGAGCTCATAGCCCTCCTCGATGCCCTTGAGGCCCGCGGCGAGAAGCAGCGAATACGCGAGATACGGGTTCGCAGCGGAGTCGATCGCACGGTACTCGACCCGCGACGACTGCCCCTTGTTCGGCTTGTAGAGCGGAACCCGAACAAGTGCGGAGCGGTTGTTGTGGCCCCAGCAGACGAAGCTCGGCGCCTCGTCGCCGCCCCAGAGCCGCTTGTAGGAGTTCACGAACTGGTTCGTGACGGCCGTGATCTCGGGGGCATGCTTCAGGAGGCCGGCGATGAACTGGCGGCCGATCTTCGACAGCTGGTACTCGGCGCCGGCCTCGAAGAAGGCGTTCGAGTCGCCCTCGAAGAGGGACATGTGGGTGTGCATCCCCGAACCCGGATGCCCGGAGAGCGGTTTCGGCATGAACGTGGCGTAGACGCCCTGCTCGATCGCGACCTCCTTGACGACGGTGCGGAAGGTCATGATGTTGTCGGCCGTCGTCAGAGCGTCGGCGTAACGGAGGTCGATCTCGTTCTGGCCGGGGCCCGCCTCGTGGTGGCTGAACTCCACCGAGATGCCGAGGTCTTCGAGCATCCGCACCGACCGGCGACGGAAGTCGTGCGCCGTGCCACCCGGAACGTTGTCGAAGTAGCCCGCCTTGTCGACCGGCTCGGGGCCGTCGGGCCCGTACTGCGACGACTTCAGCAGGTAGAACTCGATCTCGGGGTGCGTGTAGAACGAGAAGCCGCGGTCGCCGGCCTTCGCCAGCGTGCGCTTCAGCACATTCCGCGGGTCGGCCACGGCGGGCTGGCCGTCGGGCGTCGTGATGTCGCAGAACATGCGGGCGGTCGGGTCGACCTCGCCCCGCCACGGCAGGATCTGGAAGGTGGTGGGATCGGGATGTGCGAGCACATCCGCCTCGAACGACCGGGTCAGGCCCTCGATGGCGCTGCCGTCGAAACCGAGGCCCTCGGCGAACGCCCCCTCGACCTCGGCCGGCGCGATGGCGACGGATTTGAGGGTGCCGACCACGTCGGTGAACCACAGCCGAACGAACTTGACACCGCGTTCTTCAATGGTACGAAGAACGAAGTCGCGCTGCTTATCCATCGACGGCTGTTACCTCTTTCCGGCACGTGGTTCTGCCGCTATTAGGCTAGTGGCTATGCCGAGACTTCGCTTAGCGCTGGCCCAGACCAACCCGATTGTCGGAGACCTCGAAGGCAACTCTGCCGGGATCGTCGCCGCCGTGCGACGCGCCCGTGACGCGGGTGCCGACCTGGTCGCCTTCGGGGAGATGGCCCTCTCGGGCTACCCCATCGAAGACCTGGCGTCCCGGCCGTCGTTCCTCGCTGCCTGCCGCGCGCGGGCCGAAGCGCTCGCGACAGAGCTCGACGAGGCCGGCCTCGGCGACATCGTGGTGGTGGTCGGGCACCCCGACGGTCCGTTCGAGCCCCGCTCCTTCACGACCACGAACGCGCCGACGGCGATCGCCCAGAACGTGGCCTCGATCATCCAGAACGGGGAGATCAAGGCGCGCTACGCGAAGCACCACCTGCCGAACTACTCGGTGTTCGACGAGTACCGCATCTTCATCGCCGGCGACGAACTGCTGGTGCTGCGGATGCGCGGGGTCGACGTCGCGCTCATCATCTGCGAAGACCTCTGGCGTGATGGCGGGCCCGTCAACCGCGTCGCTTCGGCCGACGCCGGAGTACTGCTCGTGATCAACGCCTCGCCGTACGAGCGCGACAAGAACGAGGTGCGCCTGCCGCTCGTCGTGCGGCGCGCCGTCGAGAACGACACCATCGTCGCCTACGTGAACATCGTCGGAGGCCAGGACGACCTCCTCTTCGACGGCGACAGCGTGGTGGTGTCGGCGGCCGGAACGATCATGGCGCGCGCGCCCCAGTTCCAGCCGCACCTGCTGGTGGTCGACATCGACCCCGAAGCAGCGACGCTCGACGACCTGCCGGCGGATGTCGCGCGCGTGTCACTCGACCTGCCGGAGTCGGGCTCGGTGACGCCCCAGACCGCCCTGACCGCCGACATCGCGGTCGTGCCCGACGAACTCGAGCAGGTCTGGAACGCCCTCGTGCTCGGCCTCGGCGACTATGTGCGGAAGAACGGGTTCCGTTCGGTGGTGCTCGGGCTCTCGGGCGGGATCGACTCGGCGGTCTGCGCCGTGCTCGCCGCCGACGCGATCGGGGCTTCCCAGGTCTACGGCGTCTCGATGCCGAGCCGCTGGTCGTCCGACCACTCGCGTTCCGACGCCGACGACCTCGCCGACCGCATCGGCGTGCACTACGAGACCCAGGCCATCGCCGACCTCGTGCAGCCCGTCGAGACGCAGCTCGCCCTCGACGGGGTCGCGGCCGAGAACCTGCAGGCGCGCATCCGGGGCATCATCCTGATGGGGCTCTCGAACCAGAAGGGCCACCTCGTGCTGACGACGGGGAACAAGAGCGAGCTCGCCGTGGGCTACTCGACCATCTACGGTGACTCGGTCGGCGGGTTCGCACCGCTGAAGGATGTTCCGAAGATGCTCGTCTGGGAGCTCGCCCGCTGGCGGAACGCCTTTGCGGCGCGGCGCGGCGAGACGCCGCCGATCCCCGAGAACTCGATCTCGAAGCCGCCGTCGGCCGAACTCCGCCCCGACCAGACCGATCAGGACTCGCTCCCCGAGTACGAGATCCTGGATGCCCTGCTGGAGGATTACATCAACGGCGGGTTCGGCCGTGACGAACTCGTCGCCCGCGGGTTCGACGCCGAGACCGTCGACCGCATCATCTCGCTCGTCGACCACTCGGAGTGGAAGCGCCGGCAGAGCGCGATCGGCACCAAGATCTCCCGCACCGCCTTCGGCCGCGACCGTCGCCTGCCGATCACCTACCGCCCGACGGCGGTCAACTGACGCCGGTAGGATCAGCACATGACAGAGCAGTCCCCCCGCAAGCGCGTTCGCACCCGGCACTTCCAGAACGCGAAGGAGAACGGCATCCCGATTGTGGGGCTGACGTCCTACGACATGCTGTCCGCCGCCATCTTCGATGCCGCAGACATCGACTTCCTGCTCGTCGGCGACTCCGCGGGCAACAACGTCTTCGGCAACGAGACCACCCTCTCGGTGACCGTCGACCAGCTGATCCCCCTGACGCGGGCTGTGGCCGGTGCTGCCAAGAGGGCGCTCGTCGTCGCAGACATGCCGTTCGGCTCTTACGAGGGCGGCCCCGACGACGCGCTCCGCACCGCCGTGCGGTTCATGAAGGAGGCGAACGCGCACGCCGTGAAGCTCGAGGGCGGCGTGCGGAGCGCGGCGCAGATCCGGCGCATCGTGGATGCGGGCGTTCCCGTCATGGGCCACATCGGCTTCACCCCGCAGAGCGAGCACGGGCTCGGCGGGCACATCATCCAGGGCCGGG
Organism: Subtercola boreus; assembly: GCF_006716115.1. Lineage (NCBI taxonomy): Bacteria > Bacillati > Actinomycetota > Actinomycetes > Micrococcales > Microbacteriaceae > Subtercola > Subtercola boreus. The sequence goes on along the minus strand of NZ_VFOO01000001.1, from coordinate 1,037,559 downwards.
GCGACGGTGCTGAGGCACTGCTCGCCGACGCCCACGCCGTGGAAGACGCCGGCGCCTTCGCCGTGGTGCTCGAGATGGTTCCGAGCGACATCGCGGGCCGCGTCACGAAGGAACTCCGCATCCCGACCATCAGCGTCGGCGCAGGCCCGAACACCGACGGCCAGCTGCTCGTCTGGACCGACTTCGCCGGCTTCTCACAGGGCCGCACCCCCCGCTTCGTGAAGCAGTACGCGAACCTCACCCAGGTGCTGACGGATGCCGTCACCGCGTTCCGCGCCGACGTGGCCTCGGGCGCCTACCCGGCCCCCGAGCACGAATACGAAGGCTAGACGTCGCGTTGCGCCGCGCTTGGAGCGGGCGCCCGTTCAGGGCGCACGCCGCGCTCGCGTACGAGGGCTAGACGCCGGCGGCGCTCCTCAGTCGTTCGCGGCGTCTTCCTCGGCCCACTTCGCCGAGTTGGCGCGGAGCGTCTCGAGAGCGTGCTCGGCTTCGGCCTTCGTCTCGAACGGGCCGACCCTGTCGGGCGCCGGTGACACATAACCGAACTCGACGTCACCCGTGTTCGTGTTGTACCAGTACTGCTTCGACGGGTCGCCTGACATGAGTGCTCCAAGTGGTCGTGACCCGGGTGTCCCGGGCGATCGAGTGCCGCCCGGGGCGGGCTCTGCCGCCGGGCCTGAACTACGATAGATCCTATGCCCAAGGACTCCGCCGGCCACCTCCTTCCGGGCCGGATCTCCCCTCTCCGCGCCGTCCCGGCCGACATCGAACGACCCGAGTACGTCGGTCGGCGTGACCCCGACGAGGGCGGCGGCAGCGACGTCTACACCGGCGAACGGCTGCAGAGCATCCGGAAGTCCTCGCGCATCGCCGCGAACGCCCTCGCGCATGTGGGAGCCCACGTCAGGCCGGGGGTCACGACAGACGAGTTGGATGCCCTCGGCCACGCCTACCTCATCGAACACGGTGCCTACCCGTCGACCCTCGGCTATCGCGGCTTTCCGAAGTCGCTCTGCACCAGTGTCAACGAGGTCGTCTGCCACGGGATCCCCGACAACACCGTTCTGGATGACGGCGATCTCGTGAACATCGACATCACCGCCTACAAGGACGGCGTGCACGGCGACACGAACGCCACATTCTTCGCCGGAGAGCCGAGCGAGGAGGCGCGCCTCCTGGTCGAACGCACCCGCGAGGCGATGAACCGCGGCATCAAGGCGGTGGCCCCCGGTCGTCAGGTCAACGTGATCGGGCGGGCCATCGAGTCGTACGCGAAAAGGTTCGGCTACGGGGTCGTGCGCGACTACACAGGGCACGGTGTCGGCGAGCAGTTCCACTCGGGCCTGATCATCCCGCACTACGACGCCGCACCCCGGTTCGACGACGTGATCGAGGTCGGCATGGTGTTCACGATCGAGCCCATGCTCACGCTCGGGTCCCAGGACAACGAGCTGTGGAGCGACGACTGGACGGTCGTCACCCGCGACCGGTCGCTGAGCGCCCAGTTCGAACACACACTTGTGGTCACCGAGCGCGGCGCCGAAGTTCTGACCCTCCCCGACCCGACAGAATAGAGACAGACCGCCGGCCGTGTCTCACGGCCGAGACAGAGAACGAGGGAACACGATGACTGGCAGCACAGACTCTTCGATCGCCATCGGCATCGACATCGGCGGGACGGGCATCAAGGGTGCCATCGTCAACACGGAGACCGGCGAGCTGCTGAGCGACCGCATCAAGCTCGACACCCCCGAGGGCGGCAAGCCGAAGGATGTCGTCGGTACCGTCGAGAAACTGCTCGCACAGCTCACGGATGCCCCGGCCGACGCCCCCATCGGCATCGACTTTCCCGCGGTGGTGCAGAACGGCAAGACCATGTCGGCCGCGAACGTCTCGAAGAAGTGGATCGGGCTGGAGGCTGAGAAACTCTTCGAAGACGCCCTGCAGCGCGACATCACCTTCGTGAACGACGCGGATGCCGCGGGCTACGCCGAGGTGCGTTACGGCGCCGCCAAGGGCAAGAACGGCCTCATCATCATGACGACGCTCGGCACGGGCATCGGAACAGCCATCATCTACAACGGTGTGCTCATCCCGAACGCTGAACTCGGGCACATCCAGATCGACGGCGGCGACTACGAGCACAAGGCCTCGTATGCGGCCAAGGAGCGCGACGACCTCAACTGGGTGCAGTGGGCTGCACGCTTGCAGACGTACTACGCAGAGCTCGAGAAGCTGCTCTGGCCCGACCTGTTCATCGTCGGCGGCGGAGTGTCGAAGAGCTACCAGGAGTTCCTGCCGAAGATCTCGATCAACACCCCGATGGTTCCGGCGACCCTCCGCAACAACGCGGGGATCCTGGGCGCCGCCTCGCTGGCCCTCGAGCCGAAGGTGCTGCCGAACGCGAACCAGCTGGTCGGCGAGCCCGGCGAGAGTGCCGTCTCTCTGACGTAAGCGCGAGGCTGAGCGCGAAAGGGCCGACTACTACGCCGGGTTCTGTCTTGGGTCGGGCCTCGCGGCTCGACCCATGGACGGCCATCTATCTACGACGTACGTTGCCGCACGCCTCCAGCGGTCTACCCGAAGGCACGGCGAGCAGCCGTATCGCCTTCTGTCTGACCTTGCTCCGGGCGAGGTTTACCGAGCCGGCCATGTCACCATGGCTGCTGGTGGTCTCTTACACCACCGTTTCACCCTTGCCGCGGGCCCCGCATGCGGCGCCCGTGGCGGTCTGTTCTCTGTGGCACTGTTCTCTCGGGTTGCCCCGGGTGGGTGTTACCCACCGCCCTGCTCTACGGAGCCCGGACGTTCCTCGGCGGCTGTCGCATCCGCAGAACGGATGCTCGAGCCGACGCGACCGTCTTGCCGACCCTTTCGCAGGCCCCACTCTATCGCGCCCGATCGACTCGGGAGTTTCCGTCGCTTCGCCGGCCCCTGAGCGACCGTGACTCCCGAGTCGATCCGGTCAGAGGCCGGACTCCTCCGTGCGCACGAGGATGCACGAGCTGTCGGGGTCGAGCACGACGTCGTCGGGGGCCGCCAGGCGGATCTTGGCGAGGTCGCTCTCGTGCAGCTTCACGTTGCTGCCCATCGACACACCGCGGGTGAGCAGGGCCGCGCCGATGCCGTAGCGGGCCCGCTGCCGGTCGTAGAGCGCGAGCAGTTCGTCGCCGATCGCCCCCGCGATCAGGTCGCGGTTCAGCTGCACGCCCTTCCGCTCGGAGTCGAGCGTCAGCAGCGACGCGTCGCGACTGGTGCGGAGGGCATCCTGTTCCGCCGTCAGCGCACCCATCTCCTCGGTGACCACCGCGAGGCGACCGTTGATCTCCTCGATGCGCTCCATCACGGCGAGCTCGATGTCTTCGAGATCACTCCGGCGCTTCAGCAGCGAGGCGATCTCGTGTTCGAGGCCTGAGATGTCCTTCGTCGAGGTGCTGGTCTGCAGGCGGGTGCGGTCCCGTTCCATGCGCGTCGTCACGATCTGCACGTCCGATTCGACCCGGGAGATCTCGAGCTCGGCGTCTTCGAGCTCGCCGCGAACCGAGGCGAGCCGGTGCGAGACGGTTCCGATGTCGTTGGTGAGCTCAGCGAGCCGTTTCAGTTCCGGGAGGGTCTTCGCCTGGTGCCCGAGCTGGCTGAGGCGCGTGTCGGCGGCCTGCAGGTCGAGCAGCGACCGTTGCTCTGAGACAGGTGCTTTCATGTGGGGTGTTCCTTCGGTTCTGTATGGAGTTCTGCGAAATGTCCCGTGAGTGGATGCCCGCCGGGGCCTACTGCGTCACGACGAAGTCCCACGGGTCGGTGCGGAGGTCGCTCACCGTGACGGTGACACCCGGCAGGGCGCTCCGCAGCTGGGCTGCCGCGACGTCGAGCCACAACCACTCGCTCGCCCAGTGTGACACGTCGATGAGTGCGGGGCCGGTTCCGAGCGTGGCCTGTTCCCTCGCCTCCGACGCGGGATGGTGCCGGAGATCCGACGTGATGTAGACGTCGGCGCCCCGTACGGCGGGTTCCCTGAGCAGCGAGTCGCCCGCCCCGCCGCAGAGGGCGATGCGCGAGACGGGCTGGTCGTAGGCCCCCGCGACCCGGATTCCCGTCGCGGTCGCGGGCAGCAGTTCCGCGAGCTGGCGGGCAAGGCGACCGAGCGTGGTCGGCTCGGCGAGCGTGCCGACGCGCCCGATGCCGGTGCCCGGCACGGCCGAGGGTCCGCTGGCCGGAACGATGGCCACGGCATCCGGAAGCCCCAGGCGCTGGGCGATGACCGCCGAGACGCCGTTCTCGACGATGTCGGCGTTCGTGTGCGCGGCCACGAGCGCACAGCCGCCGCGGATGAGCCGGGCGAGCAGAGCACCCTTGTAGGTGGTCTCGGCGACCGTCGTCACCCCGCGGAGCAGCAGCGGGTGGTGCACGAGCAGCAGGTCGGCCCCGAGGCTGAGCGCTTCGTCGACGGTCTCGGCGACGGCGTCGACGGCGAGGTGGATGCTCGTGACCTCCGCCTCGACGGCACCGCTCAGCAGCCCCGGTGCATCCCAACTCTCGGCGTTCGCCAGCGGCCAGAGACCCTCGATGACGGCGTTGGCCTGCTGGAGGGTGAAGGGGGGAACCGGGGTGACCACGGGAACGATTGTACGGCCACCGTCACCGGGCGCCCCGATCCGGACGGAAGCCCGGGGCTTCTCCTCGCCGAATGTCAGCCCTGGACGGATGGTCAGCGCGCAGCCACCAACAGGGCGATGGCGGCGGCAGCGGTCGCCCAGCTCACCAGGCTGCCGACGAGGAAGTACTCGGCTTTGGTGCCCGAGAGACCGTCGCCGCCCTTCACATCTTCAGCGATCTCCGGGAAGCGGACGATGCCTTTGGCGGCGACCAGGGCGGCCGCGATGGGTGAGAGCCCGGCCAGCACGATGGCGACGATGAGCAGCCGTTCGAGCGGGCCGATCAGTCGGCCGCCCTTGAGGTCGGAACGGGTGAGATCGGTGCGAGCCTCATCTGTTGGCTCAGAGGTTTCGACGTCGTCCGACTGCTCAGGAAGCTCCGGCACCTCCACCCGCGTCTGCAGCGCAATGCGTACGACGATGTTCGCGCTCTCGACGAGGAACAGCCCGACGCCGATGAAGAGCACCACCACGGGCAACGGCGTGTCGCGGACGGCTGCCGCCGCGGCATCCCGGTGCCCGTCGACGAGGTAGCCCGACAGATCCAGCGCCGTGCGGTCGGAGAGCAGCAGCACGACCACCGCAACGATGAGACCGACGACCGCCGCGCGGCCGGCCGGCCCCGTCGCGTGTTCGTGCGATGTCGTCAGGGCGAGCCAGGCACCGGCCGCCACAAGGCAGAGTGCGACCCAGCCGGGCGGAACACCGAGGCCGGTGGTGGCCAGCACCGCGAGCAGCAACCAGCCCACGGCGACCGACAGGACGGCGCCGAGCGTCGGACGACGCCCGGCACGTGCCCGGAACTGCCGTCGCAGCAGGTCTGCCGAGCCGATGGCGGCCAGCAGGATGGCGGTCAGCATGGCACTCCCGACTGCGTCGCGGCTTCGCGGAACTCCCCGATACCGGCCCGGAGGGCGGTGACACCGGCACGCCGGAGAGACTGCGACACAGCCGACTGCGAGATCTGCTCCTGCTCCGCGAGCACAGACTGTGACCGGCCGAGCCAGCTCCCGAGCGCCAACCGCCGCTCACGGTCGCTCATTCCGCCGACGATGTAGTCGCGGCCGAGCAGGTAGGCGTTGATGGCCGCGTCCGTGAAGGACGTCTCGCCGTCGCCCCGGTACCAGCTTCGAAGGGTCACGGTCTGGCCGTCTGCCCGGCGGTGCGCCTCGTCGATCGCCGCACGTGCGGCCCACCAGGCGGAACCGTCCTGCAGCACACCGGTGAGACCCGTGCCGACCGCCCGGATCTCACCACGCCCGAGACCGAACCGGCAGTCGAGCCCCTCGGGCATCGCGAGCCGGGCGAGCAGTGTCGCCTCCAGGGCGTCGGTCACCGAGGCGAAGACGGCCTGGAACTCGTCCCCCAGGGTCGCGGCGAAGGGCTCGACGTGGCCGACGGCCCTGTTCACGGTTGCGAAGGCTCGTTCGAGCAGGTGCTGGACGGCGGCTCGATCGGCGATCCGACGTGAGTCGACCAGATCCACGATCACTGCCACTCTCATCTCGGATGTCATTGCATAAGCCTACGGCTGATATTTTGTAAATATAAGCATCTGGCTGATATTCGGCGAATATAAGCCCCCTGCTGATGATCTTCTCGTCGCCCGCCCGACGACGTCACCGGTCCACCGGCTTCGTGCTGGCCGTCACCGTGAACTTCGCGTTCTGCCCCCACACCCGGGTGGGACCGACCAGTCGCCGCAGGTCGGGTTGGTAGGCGAGCGGCGAGTTGAAGACCGTGAGCAGCACTCCGCCCGGGCGGAGAACCCGCCCCGCGTCACGGAAGAGTCCCAGGGCCACACCGGTGTGCACCGAACTGCCGACATGGAACGGCGGGTTGCAGACAATCAGGTCTGCGGAAGAATCCGGCTGCAGCGACAGTCCGTCGTCGCGCACCACCCGCACGTCATCGAATCCGTTGGCTCGCATCGTCGCCCGCGCCGATGCGCACGCCGCTGCCGACTGGTCTGTCGCGGTCACCACGAGCAGCGGGAAGCTCCGCGCGAGCGCGGCCGCGATGATCCCGGTGCCGCAGCCGAGGTCGATGGCCGAGAGGGCCGCACCCGCACCGCCCGCGGGCCGAGAATCCACCGTGCCCGCCTCGGCCTCCCCGACAGCGTGGTCGAGGTACTCCAGCACGAACCGGGTGCCGATGTCGAGCCCGGAGCCCGCGAACACACCCCCGTGCGCGGCGATCGTCAGCCCCAGTTCGGCATTCCGGTCGAGCTTCGGGTAGGGCGGAGCATCCGTCGGCCGGAGCGGACCGCGCGCCACCAGCACGCGCGACTTCTGCCGGGCGAGCGACGCGCGCACCTCGGAGAAGTGCGCGCCGAGCGTCTCATTCATGGCACGCGACAGGTGTTTGATGCGCCCGCCGCCGAAGACGACAACGTTCTCATCGGCATACCGGGCGATCGCGTCGGCGATCTCGTCGAGCTCCGCGAGCCCCCGCGACACCTGCAGAAGCACCACGCGTGCGCCCGCCAGGAGCTCTGCCGACAGCGGAAGCGAGACGTACCGGTCGACCAGCCCCAGCGTGGCGGCATTCCGGGCGAGCGCCTGCTCGCCGACCAGCCTGTCCTGGTGGCTCCGGATGCCCGCCAGCCCGAATCGCGCGGCTGCACCGAGGGTGAGCGCTCCGTAGCGGTCGCCGATCACGACCACGTCGCCGCTGCCGGAGTCCGCCAGCACCTCGGCGGCCTCGTCAAGCACAAGCCGGTCGCTCGCGTCGCTCGCGAAGAGGTTCGGCGCCTCGATGTCGGGGGCCCGCCGAAGCGTGCCGAACAGTTCGTCCATGCCTCCCAGTCTGGCCCACACCACCGACCCTGCCTCCCCGCCGGCCGCCCGGGTGGGGTATCGTCGTCAGACTCGACCTCGGGGGGACAGCACATGGCAGATCGATCCGGCCGGCTCGCCGGCCTCGACATCGCGCGGGGAATCGCGGTGCTCGGCATGTTCGTCGCCCACGCCTGGCCCTCGTCCGACACGGCGTTCTCCCACATCCTGGTCGGGCTGGCCAACGGCGAACGCCCCCGCACCCTGTTTGCGGTCGTCGGCGGCATCTCCCTGGCGCTCTTCGTCCGGAGCCTCGCCCGGCGCACGGACGCCGACGCCGTGCGCATCCGCCGCACCGTCGCTGTGCGCGGCGTCGCGCTCGTCGCTCTCGGCCTCTTCCTCCAGACGATGTACAGCGGAGTCTCGATCGTGCTCGACACCTGGGGCCTGCTGTTCCTCTTCTTCGTCCCTCTCCTTCGTGTGCCGTCCCGCTGGCTCATCGGTCTCGCCGCCGTTGCGCTTCCCGTCGGCGTGGCTCTCGAGCGCTCGAGCGACACCTGGAGCCCTCTCCTCCGCCTGCCGAACACCCTCTTCGTGCAGCCGCTCGACTGGTTCGTCTGGGGAAGCTACCCCCTGCTGATCTGGGTGTCCTTCCTCGGGGTCGGCTATGTGCTGGGCCGCCTCGACATCACCGCACGCCGCACACAGCTCTGGATGCTCGGCAGCGGTCTCGTCGTCGCCGTCGCCGCGCAACTGGCCCTCAAAGCCCTGTTCGGAGCCCCGTCGTTCGCGGCCGAGATCTCGGCCCACCTCTCCGCGATCGGAGTCGCTGTCGCGCTCGTCGGCGGGCTCTGCCTCATCAGTGCGTCGAAGGTCGTGTCGATCATCCTGTATCCGCTCGGCTCGGTCGGGATGATGCCGCTCACGATCTACACCGGGCACGTGCTCATCCTCGCGCTCCGCTACGCGCTCGACCCGACGCAACCGGTCAAGGACCAGACGGTATGGATCCTGCTGACGCTCGGCAGTCTCGTCTTCGCGACGCTCTGGCGCCTGCTGCTCGGGCAGGGGCCCCTGGAGCGCGCACTACGGGCGCTCGACGGGAGCAGACAGAAGAATGTGCGCCCTACCGGGATCGAACCGATGACATCCACGGTGTAAACGTGGCGCTCTACCAGCTGAGCTAAAGGCGCGTGGTGCCAAAATCCTACAGGGTTCGGCGAGCCTACACTCCGGCAGGCTCGAGCTCCTCCAACGCAGCACGGTAGGCCTCGATCGAGCGGGCCTCGCCGGGAGCGGTGATGAAGCTGGCACGGATGATGCCGTGGGTGTCGATCACGAAGGTGGCCCTGTTCGAGAAGCCCTTGCCCTCGAGGAAGACTCCGTACTCCTTGGCGACCTCGCCGTGCGGCCAGAAGTCGGCGAGGAGGTTGAAGTCGAACCCCTTCTCCTCGCTCCACGCGCGGAGTGCCGACTTCGAGTCGACCGAGATGCCGAGCAGCTCGACGCTGTTGTCGCGGAACATCGCGATGTTGTCCTCCAGCGTGCAGAGCTCGCTGGTGCAGACACCCGAGTAGGCGAGGGGGAAGAACACGATCACCACGGGCTTCACACCGCGGAACTGGCTCAGACGCACCTTCTCGCCGAACTGGTTCGACAGTTCGAAGTCGGGAGCGAATGTGTCGTTTTCGAGTGCCATGACGGCGATCCTTCCGGTGGCGGGTAATTTGCCTGCCAGACCCAGTCCACCAGTCTATTCCCTCCAATCCGCCTGCAACCCCCAGGCGAGGGCGTGTGGGCCGGTCGGGATTCAGTAGGCTTGAGGACGGTGTGGATTCCGTGAACCGGAGCCAGCGCCTCTGAATGATCTCTACAACCCAGAAGAGAGAGGTTGACGTTGACTGTCAACGATCAAGACCCGTATTCGGTGACCAACATCGATGCAGATCCCGATGAAACCGCCGAATGGTCGGAATCCCTCGATGCACTGGTCGCGGCTCGCGGCCACGGTCGCGCCAGGGAGATCATGCTCAGCCTGCTGAAGCGCAGCAAGGAGCTCCACCTCGGTGTTCCGATGGTTCCGACCACCGACTACATCAACACGATCGCCGCGGAGAACGAACCGGACTTCCCGGGCAACGAGGACATCGAGCGCCGGTACCGTGCCTGGATCCGCTGGAACGCCGCAATGCTGGTGCATCGCGCCCAGCGCCCCGGCATCGCCGTCGGCGGCCACATCTCGACGTACGCGTCGAGCGCCAGCCTCTACGAGGTCGGCTTCAACCACTTCTTCCGCGGCCAGGACCACCCGGGCGGCGGAGACCAGATCTTCATCCAGGGCCACGCCTCCCCCGGCACCTACGCCCGGGCCTTCCTCGAGGGCCGGCTCGACGAGAACAAGCTCGACGGCTTCCGCCAGGAGAAGTCGCACGCCGGTGGCGGGCTCAGCTCCTACCCGCACCCGCGCCTCATGCCGGAGTTCTGGCAGTTCCCGACCGTCTCGATGGGCCTCGGCCCGATCAACGCGATCTACCAGGCGCAGTCGAACAAGTACCTCACCAACCGCGGCATCAAGGACGCCAGCGACCAGCAGGTCTGGGCCTTCCTCGGCGACGGCGAGATGGACGAGGTCGAGAGCCGCGGGCAGCTGCAGGTCGCTGCCAACGAGGGCCTCGACAACCTCAACTTCGTGATCAACTGCAACCTGCAGCGCCTCGACGGCCCGGTGCGCGGCAACGGCAAGATCATCCAGGAGCTCGAGAGCTTCTTCCGCGGCGCCGGCTGGAACGTCATCAAGGTCATCTGGGGTCGCGAGTGGGACTCGCTGCTCGAGAACGACACCGACGGCGCCCTGCTGAACCTGATGAACACGACTCCGGATGGCGATTTCCAGACGTACAAGACCGAAGACGGCGGGTACGTGCGCGACAACTTCTTCGGCCGCGACCCGCGCGCCCTGAAGCTGATCGAGAACTACAGCGACGACCAGGTCTGGGGCCTGAAGCGCGGCGGCCACGACTACCGCAAGGTGTACGCGGCGTTCAAGGCTGCGAGTGAGCACAAGGGCCAGCCCACGGTCATCCTCGCCCACACCATCAAGGGCTACGGTCTCGGCAAGAGCTTCGAGGGTCGGAACGCGACCCACCAGATGAAGAAGATGACGCTCGACAACCTCAAGCAGTTCCGCGACGAGATGCACATCCCGATCACGAACGCCAAGCTCGAGGAGAACCCGTACCTTCCCCCGTACTACAACCCGGGTGAGGGCGACGAGGCGATCGAGTACATGCACGAGCGCCGCCGCGCGCTGGGTGGGTACCTGCCCGAGCGCCGCACGAAGCACACCGCGATCACGCTGCCGGAGGATTCCGCCTACGCGATCATGAAGAAGGGCTCCGGAACGCAGGAGATCGCCACCACCATGGCGTTCGTGCGCCTGCTGAAGGAGATGACGCGGTCGAAGGACTTCGGCAACCGGGTGGTTCCGGTCATCCCCGACGAGGCGCGCACGTTCGGCATGGACGCGTTCTTCCCGAGCGCGAAGATCTACAACCCGAACGGCCAGCACTACACGAGCGTCGACCGCGACCTGCTGCTCGCCTACAAGGAGAGCCCGCAGGGCCAGATCGTGCATGTCGGCATCAACGAGGCGGGCGCCCTCGCGGCGTTCACCGCGGCCGGCACCTCGTATTCGACGCAGGGCGAGCCGCTCATCCCGGTCTACGTCTTCTACTCGATGTTCGGCTTCCAGCGCACCGGCGACGCCCTCTGGGCCGCCGGCGACCAGATGGCGCGTGGTTTCGTGATGGGCGCCACCGCCGGTCGCACCACGCTCACCGGCGAGGGCCTGCAGCACGCGGATGGTCACAGCCACCTGCTGGCGTCGACGAACCCGGCCGTGGTGTCGTACGACCCCGCGTACGGCTACGAGATCGGGCACATCGTGCGCGCGGGCCTCGAGCGGATGTACGGCGGAACCCACACCGACCCGAACGTCATGTACTACATCACTCTCTACAACGAGCCCATGGTGATGCCGGCCGAGCCGGAGAACGTCGACGTCGAGGGCATCGTCAAGGGCATCCACCACCTGAAGTCCGGCTGGGTCGACGGGGGCCCACGGGCCAACGTGCTCGCGTCGGGCGTCGGTGTTCCGTGGGCGCTCGAGGCCCAGCAGCTGCTCGCCGACGACTGGGGCGTCTCCGCCGATGTCTGGTCGGTCACCAGTTGGACCGAGCTCCGCCGTGACGGTCTCAGGGCTGAGGAGCACAACTTCCTGAACCCGAGCGAGCAGCCGCAGGTTCCGTACCTGACCGACAAGCTGTCGGGCGCAGCCGGGCCGTTCGTCGCCGTCAGCGACTACATGCACGCGATCCCCGACCAGATCCGGCAGTTCGTGCCCGGCGACTACGCGACGCTCGGAGCCGACGACTTCGGCTTCAGCGACACGCGCCCCGCCGCCCGCCGATTCTTCAAGATCGACGGCCCCTCGGTCGTGGTGCGGGTGCTCGAACAGCTCGCCGCGCGCAACGAGGTCGACCCGAACGCCCCACAGTGGGCGATCGACAAGTATCGGCTGCACGATGTCTCGGCCGGCACCTCGGGTTCGGCGGGCGGCGAGAGCTGAGCGGCCCGCGCTGACGCGCTGCCGCAGCAACAATGCCCCGCACGAAAGAACAGACGCTCGCCTGGCTCCGCACGGTGTCGGGCGAGCTGTCGACGGCGACGATCAAGAAACTCGACGAGACGCTTCCCTGGTACGGCGACATGCCGCCAGGGCGGCGCTCGGCCGTCGGGCTCGTCGCCCAGGCCGGCATCAAGTCGTTCATCACCTGGTATGACGACCCGACCACGACGACCTGGATCGCCTCCGACGTCTTCGGCTCCGCCCCGCGGGAACTCCTCCGGTCGGTCAGCCTGACGCAGACGCTGCAGCTGATCCGGGTGGTCGTCGAGGTGGTGGAGGAGCGGATCGCTAACGGCGACCAGTCCCTCCGCGAGGCCATCCTGCTCTATTCGCGGGAGATCGCCTTCGCCTCGGCTGACGTCTACGCGCGTGCGGCAGAGGCTCGGGGTCTCTGGGATGCCCGGCTCGAGGCGCTCGTCGTCGACTCGATCCTCTCGGGTGAGTACGACGACGAACTGCCGAGCCGGATCGCCGCGCTCGGCTGGCACGGGCACGGCGAGGTGAGCGTGCTCGTCGGCACCGCACCGCGGCTGCCGGACGTCGACCAGATGCGCCGCACCGCACGCCATCTCTCAGCCGACGTGCTGATCGGCGTGCAAGGCGGCCGTCTCGTGCTGGTCATCGGCCGTTCCCAACCGGCGGTCGGCGCTCCGGACGAACCGCCGCCGGGCACCGTGGCCGCGCCGAGGCTCTCGTTCATGGACATCGCACGCGCTCTCGAGCCTCTCTTCGGCCCGGGCCATCTGGTTCTCGGCCATGAGGTTCCGGGCCTGGTCGAGGCCTCACGGAGCGCAAAAGCCGCTCTGGCCGGGTTCGCGGTCGCACGGTCATGGCGGAACGCTCCCCGCCCGGTCCTCGCCGACGATCTCCTGCCGGAGCGGGCACTGGCCGGCGACCCGCTGGCACGCTCGACTCTCGTCAACCGCATCTACCGGCCGCTCCAGGACCAGAGCCCGGAACTGATGACCACGCTCTGGTGCTACCTCGACAACGGTCGGTCGCTCGAGGGAACGGCCCGCGAGCTCTTCGTGCATCCCAACACCGTGCGGTACCGGTTGAAGCGTGTCTCGCAGGTCATCGGCTGGGACGCGACAGGTGCCCGCGAAGCGCTCATCCTGCAGTCAGCGCTCATCCTCGGTTCGATGAACGAACCGGATCCGGCCGCGCGTCGACGCTGATCTCGACTGCGGTGAGAGGATTCCCACAGGCTTTCGGGTGATCTTCGATCGCTTTCCCACACTGTTCCCTCCCCGATTCTTGAAAGACTGGTTCCATGATCGTCATCGTCTGCCCCGGACAGGGCTCCCAGACTCCCGGCTTCCTCGCGCCCTGGGTGGCTGAGCCCGCCTTCGCCGACCACCTCGGGCTGCTCTCCGAGCTGGCCGGGCTCGATCTGCTGAAGTACGGCACCGAGAGCGATGCCGACACGATCCGCGACACCCGTGTCGCCCAGCCGTTGATCGTGGCTGCGGGTCTCCTGACCCTCGGTGCGCTGCTCGCCGACGGCCGGCGTGCCGCCGTGGGCGGCGTCGCCGGCCACTCGGTCGGTGAGATCACCGCGGCGCAGGCCGCGGGCATCCTCACCGAGAGCGATGCGATGACGTTCGTGCGCGAGCGCGGCGCGGCGATGGCGGAGGCAGCGGCGCTCACCCCGACAGGCATGAGCGCGGTCGTCGGAGGCGACGAAGCGGAACTGCTCGTCGCGATCGAGAAGCTCGACCTGCAGCCCGCGAACTTCAACGGCGGCGGCCAGATCGTGGTCGCCGGTGCCCTCGACAAGCTGGCCGAGCTCGCCTCCGTTGCCCCCCGCGGCGCACGGGTCATCCCCCTCCAGGTCGCCGGAGCCTTCCACACTCGGTACATGCAGCCGGCCGTGGAGCACCTCACCGAGGTCGCCTCGGCCCTCACCCCGACGCATCCGTCCCTCCCCATCTGGACGAACCGTGACGGTGGCGTCGTCGACACCGGCGACGCGTTCCTCGACCTCCTCGTCGGGCAGGTCTCCTCCCCTGTGCGCTGGGACCGCACCATGGCTTCGTTCCAGGATGCCGGCATCACCGGGATCATCGAGGTCGCACCGGCCGGCGCACTCGTCGGCCTTGCAAAGCGCGGGTTGAAGGGCGTGCCCTCTGTGGCCGTCAAGACCCCCGACGACCTGCCCGCGGCCATCGAGCTGCTGACGGGAGAGCACTCATGACGCAGCCGCGCCTCAGACAGTCCACCGGACACGAGTTCACCCGCATCTACGCCCTCGGGGCCGCGCGCGGTGAACTGGTGGTCGACAACGCCCAGCTGATCGGCCCCATCGACAGTTCCGATGAGTGGATCCGCCAGCGCACCGGCATCGTCGAGCGACGCCGGGCCCCGAAGGAGGTCACCGCCGTCGACCTCGCCGTCGAGGCGGGCCGCGAAGCCATCGAGAAGTCGGGCATCCGTGCCGACCAGATCGGCGCCGTGATCGTCGCGACCATCAGCAACCCTGTCGTCACCCCGTCCGTCTCGACGCTGGTCGCCGAGCGGGTGGGTGCCGGCACCGCGGCCGCCTACGACATCGAAGCGGCGTGCGCCGGCTACACCTACGCCATCGCGCAGGCCGATTCGCTCGTGCGCGCCGGAGTGGCCGACTACGTTCTGGTCATCGGCGCCGAGAAACTCTCCGACTTCGTCAGCCCCACGGACCGCTCCATCTCGTTCCTCCTCGGAGACGGCGCAGGTGCAGCGGTCGTCGGCCCGAGCGACTTCCCCGGTATCTCGACCTCGATCCTCGGCTCCGACGGTTCCAAGTGGGGCGCCGTCGGCATGGAGGGCACCTACACGGGGTTCCGCGCGGGTGACAACGAGTGGCCGTACATGCGCCAGGACGGCCAGACCGTGTTCCGCTGGGCCGTCTGGGAGATGGCGAAGGTCGCCCAGCGGGCGCTCGACGCCGCCGGCGTCACCGCCGACGACCTCACCGCGTTCATCCCGCACCAGGCCAACATGAGGATCGTCGACGAGTTCGCGAAGGTTCTGAAACTGCCCGCGAGTGTACTCATCGCGCGCGACATCGCCACCACGGGCAATACCTCCGCGGCGTCGATACCCCTCGCTGCTCACCGGCTGCTGTCCGAGCATCCGGAGGCCGCCGGGGGCCTCGCCCTGCAGATCGGCTTCGGCGCTGGCCTCGTTTTCGGCGCGCAGGTCGTCGTGCTGCCGGGGAACAGCCCCCGCCTGACCTAAACTGAATGTCGCCTCAAACGACACCGCCTCACTGGAGAGAGCATCCCCGCCTTCCAGGGGCACCACCCAAGGAGAAAAAACAATGGCATTGTCCACCGAAGAAGTTCTCGCCGGCCTCGCCGAGCTCATCAACGACGAAACCGGAATCGCGGCTGACACGGTGGAGCTCGACAAGTCCTTCACCGACGACCTCGACATCGACTCCATCTCGATGATGACGATCGTCGTCAACGCCGAAGAGAAGTTCGACGTCAAGATCCCCGACGAAGAGGTCAAGAACCTGAAGACCGTCGGCGACGCCGTCACCTTCATCGCGAACGCCCAGGGCTAGTCGGCACAGCCTTCAGCTCCCGGATGACCGGGGCCGCCCTCGGCGCCCCGGTCTCCTGCTCCACCGCCCCGCTTCACCGCACCGCCCGTCTGATCCACAGAAAGTTCATCGCATGAGCAAAAGAATCGTTGTCACCGGTATCGGTGCGACCACTCCCCTGGGCGGAACCGCCGAAGAGAGCTGGCAGGCCCTGCTGGGCGGCGTTTCCGGAAACCGGGCGCTCGAACAGGACTGGGTCGAGAGGTGGCAGGTGCCGATCACCATGGCCGCCCAGGTCGTCGTACCCTCGGTCGACGTGCTCTCCCGCCAGGAGACCAAGCGTCTCGACCCGAACAGCCAGTTCGCCCTGACCGCTGCCCGGGAAGCCTGGGCAGATGCCGGCTCCCCCGGGGTCGAGCCCGAACGCCTCGGCGTCAACTGGGCAACCGGCATCGGCGGCCTGTGGACTCTGCTCGACGCGTGGGACACCCTGCGTGAACGCGGCCCGCGCCGCGTGCTTCCGATGACCGTCCCGATGCTGATGGCCAACGGTGCAGCCGCCGCGATCAGCATGGACATCGGCGCGCGCGCGTTCAGCCGCACAGACGTCTCCGCCTGCGCCTCGAGCACGGAGTCGATCGCCAACGCCTACGACCACCTCCAGGCCGGCCTCGCCGACGTGATCATCGCGGGCGGGTCCGAAGCGTGCATCCACCCGCTCCCCATCGCCTCGTTCGCAGCCATGCAGGCCCTCTCGAAGCGCATGGACGACCCCGCCACCGCCTCCAGGCCATACGACGTCACCCGTGACGGCTTCGTGCTCGGCGAGGGCGCTGCTGCCGTCGTGCTCGAGACCTACGACCACGCCGTCGCCCGCGGTGCGAAGATCTACGCCGAACTCCTCGGCGGATCCGTCACCAGCGACGCCTACCACATCACGGCCCCCGATCCCGAAGGATCCGCAGCCGCCCGCGCCATGAAGGCGGCGGTCGAGAACGCGGGATACTCCCTCAGCGACGTCGGCCACATCAACGCTCACGCCACGAGCACGCCAGTCGGTGACATCGCCGAGTACAACGCGCTCCGCCGGGTGTTCGGCGAGGGTGTCGAGGGCATCCCGGTCTCCGCCACGAAGGCCTCGACCGGCCACCTGCTCGGCGGCGCCGGTGCCATCGAGGCGATCTTCGTCGTCAAGGCCCTGCAGGAGCGCGTCGCTCCCCCGACGATCAACCTGAACGAGCAGGATCCCGAGATCCGCCTCGACGTGGTGACCTCACCGCGGCAGTTGCCGGCGGGCGAGCTTCTCGCGATCAGCAACTCGTTCGGCTTCGGCGGCCACAACGCCGTCGCTGCGTTCAAGACGGTCTAGCGCACGGGCGGGCCCGTGTCCGGATGGCACAAGCCCCAACGGCACTAGGCCCACCGGCACCGGGGCGAACGACACTGGGCCCAACGGCACCAGGCCGAACGGCGCTAGCCGACCGAGTGCAGCCAGACCACGGGGGCGAAGTCGCTCGCGTACCGGAACGGCTCGAGCTCGTCATCCCAGGCCTGGCCGAGAGCGAGGCGCAGTTCGCGGTGCAGTTCGAGCGCGTTGGTGCCCGCCGACTCCATGGCGGAGCGCAGGCGGTCCTCCGGGATGACGGTGTTGCCCGAGCTGTCGGTCTGGGCGAAGAAGATGCCGAGGTCGGGGGTGTGCATCCAGCGACCACCGTCACGGCCGGGGGCGGGGTCCTCCGTCACCTCGTAGCGGAGGTGCTCCCAGCCGCGCAGGGCGGACGCGATGGCGGCACCGGTGCCCGCGGCACCCTCCCAGTAGAACTCCGAGCGTTGCGAACCGCGAAGCACGGGCTGCTCGATCCACTCGAAGTTCACGGCACGACCAATAGCGCGACCTGCCGCCCATTCGACGTGAGGGCAGAGC
The DNA here is from genome assembly GCF_006716115.1 of Subtercola boreus. Lineage (NCBI taxonomy): Bacteria > Bacillati > Actinomycetota > Actinomycetes > Micrococcales > Microbacteriaceae > Subtercola > Subtercola boreus. The sequence goes on along the minus strand of NZ_VFOO01000001.1, from coordinate 1,019,990 downwards.
GCGCGGGGAGCGGAGTGAACGTAAATCACTCCGCGTGCAACTGTCGCCACCATCTTCATCTCCATTCGTGAGGTACGTCTTCCCCAACGACCTGTGAACGGATGCTCGAGCCTTTCGGACCCTGAACGGTGACATTCGTGTGAAATTGTGGCGCAACCTCGCGGCGGGGCACTTCGTCCAGTATGCACGACGTGCCGCACGAATCACAAGGCTGTGATTCGCCAGTCCTATACTCGGTAGGGAATTCACGGGTCGGGTCTGTTCCCGTGAGTGGCCGGGGTTCAGGAGGGCGAAACGTGTCAGTTCGATCCGGCGTCCTCGCCGTGCTCTCCCTGGGACCGGCCTATGGCCTCCAGCTGCATGCCGAGATCGAGACCCGCACTGCACGAACCGGACGCATCAATGTCGGCCAGATCTACTCCACCCTGAACCGGCTGGTCGACGCCCGACTGGTGCGACCGGTGGAACCGGACGGGGGCGACCACCTCCCCCGCTATGCCCTGACCGCCGACGGTACGTCGGAGGTCGCCCGGTGGGTCGTCGACTCGGATGCCGGCGATCCTGACTGGGCCGCCATGGTCGAGCACGTTCTGCTCGTGGCCTCGCTGCCGGGCGTCGATCCGGGCATCCTCATCGACGCCTACCGGGCTACGTGGAGCGGGCGACCGCCCGCCCGGGAGACCGGTACAGCCGAGCGGGATGCCGGCGCGCACCGGTCCGCTGCGGCGGCCGACCAGCTCCTCGCCTCGGCCGCGCTCGCCTGGCTCGACGGCATCGAGACCGCCGTGCGCCGGGATGAGCTGGGGAGCCGACCGCTCTCGACGGAGCGCCCGCGGCGTGGACGACGACCGAGCGCCATTAACTGACAGACCTTCACATCTAGCCCGATGAGTGAGTATGATTCATTTCATATTTGTCGATCGGGGCGGCGACAGCGCGGCCACCCCCCTCACCCAGGAGTGACCATGGCCACACAGCTTCACCGATCTTCTGCCCTCCTCGCCGTCGCGGGCGCCCTCTCTGCAGTTCTTGTCCTCACCGGATGCTCGGCGGGAACGTCAGACAGTCCGCTGGCGACCGGCGCCGCCACAGCACCCGCCTCCCCGGGCTCCTCCGTCGACCCGTCGACCCCGCACCCGGCTGAGACCGTGACCGCGGACGTCTTCTCGCTGAAGGTCGGCGACTGCCTCGACAACACGAGCGACACCAGTGTCTCCGAGGTGCCGACCATCGACTGCGCCGCACCGCACGACCTCGAAGTCTTCTACGACTACGCCCTCGCCGACAGCGTGACCTACCCCGGCACCGGGGCGCTCCAGCAATCTGCCGAGGAGTCCTGCAAGAGCCAGTTCGCCGCCTTCGTCGGTGTCGGCTACGACTTGTCGATCCTGGCCTTCACCGAGTACGTTCCCACCGAGACATCCTGGGCCGGCGGCGACCGAACAGTGACCTGCGTGCTCGGCGATCCGAACGCCAAGTCGATCGGCTCCCAGCGTGGCACCGCTCACTGAAACCCGACCGTCGGCCACGACCGCGCCCGGGGCAGTGAAAATCGGGGCTTCAACTCGCCTCGAGCCTGACCTCCCTGGCCCGGAGCCCCCGACGCACTTCGCCGGCGATGGCGGATGCACCACGCGGGCTCGTGACGATGGTGTAGTGGTTGACGCGTTCGACCGGCAGCACGCGCAGCTCGGGAACCTCAGCCGCAGACAGCTCCACCTCCCGTGGACTGTAGATGCCCGGTGACTGGTTCGAGAGGTCACGGGCCGCTGTCAGGAGCACTGTCGGGCATCCTGCCGAGAGGAGCCGACGGCGCACGCCGACCGTGCCGCTCAACTCCCGGCTGTCGGCCTCGATGGCAGGGATCGACGCGATCGGCCGGAACTCGATGCTCGCGTCGGGCGCCACCCGCTCATCCACGAGGTAGTCGGCGTACTCGTCACTCTGGGTCGACCAGTCCTTCGCGAACGCCGGGTGGAGCTGCCAGAAACGGCGGTGCGAGGCCCGGCTGGCGAAGGCGAAGTCGAGGCGCGAGGCGGGACGCCCGCACACCAGCTCGATCAGGTCCTCGGGGTGCAGGGCGAGCGGGACCGTCAGAGGCAGCCCTCCGTCGACGAGCACCACCTGCATGACCAGGCCCGGCCGCGCGGCCGCCACCCCGAGGGCGACGAAAGCACCGAGCGAGTGACCGACCAATGTCACCTCGGAGAGCTGGAGAGCATCCACGACCGAGAGGACGTCGCGCACATGCTCGTCGATGCCGTAGGGGCCCGGCAGGTCGGCGCTCTGGCCGCGACCACGGAGATCCGGAGCGACGATCCGTGCCTCGGGCAGCTGGGCCGGAAGCCACGACCAGGCCAGGTGTGCACCGTCGAGCGAATGCAGCGCCACGACGACGGTCGTCGCCCCACCTTCGGGAACCCACTCGCCGACGCGCAGTACTCCGCCCCTGACGGCGATGTCCTTCGTGGAGTAGCTGCTGGAGGGTCGCGAGGAAGAGCCTCTCACCGAGGTGGTTGCTGGCATTCGTTTGTCCCGATTCTGTGGCAGAGCACCCGAGGGTGCGCCACCGATACTGCAATCCCCTACGACCCAGCAGATTTCGGGCCCTCAAAACGATAACGGCACGCCCGTGCATCGTCAACAATGAACGCGCCCGTCGGGCAAGACGGTCGCGGCAGGGCCCCGGCAGGCGCGCTGCGCTGCCATCCACCCGGAACCTTGTATCGTTGAGGGGCGACGAACGCTCCGGCACGCGTCGTGCGGGGCGTTAGCTCAGCTGGTTAGAGCAGCGGACTCATAATCCGTCGGTCGCGGGTTCAAGTCCCGCACGCCCCACCCGCATTGCCCACCCGCGTCGCCCACAGGCGCACGAGCCGCGATCGGCGCGCGACCTGTCAGTTCTCGGTCGGCGTCTGGATGATGCGGATCGCCGACGTGTTCAGCGACTCGGCAGCCATGACCTCGTCGATTGCCGCGACATCCACCGTGTTCTCGCCACGGTAGAGACGCTCGAACGTCACGATCGTGCGAACCAGGTCGTGCTTCTGGATCAGCTTGAGCGAGGCGTTCTTGAAGGCGTCGAGCTCCGCCTGGGGGAGGCGCAGCAGGCGTTCGAGTCGGTCGGCCATCTGCTGGGAATCACCGGGCGCGAAAAGGAACCCGTTGACGTCATCCTTCACGAGGTGCGGAAGCGCCATGGCGTTGGCGGCGACCACAGGAAGACCCGACGCCATGGCCTCCATGGTGGCGATGCTCTGGAGTTCGGCGATCGACGGCATGCCGAAGACGGTGGCCTTCGTGTAGGCCTCCCGGAGCTCCTCCTCCGTGACGTAGCCGCTGAAGTGCACCCGGTCGTCCACGCCGAGGGTCTTCGAGAGGTTCTCGAGATGCTTCAGGAGGTCACCACCCCCGACGATGTCGAGGTGCACGTCGAGATCCGCCGGCATCAGGCTGACTGCCTTGATGAGCACGTCGATCTGTTTCTCGCCCGTGACACGACCGACGAACAGGATCCGGTTGCCCGTGCGCTTCTCGAAGCTCGGGGTATAGTTGTCGGCGTCGATGCCGCAGGAGATCGCGAGCACTCCATCGAGGCCCGTCGACTTCTCGAGGAACTCTGCCGCCTTCTGGGTCGGGGTGGTCACGACGTCGGCGCGGCCGAATGTGCGTTTGGCAGCCTTCCACGCCATGCCGACAGCCTTCTCCTGCCACGACTTCGGAAGGAGCGTGAACTCGAGCAGGTTCTCGGGCATGAAGTGGTTGGTGCCGATGACACGGATGTTGCCCCGCTTGCGGGCGGCGATCGACAGGCCACGGCCCACGATGATGTGCGACTGGAAGTGCACGACGTCGGGATCGACCTGTTCGACGATGCGGTCACTGTTCTTGTTGATGAACCACGGTTCGGCGAAGCGCAACCAGTCATGCGGATACCAGCGGTAGCTGCGGAGCCGGTGCACGGTGATGTCCTGACCATCGTAGGACTCCGTCCACGTGCCGTGCTTCCGCGATGCGGCAGGGGCGACGACGTGAACCTCGTGTCCGCGTGCCGCCAGTCCCGAGGCGAGACGCTGCGAGAAACGTGCGCTGCCGTTGACGTTCGGGGAGAAAGTATCGGCACCGATGATGATCTTCAAGGGCTTCGCGGGGACTGCGTCTGCTGGTGCAGGGTTTGTGCCGGAAGAAGCTGACAAGTGAGAACTTTCTGGTTCGGGGCCGGGAGGTCGTGCATCCGATGGGTGCGGTGTTCGGCGGATCTACATCAGTGGACGGTTCGTGCGGAGGGATTCGTGACGGACTGCGCACCGGTTTGGGGATGGTATCGCGCAAGACCGAAGACACCCAGTATCGCGAGAAATCCGCTCAGAACAAAGCCGACCAGCGCGAGCGGCGGGGCCAACTGCGCTTCACCGAGCACAATGATGCCGATTCCGACGGCGACCAACGGGTCGACGACGGTGAGGCCGGCGATCACGAGGTCGGGTGGCCCGGACGCGTAGGCGGTCTGCACGAAGTAACCGCCGAAGGCCGCCGAGGCCAGCAACCCGACGAGGCAGACGAAAGTCAGCCACTCGAAGTCACGCTGCTGCAGCCGGCTGATCACCACTTTCGCCAGTGTGGCCACGAAGCCGTAGAGGATGCCTGCTCCGAGAATGTAGGAGACGGCACGCATGCGCTTTCTGAACAGCACGAACAGGGTGATGAATGCCGCGAGAACGATGGCCAGGATGACCACGATCGTGACGAGTTGCGCGTCATCGATCGGTTTGTCGACGGCCGTGAAGGCTGCGATGAGCACGAACAGCGCCACACCGCCGACGCACATGACGATCGAGACGACGGATGCCCGGTTCAGCTTGGTGCGGCTGATCCGCGCGTTGAGGATCGAGGTGATGACCAGCGCCACGGCGCCGAGCGGCTGCACCACGATGATCGGGGCGAAGTTCAGGCTGGTGAGCTGGAAGACGATCGCGAGACCCAGCATGAGCGTGCCGAGCACCCAGGACGGGCGCCCCAGGAGCGCCAGGAGCTGCCGGACGTCGAGGCCGCCGCTGACCTGTTGGCTGGCCGCCTCGACCTTGGCGACTCCGCGATGCTGGAACTGAGCGCCGAACGACAGGAACACGGCACCGATCAGCGCGATCGGGATTCCGACGGACTGGAAGAGGTTCGGGGCGAGCTCGGTCACAGCTTCGAGTTCGGGAGGCACCGTCCGACAGTATCGCGGTTTGTGCGCGGTTAGGCTTGGCGACATGGCTGTTCTTCCCATTCGGATCTTCGGCGATCCCGTCCTGCACTCCCCCGCCCTGCCCGTCACGGCCTTCGATGACGACCTCCGCGTTCTCGTCGCAGACATGGTCGACACGATGCACGCCGCACCCGGGGTCGGGCTTGCGGCGCCGCAGGTGGGGGTTCCGCTTCGCCTCTTCGTCTACGAGTACACCGACACCGATGACGTGCTGCACTCCGGTGCGGCCGTGAACCCAGTGCTGCTCATCAGCCCGCCGCCTGTCGAGGAGGCGCACGAAGACCTTGACGCGGAAGGCTGCCTGTCGTTCCCGGGAGAGCGGTTCCCCCTCGTGCGCTCCACGGACGCCCTCCTCCGCGCATTCACCGTCGACGGCGAATCCTACGAAGTCTCGGCGACCGGCTGGCTTGCACGGATCTTGCAGCACGAATACGACCACCTAGACGGCTACCTCTACGTGGACCGGCTCGAATTCACGTACGCCAAGTCCGCTTCGAAGATCGCGCGCAAACGCAGCTGGGGAAGCCCCGGACAGCAGTGGATGCCCGGGGTCGACACCTTCGACGGTGGGGCCTGATCCGCGGCACGCCTCCCCCGAATCGTGGTCTCGCCCTCGGTGGGGTAAGCTCTTCTCTGCTGCGTTTCGGCGGTTCTGTGAGGGTGATTTCATCCGGTCAGGGCCTCCACGGTTTCGTGATAACGTAACTAAGCTGTTTCAGCATTCCTCGATAGCTCAATTGGCAGAGCAGCCGGCTGTTAACCGGCAGGTTCTTGGTTCGAGTCCAAGTCGGGGAGCGAAAGGCCACTCAGGGCTCCACCCCGGGTGGCCTTTTTTGTGCCCTCGGCGGGGGTGGCCGGCAGGCGGCGCACGATCCGTGGATGCTCGGCTGGGGTGGCTGGGGTGGCTGGGGTGGCGGGGGTGGCTGGGGTAGCTGGAATCTCGGGCGTCGTGCAACGGGGCGTTATGCAACGGGGCGTCGTGCAACGGGGCGTCGTTCTATCCGGTGTCGCTTTCACGGTCGCCGGACGCAGGGAGCGAAGGTGGGGCTGCGGGTGGTCTGGCCCGCGGTGGCGGGCAGTGCCGGGCAGGGTTGTGCGGGCCGGGCGGGTGGTGGCCGGTTCGTTGTCGTGCCCGGTTTTGTTGGCAGGGCCTTGGGGTTTGGGTCCAGTCGAGCCATTCGGGTGGGATGAGGTGCGGGGTGCCGTTTCGGATGGTGAGTTTCCAGTGTGTTTTGTGCACGTTCGAATGGTGGAAGTGGCAGAGCAGCGCCCCGTTGTCGATGTCGGTCAGCCCGCCGGGGTGGGTGTCGGATTGCCACCCGTCGACATGGTGACTTTCGCACCAGGATGGGGGTGCGTCGCAGCCCGGCCACACACACCCGCCGTCCCGTGCTGCGAGGGCCCGGTTCTGTGCGGCGGTGAACAGGCGGCGGGTCTTCCCATGCTGCAACACCTGCCCGTGTTCGCCGAACAGGGTCGTGATCACATCCCCGTGACACAGCAGCGCCTCGACGGTCGAGTATGGGACGGGCGCGGTCAGGCCGTCGATCCACCCAATGCCGCGCCCGGTGACGACGTCTTCCAAGGAGGCGTGGAGGTTCACGGTCGGTGCGGCACCGTTGAGGCGCGGCATCTCCGGCCCGGCGGCTGCGACCTGGAGGAGGTTCACGAGCGCATCGACACGTTTCTGACCCGTGGTGCGGGTGTCCGCGGTCAAGCCGTCGATCGGGGTATCGCCGGGCGCCGACGGGTCGGCTGCGTCGGATAGGTCGGGCTCGAACGCGACGATACGGGGTGACGTATGCGGCTCCAACGCGGACGCGACGATCGCCGCCATCGACGGCGAGAGCAGCCCCCGGATCGACGTCATCCCCGAACGATGCGCCTTGAGCTCGAGGTAGCGTTTCTCGTGCAGGTCCGCCTCGCGGGGCTCCGCGCCGTCGGGGTCGAGGTGTTCCCGGCACCGGATCGCCAGATCATCCACCTGGTTCGCGGAATACCCGAAACTACCCGACGTCTGCTGCGCAAGCGCCACGAGGTCACCCTCTGCCGCCGAGATCTCCTCGGTGAACCCGATCTTCGCGGCGGCCTCGGAGAGACGCCTCGTGATCGCGACAGCCGCATCAACCCCGAGATCGCCCCGGGCCAGAGCCTCCGCAACCTGAGGGAAACGAGGTGGGTTCGGCAACCCCACCAATGACATGCTCGTGTGTACCTGGGAGGCGAGCTTCATCCTGGTCATGATCGTCTCGTCACGAGCACCGGTGATCGCCGCCAAGAACTTCGGAACCGACCGGACATTGTGCGACCGGGCAAGACCCTCCGCCCCGAACTCCGCAGCAGACCTCGCCGCCACCTCCCCAGCCATCCGCACCCGCAGGCCATCGATGATCCGGCCCAACGACTCCACCTGCACAGTCGCAGCCACCAAGGCGTCGTCGACAAGCCCGCAGGGCGCGGCAGCCCCACCGCCCGACGCCAACACAGCGTCAAACCCCCGCCGGGCATCCAGAACCCACGACACCACCGACGCAAAGTCGGGTGCGGGAGCAGCTGGCTGGTTCATGCTTCAAGTCAAACACCAACCACTGACATTGCCTCAACTCTGCTGGCGCGGCCAAGACGGTGCCCGGGAATGCACAAGAATGGAGACGTGACACGCACCCCCGAGACGAGCGGCGCAGCCCGCGCTAGTCTCGCGGTCGGCATCGCCACCGCCGCCTACGGGGTGTCGTTCGGTGCACTTGCAACGGCTGCCGGCCTTGATGTCTGGCAGACGTGCTTCCTGAGCCTCCTGATGTTCACGGGTGGGTCACAGTTCGCGCTCGTCGGCGTGATTGCGTCCGGAGGGGTCGCGGCCGGACCGTCGGCGATCGCGAGTGCGGCACTCCTCGGTTCGCGCAATGTGATCTACGCCCTCCGAATGTCTCCCGTCGTCGGATCGGGCTGGATGAAACGGATCCTCGCCGCCCACCTGACGATCGACGAGTCCGTGGCTGTGTCGACCGCGCAATCGACTCCGGCCGCCCAGCGCCTCGGGTTCTGGATGACCGGAGTCCTCGTCTTCGTCGGCTGGAACATCACGACCCTCGTCGGCGCGCTCATCGGCAACCTCATCGGAGACGTCAGCGCCTACGGCCTCGACGCTGCGGCGGCGGCAGCCTTCCTCGGGCTGCTCTGGCCCCGCCTGAAGCACCTGCAGGCGCAGGCGGTCGCGGTCGCTGCAGCCGTCGCAGCCGCTCTCCTGACGCCGGTGGTCGCACCGGGGCTCCCCGTGATCATCGCCGCAACGGTCGCTGTCGTGTTCGGGTTGACGAATTGGTTGGGCGCGCGCCCGGCGACGGGCTCGACGGCGACCGGCTCGACGGCGACCGGCTCGACGGCGACGGGCTCGACGGCGACCGGCAGAGCAGAAGGCGGCACACCGTCATGACCGTGACCCTGACGCTCTGGCAGATCCTGATTCTCGCGTCGATCGCCTGTTTCGCGCTGAAGCTCGCCGGTTACGTGATCCCGCCCGCGCTGCTGTCGCGCCCCACGCCGGCGCGCATCGCGAACCTGCTCACCGTGGCTCTGCTCGCCGGTCTGATCGCCGTGCAGACCCTCGGGCAGTCACAGTCTCTGGTTCTGGATGCCCGGGTCCCAGCTCTTGTCGTCTCCGCCGGGCTCTACGCGCTCAAGGTCCCGTTCATCGTCGTGGTGGCCGTCGCGGCACTGGTGGCGGCGGGCATCCGACTGGTCACCTGAGCGGGAGCCGCCGCGCAGACTCCCCGTGGAACCTCAGTATCCGGCCTGGGGGTCGACGACACCCACGAACGCCCCGTCGCCGAGGAACGCGGTGACGTTCTGCTCCAGACGCGCCGCAAGCAGTGGCGCGATCATTTGGGGCGTGTCGGCGCTGTGCGGCGTGATGATTAGGTTCGGAGCCGACCAGAGGGGATGACCGTCGGGCAGCGGCTCCGGGTCGGTGACGTCGACGCCTGCACCGGCGATCTCGCCGGAGACGAGCGCCTCGACGAGAGCATCCGTGTCGATGAGCCCTCCGCGGGCGATGTTGACCAGGTACGCCGTCTTCTTCATCAGGGCCAGTTGGCGCTCCCCGATGAGGTGCCGGGTGCCGGGGGTTGCGGCGGCGGCCACGATGACGAGGTCGGCACCCTGCAGAACCTCGTCGAGATCGGCCGAAGCGACCGTTCGGTCTGCACCCGGCAGTGGATCGGCGCTCCGGCGCACGATGGTGGTGTCGACGTCGAACGGGGCGAGGAGCCGCAGCAGTTCGACCGCGATCCCCCCTGCGCCGATGATGACGACGTTGCGCCCGTAGAGGGAGTCCCCCGTCGACTCGCCCCAGGATGTCGCGCGCACCCGCTCGGGGATGCGCCGGAGGAGCGCGAGGGCCAGCATGAGGGCGTGCTCGGCGACCGGCTGCGCGTACGCACCTTTGGCGCTGGTCCAGAGCAGGTGGGGCCTGTCGTGACTCTGCAGCACTTCGGCGAAGGCATCGACGCCCGCCCACGGCAGCTGCACCCACTGCACCTGGGGGTTCGCGTCGAGAGCCACGCCGAGGTCGCTCGCGGAGTCTGAGGTGAGCCAGACGATGCCGCGGGTCGCGCCAGAGAGCTCGGCGACCTCTCCCCCAGCCGACTTCACGGCATCGACGAACAGCGCTCCGGGTTTCGGGAGGATGGCGATCGGCCCGGCGGTCGGGCGGAGCTCCGCGCTCACGGGGACGGCGTCGACGCTCAGCACGGCACGGTGCTGGCCCGCGTTCGGTCCGGCGACGTCGGGCTGGTCAGAGCGGGAGGTGCTCACGGAGAACCTTTCGGGCGAGGGCGAAACTCGTTGGCAAAGGACAGGGGCGAACCCGACCGCCGGGCATCCGGGCCGTCAGCGTTCCGGGCTGCCCATCGTCTTCGCCAGGCTGGCGACATACGGATGCCTCGGATCGGAGAGCACCTCGTCAATTGTACCGACGCCCACCACGACGCCCTCGTGCAACACCACGATGCGATCCACCGACCGGCGGAGCACCTCCAGGTCGTGGCTGACGATCAGGGCCGTGGCGCCGCGCTCGCGCTGCATGGCGACGATGACATCGATGATCGGGCCTCGGATCGAGACATCCACCCCGGCCGTGGGTTCGTCGGCTACGAGAAACACGGGATCGAGGATGAGCGACCGGGCGATCGCGACGCGCTGGCGCTGACCGTTCGAGAGTTCGTGCGGGAGCTTGCGGGCTGTTCCGTTCGGCAGCAGCAGGGCATCCAGAAGCGTCGCGACTTTCAGGCTCGCGGCTTTCTCGTTGTAGCGCTTGTCCCGGGAGAAGATCGGCTCGGCGACCAGTTCGGCGACGGTCAGGTTGGGCGCGAAGTCGCTCCCGGTGCTCTGCGGCAGGTAGCCGACGCCGAAGGTCAGCCGGTTGAACCTGCGGCCGCGCACACCCTTCCGGAGGTCGAAACCGAGCACCCGGAAGTCCCCGCCGGTGACCCGTGGACTGACGGCGCGCGACTTCGCACCGGCCAGGCCCGACGCGACGAGCCCGAAGGTGGACTTGCCGGAACCGCTCGACCCGACGAGACCCACGATCTCTCCCGGTTCGATGCGGAGACTCACGCCGCGCACCGCCGTGTGCGCAGAACTGACGCTGTGGGCGGGGTACTCGATCGTCACATCGGACGCGAGGAGAACGGGCTCAGCCATGACTGCGAGCTTAACCGTTCAGTCTGATTTCAAGGAGCGCCGCTCCGCCTCCAACTGCACAAGCTGGATTTGGAGGGTCCGACGCTCGTCGGGTTGCTCGGTGGCGCTCGTCCGCGTGAAACGGCTCAGCACCTCCGCTTTGCGCGACTCGAGATACCTCATGATCAGGTCAGTCGTCACGCGTCGGAGGTAGACGTCGAGCTCGCGTTCCGGCCGCTCGGGCACGGGTGCCACGGCGAGTTGTTCGACGAGGGTGACGTAGGGTGCGCCGACGCTGCCCACGATCGTCGCGACCCAGTCCGGGCGCTCATAGTCGTCGATCGACGACGCGATCGCGCTCCGCACGGCCGCGAGCGACGGATCGCTGAAGCCGACGACGGATGCCCGGGCGAGCAGTTCGCGTCCGACGACCTTGGGGTACTGCAGCATCGCCATGAGGGCGTCACGCTCGAGGCGCACGGCGGTGGTGCTGGGCAGTTGTGTGAGCGAGATCTGGGGAGCTGGCGGGGCGCTCTGCTGCTCGCCCGGCGCTTCGAGCCGCTCCGGGTAGCCCGGCTGTGCGCGAGAAGAACCAGCCTGGCCCTGGTCGGGGCGGCGCTCGGCCATGGGCGGCTGGCCCTGCTGGCCGGCTTGGCCCTGCTGACCGGGCTGGCCCTGCTGACCGGGCCGACCCTGCTGGCCGGCTTGGCCCTGTTCATGCCGGCGAGTTCCCTGGCCCTGCTCGGGCCGTCTGCCGCCTTGGGCAGACCCGCCCTGGGTAGACCCGCCCTGCGCTCCAGCCTCCCGGCGCCGCGCGTTCTCGACGGCCCGCGAGACCTCGCCGAGGTCGACGCCGAGCATTCCGGCGAGCTCGCGGGTGTACCCCGGCCGGAGCGCGGGGTCACGGATGTCTGCGACGATCGGTGCCGCCTCGCGGAGCCCGGCGGCCCGCCCTTCGACCGTGTTGAGGTCGTAGTTCGAGAGCTTCTGCCGGATCACGAATTCGAACATGGGCTTCTTCGACGTGATGAGGCGACGCACCGCGTCGTCTCCCCGGCCGAGCCGGAGGTCGCAGGGGTCGAGTCCGTCGGGGGCCACCGCCACGTAGGTCTGCGCCTCGAAGCGGGACTCCTCGCTGAAGGCGCGGAGGGCGGCCTTCTGCCCGGCGGCGTCGGGGTCGAAGGTGAAGACGACCTCACCGAGGCCGATCGTGTCGTCTCCGAGGATGCGGCGGATGATCTTGATGTGGTCGACACCGAACGACGTTCCGCAGGTCGCAACGGCGGTCGTGACCCCCGCGAGGTGGCAGGCCATCACATCGGTGTAGCCCTCGACCACGACCACCTGCCGGGCACGGGAGATGTCGCGCTTGGCGAGGTCGAGACCGTAGAGCACCTGGGACTTGTGGTACACCGGCGTCTCGGGAGTGTTGAGGTACTTGGGGCCCTTGTCGTCGTCGAACAGGCGTCTGGCGCCGAAGCCGACGGTCTGCCCGGTCTGGTCGCGGATCGGCCAGACCAGCCTGCCCCGGAACCGATCGTAGGAACCGCGTTCGCCCGCACTGGTGAGCCCGGCGAGAGCGAGTTCCTCGGCGGTGTAGCCCCGCGACCGGAGGTGTTTGCCGAGGTTGTCCCAGCCCTGCGGGGCGTAGCCCACGCCGAACCGCTGGGCTGCGGCGGCGTCGAAGCCTCGCTCGCCGAGGAAACGCCTGCCCGTGTCGGCGCCCTCGGTCATGAGCTGTTCCGTGAACCACTCCCTCGCCGCTTCGTTCGCCGCCAGGAGGCGGGCGCGATTGGTGTGGCCACTGGCCGAGCCGCCGTCTTCGTAGTGCAGCTCGAACCCGATCCCGGCGGCGAGGCGTTCGACGGCCTCACTGAAGGTGACGTGGTCGATCTTCTGGAGGAAGGTGAAGACGTCGCCGCCCTCCCCGCAGCCGAAGCACTTGTAGTAGCCGACCTGCGGCCGGACGTGGAAGCTCGGCGAACGCTCGTCGTGGAAGGGGCAGAGACCCTTCATCGACCCGACGCCGGCGCTCTTCAGCGTGACGAACTCCCCCACCACGTCAGCGATGTTGATGCGCGAGCGCACCTCGTCGATGTCGGCGCGCCTGATCAGCCCGGCCATGCCGTCAGACCCCGGCCAGCCGGGTGTGCCATGTCAGGGCGGACTGGTCGGTCAGGCTCGCCACCTGGTCGACGACGACCCGTTTGCGCTCGGTGTCAGAGCCTGCGGCCACCCAGTCCGCGGCGAACGGCGGCTCGAGGTGCTGCTCCCCCGACGCCAGCAGGGTCTCGGCGAGCTCGACCAGGAGGGCGCGCTGCGCCCGGTAGATGGGCTTCCGTTTGGTACTCGACATCACGAAGGCCGCGACGATGCCCTTGAGCACAGCGATCTCCGCCGCGACCGGACGCGGAACGACCACGTTCGCGCTGTAGCGGATGAGACTCGCCGCCGGGTACGCCTCGCGGGTGGCCTGTGTCGCCGAGCCGGCGAACCGCCCGATCAGCTGGCTGGTGAGGTTCTTGAGCTGCGCCTGGGCGATGCGGCTGCCGTTCCAGTCGTCCATCCAGACATCGAGCGAGTCGAGCCGGTCGAAGGCGGCGATGAGTTCAGCGTGGCTGAAGGATCCGCCGACCCACGAATGCATGCTCGTCACGAGGGCGTCGTGGTCGACCCGGCTGCCGAGCGCGGGCACGTCGACATATCCGTTCAGCACCGCGTCTTCGAAGTCGTGCACAGAATAGGCGATGTCGTCGGAGAGATCCATCACCTGCGCCTCGACGCAGAGCACCCCCGCGGGCGCACCCTCCCGCAGCCAGCTGAAGACCGGGACGTCGTCGGCGTACACCCCGAACTTCTGTCGCCCGCTGGCGTCGGTGACGGCCTCTGCCGCCGGCCACGGGTACTTGCAGCTGGCGTCGAGGCTCGCCCGCGTGAGGTTCAGCCCGAACGTCTGCCCGTCACGCCCGAACACCTTCGGTTCGAGCCGGGTGAGGATACGGAGGCTCTGCGCATTGCCCTCGAACCCTCCGATGTCGTCGGCCCACTCGGAGAGGGCCCGCTCTCCGTTGTGGCCGAACGGCGGGTGGCCGAGGTCGTGCGCAAGACAGGCCGTGTCGACCACGTCGGGGTCGAGCCCGAGGCTCGACGCGAGTTCACGGCCGACCTGCGCCACTTCGAGCGAGTGGGTCAGGCGGTTGCGGGCGAAGTCGAGGTCGGCCGCGGGGCTCAGTACCTGGGTCTTCGCGGCAAGACGGCGCAGAGCGCCGGAGTGCAGCAGCCGCGCCCGATCCCGGGCGAAGTCGCTGCGACGGCTGTAGTGCTCCTCCGGCAACGGGCGTTCCGTGTCGACCCGGTCGTAGCCGTGCGGCGGGGCGATGACCACGGTCTCGGCGTCAGCCACCGCTGTGCTCCAGCTCGGCACCCGCGAGGGCGCGGAGCCCGGGAGTGTCGAGCGTGCGCGAAGTGAGCCAGCCGTCGGGCAGGGTCGGCTTCTTGGGCCGGCCGGCACGACCCCGCGGACCCTCGGCGTCGACACCCGGATAGGGCAGGGAGCCGTCGAGAGTGGCCAGCAGGTCATCCATCTCGGCGAGCGAGGTCACCATCGCGAGTGCTGTGCGGATCTCGTGCCCCACGGGGTAGCCCTTGAAGTACCAGGCGACATGCTTGCGGATGTCGCGGCAGGCGTGCTCCTCGCTGTCGTAGAACTCCGTCAGCAGCACGGTGTGCCGGCGGAGGGCAGCAGCGACCTGGCCGAGCGGGGGGTGGGCTCGGGCCGCGAGGGCCTCCTGCTCGGAGATCTCGCCGTTGCGGGCGCGGAACGCGGCAGCGAGGTCGCCGAAGAGCCACGGCCGGCCGAGGCAGCCGCGCCCGACGACCACACCGTCGCAGCCGGTCTCGTCGACCATGCGGAGCGCGTCGTCGGCAGACCAGATGTCGCCGTTGCCGAGCACCGGCACATTCGTGATCGTCTCTTTGAGCTTGGCGATGGCCGACCAGTCGGCCTGGCCCGAGTAGAAGTCGGCCGCGGTGCGGGCGTGCAGGGCGATGGATGCCACACCTGCACCCTCGGCGGCCCTGGCTGCCTCGAGGTAGGTGAGGTGGGTGTCGTCGATACCCTTTCTCATCTTGACCGTCACCGGGATGTCACCGGCCGCGTCGACCGCGGCTTCGACGATCGAGCGGAAGAGATCGCTCTTCCACGGCAGTGCTGAGCCGCCGCCACGCCGGGTCACCTTCGGAACCGGGCAGCCGAAGTTCATGTCGATGTGGTCGGCCCGGTCTTCGGCCACGAGCATCGTCACAGCCTCCCGCATCACCTTCGGGTCGACACCGTAGAGCTGGATCGACCGGGTGCTCTCGGAGGGATGGTGCGTGATCAGCCGCATCGATTCGGGCGTGCGTTCGACGAGAGCGCGCGACGTGATCATCTCGCTGACGTAGAGCCCGGCGCCGTATTCTCGGCAGAGCCGGCGATAGGCGGTGTTGGTGATTCCGGCCATGGGCGCGAGAACGACCGGCACGTCGAGGGCGATCGGGCCGATGGAGAGTTTCCGCCGGGCGGCGGTGGAGGGTGCAGGTGCGGACATCGGTTCAATTCTCCCAGAGTTTCGGAGCGCCGACGCCGTCGGTGGTGTAACTGTGGAGAATCGTCAGTTCTTCTCTCCTGTGGAGGAGAGGGTCGCATCAGCGGGCGCGCACACCCCGTCGACGCCGCAGACCATTCCCTCTGGGGTGATCCCACCGAGGAGCGCCGTCACCGGCGAGAGCAGCGGCGTCACTGCGGGCGGCATCACCGCGGGTCGCGTCACGATGGACGGCACAACCGCGGGCGGCGTCACCCCGAGCGCCGCGTCGGCCTCGCTCGTCACGAGGCCACCGCCTGGCGCTCCTCGGTCAGCTGGGCGAGCAACTGGCTGAACGTCGCCGCATCCTGTGCCCCCGACACGCCGTACCGCTCGTCGAACACGAAGAACGGTACGCCCTGGATGCCGTAGGCCACGGCCTGCGCCTGGTCGGCCTTCACGCCGGCGAGGTACTCGTTCTCGCGGAGGGAGCGCAGGGCATCCTCCTGGTCGAGCCCGATCTCGGCGGCAAGATCAGCGAGATCCTCATCACGGCCGACGTGGCGGCCCTCTTCGAAGTAGGCCTTCAGCAGGCGTTCCTTTGCCTCGAGCTGCAGGCCGTGCGCCTTTGCGTAGTGGATGAGCTGGTGCGCCTTCACCGTGTTCGTGTGCTGGAGCGCGTCGTAGTCGTAGTGCAGCCCCACGTCGGTGGCGATGCCGGTCACGCGCTCGAGCATCTGGGCCGCCTGCTCCGGCGCTATGCCCTTGTGCTTCGCGAGGAAGTCCGTCTCGTTCCCCTCGAAGTCCACCGGCGTATCGGGTGAGAGTTCGAAGGAGTGGTACTCGACCTCGATGTCGGATGCCCCGCTGCCGGCCGCTTCACGATACGAAGCGTTGCCGTTCTCGAGCTTGCGCTTGCCGATGTAACACCAGGGGCAGGCGATGTCGCTCCACACGTCGATCTTGATGGGTGTCGTGTTCACGGAATCGCTCATACCTTGGCCAACGACCCGCTCGGGAAGCCTATTCCCCGAAGTGCTGTTGGATGGAGACATGAGCGATGACACAATCCTGCCCGTCGGCCGCCACCGGGTCGAAGCGGATGCCCGGAAGCGCGGCCTCGCGATCGAGATCGTCGAACGGCCCGCCGCCGGGAGCCTCGACGAGGCGGCCGCGCTGCTGGGGCTCCAGCCGTCCGACATCGTGAAGTCCCTCGTCGTGAAGCGGCACGACGGCGACTACCTCTTCGCCCTCGTCCCCGGTGACCGGCAGATCAGCTGGGCGAAGCTCCGCGCGCTCGTCGGTGTCAACAAGCTCTCGCTGCCGTCCCCCGAGGCGGCGCTCGAAGCGACGGGCTACGAGCGGGGCACCATCACCCCGCTCGGCAGCACCACGGCGCTGCCGGTCTTCGCCGACGAACGGATGACCGGCCGCCGTGTCGCGCTGGGGGCAGGTGAGCACGGCCACTCCCTCTTCACCGAAGCGGATGCGCTGCTCGCCGCCCTCGGCGCCACGATCGCCGACATCACCGACCCCCTCAAGCCCCGCACGTAGCAGCCAGCAGGCTCACGGGCCGGTGGGGGTGTCGACGGCGCCGCCGAAGCGGCGGGTGCGGCCGGTGTAGTGGTCGATCGCCTGCCAGAGATCCGCGCGGGTGAAGTCGGGCCACAGCCGATCGAGGAAGACCATCTCCGCGTACGCCGACTGCCAGAGCATGAAGTTGCTGGTGCGCTGCTCGCCCGAGCTCCTGACGAAGAGGTCGACGTCGGGCAGATCGGGCACGTAGAGGTTCTTCTGGATGAGCTTCTCCGAGATGCCCGACGGCTTCAACCGCCCGGCCGCCACCTCGACGGCGAGCTTCTGCACAGCATCCGTGAGCTCGTTGCGCCCTCCGTAGTTGACGCACATCGTGAGCGTCAGGGTCGAGTTCGAGGCGGTGAGCTGCTCGGCAAACTGCAGCTCGTTGATGACCGACGCCCAGAGCCTCGGCCGACGGCCGGCCCAGCGCACCCGCACGCCCCATTCGTTCAGCTGGTCGCGGCGGCGGTGCAGCACCTCGCGGTTGAAGCCCATCAGGAAGCGCACCTCGTCGGGCGAGCGCTTCCAGTTCTCGGTGGAGAACGCGTAGACGCTGAGGTGCTTCACCCCGATCTGGATGGCGCCGGCGACCACGTCGAGCAGCGCCGCCTCGCCCGCCTTGTGGCCCTCCACCCGCGTCAGACCGCGGGCATTCGCCCAGCGGCCGTTGCCGTCCATCACGATCGCGACGTGCTTCGGAACCTGCGACACCGGGATCTCCGGTGGGTACAGGCCGGTGTAGTCGAGGGGCCTGAACTCCGCGGCCAGGGGTGAGGTCTTGCCGACTCGGCTCATACGATCGGGGCTTTCGGTGTGGGGGTGAAGGTTCCGGATGCTGCGTGGCGGGCCAGTTGCGCGTCCCGGAGGGTCTTCACCGGTTCGTTCGACCGGTCCACGTGCTGCAGCGAACGGAGCCCGCGCTCCAGGTGCCACTGCGCGTACGCGGCCACGATGCCGCTGGCCTGGGACTTGACCCGGTCTGCCGCGGCGTCGGCGAGGATCCAGTCACCGGAGAGCAGCGCGCTCAGCAGACCGAGGGTGTCGGGGTCGAGCCGGGGCGTGCCGGGTGGGGCGAGTTCATCGCTGACGACACCGCCCAGCTGCACGACGAAGGCCGAGTGCGGGCCGGGAGCCCCGGAGACCGCGCAGTCGAAGAAGCTCGGCGCCCAGCCCGCCATCGACAGTGCGCGGAGCAGGTAGGAGTCCAGCGTCAGGCTCGAACCGTGCTCGCCCCGCGACAGCGAGCGGAGAGCTCCCACGAGGAGGAGGTACTGCTGCTGCGTCGCGTCGGCATCCGTCAGCTTGTCGGCCGTCTCGACCATCGCACTCGCGGCGGTGTAGCTGCCGTAGTCCGAAGCGATCTCTGCGCCGTAGGAGGCGATGGTCACCGCCTGCGTGATCGTGTCGAGCGTTCGCCCCTCGAAGAACTGCACGTCGGCGACCATGAACGGTTCGAGCCGGGCGCCGAACTTCGACGCCGTGCGGCGCACCCCCTTCGCGACGGCCCGGATCTTGCCGTGCTGGCGCGAGAGCATCGTGACGATGCGGTCGGCTTCACCCAGCTTGTGGGTGCGCAGCACGACGACTTCATCACGGTAGAGGGGCACCCACCCATTATCCTCCGCACCGCTGACAGTGCTGGGAGGCGCCCCTCTCGAACCGGCTGAGCCGGCCCAGGTGATGCCGAATCAGCTAGGCCGAAGCCAGCTCCCGGTCGCGACCGGTGACCCGGATCGCCCGGTTCACCGCGCTGACCACGGCCTTCAGCGATGCCGTCGAGATGTCGGCGTCGATGCCCACACCCCAGAACGTCACGCCCTCGACCTGGCATTCCACGTACGCTGCCGCGAGGGCGTCGCCACCTGCGCTGAGAGCGTGCTCGACGTAGTCGAAGACGCGTACCTCGACGCCCTCCTGGCCGAGCACGTCGAGGAACGCCGCGATCGGTCCGTTGCCGCCGCCCACGAGGGAGCGGGACTCGTCACCGACCCGCAGGTCGACCGCGAGGGAGGTCTGGCCGGTCAGGTCGCTCGACGTACTGGTGCGGGTGAGCTCGAAACGACCCCACCTGTCTTCGGCACGGGAGGACGGGGCCGGCAGGTACTCGTCCTGGAAGATGTCCCAGATCTGGTCGCTCGTGACCTCGCCGCCGTCGGCATCCGTCTTGGCCTGCACCACACCGCTGAACTCGATCTGCAGGCGGCGCGGGAGGTCGAGCTTGTGGTCGTTCTTCAGCAGGTACGCGACCCCGCCCTTGCCCGACTGCGAGTTGACCCGGATGACCGCTTCGTACGAGCGGCCGAGGTCTTTGGGGTCGACCGGCAGGTAGGGAACAGCCCAGAGCAGCGAGTCGACGTCGACGCCCTGCGACGCGGCGTCGGCCTCCATGGCCTCGAAACCCTTCTTGATCGCGTCCTGGTGGGAGCCGCTGAAGGCCGTGTAGACGAGGTCGCCGGCCCACGGATGACGCTCGGCCACCTTCAGCTGGTTGCAGTACTCGACCGTGCGGCGCACGCCGTCGAGGTCGCTGAAGTCGATCTGCGGGTCAATGCCCTGCGTGAACATGTTGATGCCGAGGGCGACGAGGTCGACGTTGCCGGTGCGCTCCCCGTTGCCGAACAGGCAGCCTTCGATGCGGTCGGCCCCGGCCAGGTAGCCGAGCTCAGCCGCAGCGACAGCCGTGCCGCGGTCGTTGTGCGGGTGCAGCGACAGGATCACGTTCGAACGGTGCGCGAGTCGACGCGACATCCACTCGATCGAATCGGCGTAGACGTTCGGGGTCGACATCTCGACGGTGGCCGGCAGATTGACGATCACCTTCCGCTCGGGAGTCGGTTCGAAGATCTCGATGACCTGGTTGGTGATCTCGAGCGCGAAGTCGAGCTCGGTGCCGGTGTAGCTCTCAGGGCTGTACTCGTAGTAGATCGTGGTGCCGGGAATCGTCGCCTCGTACTGCTTGCAGAGCCGCGCACCTTCGAGCGCCAGGTCGACGATGCCCTGCCGGTCGCTCCGGAAGACGACATCGCGCTGCAGGATGCTCGTGGAGTTGTAGAGGTGCACGATGGCCTGCTTCGCGCCCTTCAACGACTCGAAGGTTCGCGAGATGAGGCTCTCCCGGGCCTGCGTCAGCACCTGGATCGTGACGTCGTCGGGGATGGCGTTCTCATCGATCAGGCTGCGCACGAAGTCGAAATCGGTCTGGCTGGCGCTCGGGAAACCGATCTCGATCTCCTTGTAGCCCATGCGCACCAGCAGGTCGAACATGATGCGCTTGCGCTCGGGGTTCATCGGGTCGATGAGGGCCTGGTTGCCGTCACGGAGGTCGACGGCGCACCAGCGCGGAGCCTCGGTGATCGTCTTCGCGGGCCACGTGCGGTCGGGCAGATCGACGGCGAACGTCTCGTTGTACGGGCGGTACTTGTGGATCGGCATGACCGATGCGGTCTGGGTGTTCTTCATGGCTCTCTCCTGCTGTCTTCTGGGGTCTGGCCGGGGGGCGAAATGCACGCGCCGGACTCCGCGACGGGGAAGGCCTGGCTAAGACCCGTCGCGGCAGCTAAGAAGCAGGAGACCGAAAGACACCCTTGCAGGCTAGCACTACGAACCGCGGGTGAGGAAGCCGAAGGCGTGCCGGGCCGAGAATGTCGGCACATAGGCGCGGGCCAGGCTGACGCCCACCACCGGGAGCGAGAGCGGATCGGCATACGCGAGGTAGAGCGGCACGCGAGCGGGCTTGAACTTCTGCTTGAACGACAGCAGGGACTGGAACCCGTAGACCGGCTCGAGCGCTCGGCCCAGCACGGAGAGGAGCGCCTGGGTGGCGCCCTCCTGCCGCTCTCCGCCCTCCGGGGCTCCTTGCGCGAGCGGCGCCGCTGAGAGGCTCACGAAGTCGAGGCCCGACTCCTGGGCGCGAAGGATGGTCTCGGCGATCAGGAACTCCATCACGCCGTTCACCGAGTCCGGCCGCCGCCTCATGAAGTCGAGGGTCCACCCGCAGACCTCGCCGCGCCGGTAGCTCGGCAGCCAGCTGGTCACGCCGAGCACGGAGCCGTCGGTGTCGACGGCCAGCATGAGCCGCACATCCGGATCGGTGAGCTCGTCGAGTCCGCCGAGCGTGAACCCCATTTCGGGCAAGTCCTTCTCGGCGACCCAGAGCTCGGAGATGTCCCGCACCTGGGCGATCTGCGAGGCGCTCAGCCGGGCGAACGACGTCCACTCGGCGGTGATGCCGAGCTTCACGGCCTTGTTGATGGCGGTGCGGATGCCCTGCATCTTCTTGCCCTCGAGACTGAACGACGACACCTCGACGACAGCCTCCTCGGCGATCTGCATGAGCGACCAGTGCATCTGGCGGAAGTGCGGCACGAGGTCGCCCGAGACCGCGTAGAACACCGGCGTCCAGCCATGGTCGGTGCAGTACCTGGCGAAGTCCGCGATCGCTCCGGCCCGGTCATCCGGAGCGCAGAGCGGCTCCCCCGTCGCGATGGCGATGCCGTTGATCACCCGGTAGGCGACCGCGGGAGCTCCCGGCTCCGGCCCTTGGAACCAGTAGTGGTGCCCGGTCCAGGTCGCCATCCAGGAGAGCGAGCCCGTCACCCCGGAGTGCAGGAGCGACCGGATCCGCGCACTCGCGTTCGCCTCGGAACCCACCTTCAGCCGGCTGATCGAGAGCGCCGCCGCGGCGATGACGATGAGCCAGAAGACCGGCCCCACCCATTCGTAGAGCAGGCGCGTCGCATCACTGGACGGCAGAACCTCGGAGCGTTCGAGGGAGAGGAAGCCGACAGGCATGAATCGCTCGGGCAGATCCGAGAGGAGGTCACCGATGGTCACCGCGGGGGCGAAGTCGTTCCGGAGCAGCCAGGCGACCGACAGGTAGAGCGAACCGACCACGGCCAGGGCCGCGGCGACGACCAGGAAGAAGCGGGGGGTCGCACCGGAGGAGAACTCGGTGGGGAAGATGCGGAGCGACGAGACGAGGAGGCCTGCGATCAGCAGCGGCAGGACGATGGAGATCACGACGGAGACGCTGTGCTGGTCGAACTGGCCGTTCGAGAGGTCGAAGAACGTGTTCGCGCCGAGCGAGGGGAAGACCCCGTAGTAGGTCACCCCGAGCACGGCGAGAAAGAGGTTGACCGCGACGGCGAGCCAGAGCGCGACCCGTCTTCCCCGCACGATGCCGAGGGCGGAGACGAGCAGCACGACGAGCGGGAGGAGCGTGACGAGCACCGGTCCGACGCCGTCGAGCCGCGCCGCGGCGACGGCATCCGAGCAGGCTTCGCTGTACTGCCCCGACACGCAGGCGGCGGCGATGTCCGCCTGGCTCGAGAGCGTGTCGCGAAAGAGGAGGCCCAGGGGTTGCAACGGCCCGAAGCCGTTCGGCGAGACGATCGTGATCAACGGGCCGACCGCGGTGATGGCCACGAGCGAGGCGAGCAGCGACCGGAGCTCGCGGTGGCTGCTGCGGGTGACCCGGCGCGCTGCCGGCCCGTGCTGGCGACGGCGGAGGTACATGCCGAACAGCAGCCCGACGACCGCGGCCAGAAGCCGGTAGAGGTCGGACGGCAGGCCCGAGTAGAGCACGAACATGAGGAGGGCCGCGAAACCGAGGACCCGGATGCGCCGCCGGAGCAACGGACCGGCAAACGCACTGGCGGCCAGAATGGCTCCGACCACGGGGATGAGCGGATCGATCGTCGCCATCGACCGCACCTGCTCGGCCACGATCACCCCGAGCCAGATGCCGAGGCCCTGGAGCGCCAGGCCGAGGGCGGTCGCGACCACCGCCACCGTGAGGTAGACCATCACGGTGCGCCAGGTGCCGAGCAGTCGTTCGGCTGCCCCGAGCACGATCAGGATGATCGGCATCAGAACGACGATGTGCAGGGCCCGAGCGGCGAACAGCACGCTCGTGATCCCGGCGAACCAGTGGTGCTGGCTGACGACCTGGTCGAAGCTCAGCGACAGCAGGCTCCCGAAGAGCCGGCCGAGAGAGGCGCGGAAGACCATCTGCAGGATGCCGACGGCGATCGCGACGCCGACGATCACCCAGGTGAACGGTATGGAGGCGGCCCAGCGGCCGACCGAGCCGAGCCACCGACGCCTTTTCGCGGGCGCCTTCACCTCCGCAGGCAGGGCTGCCGTCTGGGGCGCCGTCACGTGGCGAGCCCCCAGTGCGAGGAGAGGAGCGCGACGCCGCGGGCGAACGCGTAGGTCGCCGTCGTGTAGTCGTGGGCACTTCCCGGTGCCTCGAAGAAGGTGGTGGTCATCCCGGCCGCCTTCGCAGCAGCCGACACCTCTAGAGCCGTCGTTCGGAACTCGGCGTCGTTCTCCCCGACGGCGAACACGGCGAAGCTCCCAGCGTAGGGTGTGTGTTCCTTCAGGATCGTGAGCGGCTGCGCAGCCGTGTAGGCGGCGAGGCTGCCCGCGAAACCGGAGTCGATCGTCTCCTGCACGGTGCTGCCGTTGGTCGGCACGAGCTCGCCCGAGATGTCGAGCAGCGCGCCGAAGAGCTCCGGATGCTCGGCGCCGAGCTGGACGGCGCAGGTGCCGCCCTCGGAGAATCCTGCGATCGCCCACTGGTCTGGTGGGTCGGCGACCGGCAGGTGCGCGGTGATCCAGGCGACGACATCGACAGTGAGGTAGGTGGCCGCGTTGCCGAGCGCGCCGTCGACGCACATCGGGTTGTTCTCGGGGGCACCGAGCTGGTCGGGACTGACGACGATCGGGGCGAGCCCGTGGTGCGCCTTCGCGAACGCGTCGAGCGACTCGGCGAGGTGGCCGGAGACGAGAGGGTCCGCCGGCGCTCCGGGCTGGCCCGAGAGCGCGATGACGACAGGCAGCACCGGCGGGTTCGCCACCAGGGCCGCTGGGGGAAGGTAGACCAGGCCGTCCCGGGCGTCGAACCCCGACACCGTTCCCGGGATCCGCACGCTGGAGATCGAACCCGCCGCAGGGAGGTTGGAGGGCGGTACCCAGCTGGCCTCGAGGGGCATCGGAAGGGTGGTCGCTCTGCCGAGCGCCGGCAGCGTCGAGGTGTCGTAGGGGCTCACCCCGGCCAGCGACTGCAGGGTGGGGTAGGTTCCGATGTCGATGTTGATGCTCATCGCACCCGTGGCGAGGAAGACGAGCACGCCGACGATGCCGAGCAGCTTCCGGCGGAGGCGGCCCGCCACGACGGAGCAGAACCCGAGGGCGACGCCGGCCACCGAGACGGCGATCCAGGCCCGGGTCACGAACGAGAAGTCGACACCGAAGAGGTTCAGCAGGTCATCCGTGAACCAGGTGAGCAGTAGGCCGGCACCGGCGCCGACCAGCATCGAGACGACGGCGACCGTGACCCAGCGGCCCCGGAGCCAGCCCCGGTTCGGCCGCACCAGGAGGAGGCAGAGAGCGAGGAGGGCCGCGACGGCGTAGACCGCCCAGACGACGGGACCGTCGACGATGCTGGCGCTCCCGAGAGAACCCATGCCACAACCTCGATCTGTACTGCTCTGCCCCCAGAGGCCCCGGTGGAGCGCCGACGCCCAGTGTGCTGGGCCAATCTGAATGTAGTCTGTAGAGACCGAACCGGAAGGCCGTGACGCCATGCACATCCTCATCTCCGGTGGGTCGGGGTTCATCGGCACCGAGCTCACCACGCAGCTCCGAGACGCCGGCCACACGGTGGTGCGGCTTGTGCGACACCCGACCCGCGCCGCCGACGAACGCATGTGGGACCCGGATGCCCGGTGGCTGAACCAGGAGACGGTGGAACACGCCGACGCCGTGATCAACCTCTCGGGAGCATCCATCTCCCGCCTGCCCTGGACGCTGTCGTACAAGCGCACGATCCTCGATTCCCGGGTCAATGCGACCACCACCCTCGCGGCAGCGATCGCCCGGGCAGAGAACCCCCCGGCGGTCTTCCTCAGCGGATCGGCCGTCGGCTACTACGGCGACCGGCCCGGTGAGGTGCTGACGGAGCAGAGCGCGATGGGCGAGGGCTTCCTGCCGAAGGTCGTCGACGCCTGGGAGCGCGCCTCACAGATCGCGCTACCGGCCACCCGGGTCGTGAACTTCCGCACGGGGGTGGTGCTCGGACCGGGCGGCCTGACGAAGACCCTCAGCCTGATCGCGCGGCTCGGCGGCGCGGGTCCTCTCGGCTCCGGTGCGCAGCACTGGCCCTGGATCAGCCTGTACGACGAGGCTGCAGGCATCCGGCACCTGCTCGAATCGAAGCTGAGCGGGGCCGTGAACCTCGCCGCGCCGACCCCGGCGACCGCCGCCGAGGTGATGCGCGCGATCGCGGAGCAGGTGCACCGCCCCTACTGGCTGCCGGCGCCGGCGTGGGCCATCAAGGGAATCCTGGCCGATGCGGGCAGGGAACTCATCCTCAGCGACCAGAACGAGTCGTCGGAGCTGATCGCTTCCGACGGGTTCACCTTCAGGGACACCGACCTCCGCCAGACGGTCGCGAAGGCGCTGGCCGGCTGAGGCAGCCCGGCCTCACGCCGCGTTCGGCTCCGCCCGGTAGAACGCGATCGCCTGACGCAGTGCGCTGCGCGCGCGCTTTCGGTCGCCGCTCGCGTCGTACGCGAGACCCAGCCGGAACCACGCCTTCCAGCTTTCGGGAGCCGACTCGACCTCTGCCCGGTAGACCTCGAACTCTTCATCGGCCTCCGCGCGGAAGGGACGACCGCTGGGGCGTTTCGGCAGATCGTCCACCGGGAGGTCATCGGTCTGCCGCAGGATGCCGACGAGTTTCTGGGTGCGGAACCCGAACAGCAGCTCGCGGTAGAGCGCCCAGGCCCCGACGATCGGCAGCACCAACAGGGCGATCCCGATGACGATTCCCACCGCAACACCGGAACCGATGAAGAGAATCGCCCGCTGGAACACCAGCCCCAGATAGAGCACGAGCAGCAGGGCCATCACGAGCGCCGCGATCCGGCCCTTCATGCGGTGGTCACCCGCGCAGCCTGGCCGGAGACGCGCTCGGGCTCCGGCTTCCAGCTGTCGTTCGGCGTGCTCGGTGCACCGAGCAGCCTGGTCAGGTCGAGGAGCCGGTCGAGACCCACTGTCACCCCCGTGGCGGTGGTCGCCGCGCGGAGGCCGAGCAGGATGCCGGCCTCGTACGACGTCGACGACAGTGTCTCGTGGCTGAGGGTCAGCACCTCACCGACACCGCCGAAGATCACGGACTGCTTCGCGACGACGCCCTGCAGCCGCAGGCTGTGCACGGGAACGCTCGCCACCTGCTGGCCGCGGGCGCGCTGGTCGGTGTGCGGCGCGGAGACGGGGCCGACACCCGCCCGGGCGGCCGCGATGAGTTCGGCGGTGCGCACGGCGGTGCCCGACGGGGAGTCGAGCTTGGTCGAGCCGTGCGCCTCGACGATCTCGATGGAGTCGAAGAACTGCGCGGCCATGGCGGCGAAGGCGGTGGCGAGCACCGAGCCGAGCGAGAAGTTCGGCACGATCACCACCCCGGTGCCGGGAGTGGCGGAGACGCGGTGCTCGAGTGCGAGGATGCGGTCGCCCGACCAGCCCGAGGTGCCGACGAGCACGTTGATGCCGTGCGAGACCGCGAAGTCGACGACGGACTGGCTGGCCCCCGGCACGGTGACGTCGAGCACGACGTCGGCCCCGATCATCCCGTCGAGCGCGTCTTTCGAACCCAGTTCGGCGACGATCTCGAACTCCGGCTCCGCATCTGCAGACGCCGCAGCTTCTGCAGACGTCGCAGCTGCCGCGTCGCCCGCCCGGCGCGTCAGCAGCTCGTGCGCCAGCCGCCCCATCTTGCCCGACGCACCGACGATGGCCACCTTGGTACTCATACAGCCAATCTACCAAGCGCGCGTAGGCTTTCCCTGTGCACGTCGTCGAATGCCCCGTCAGCGATCCGGACGCCCGGCTGCTCCTCGAGCATTACTTCGCCTCCCGGGCCGACGGCTTCCCGCCCGAACGCGGCACGTACCGGGTGACGTTCCCCGATCCGGCCCTCTTCCTACCACCGGAGGGCGTCTTTCTGCTTCTGCGCGGCGATGACGATGGGCCGGTCGGCTGCGGCGGCATTCGGCGACAGGACGACACCACGTTCGAGGTCAAACACGTCTGGCTGGAACCGCCGGCACGCGGGCAGGGCTGGGCGGGCATCCTGATGCAGCGGCTCGAAGACCGGGCGCGGGACTTCGGCGCCACCGCCGTCGTGCTCGACACGAACGCGAGCCTGCTCGGGGCCGCGAAGCTCTACGCGCGGCGCGGCTACGAGAACATCCCCGCGTACAACGACAACCCGAACGCGACGAACTGGTACCGCAAAGCGCTGGGCTGAGGCCGCGTCAGTAGGGCTGCTGGTCGGCGAGGCCGGTACGGAGCTCGACCGGCAGGTGGCCGAGATCGTTGTGCGTCACGAGCTCGGGCATCCGCCCGCTCCGGTACCGGATGATCGTGAGACCGCAATTGGCCTGGTTCACGCCGACCCACCGCCAGCCCGGCGCGCTGAGGGCCTCGCGCACGAACCAGCCGATGACGAAGTTGTGCGTGATCAGCAGATCGTGGGTGGTCTCCCGGGACGGCGTCAAAAACTCGGCGACCGCGTCGGACATCTGCGCCCGGCCCGCGTCGACCTCGTCTTCGGTCACCGAGTTGAAGAACGGCTCGAACGCCTTCGGCATCTCCGGGCTGTACTCGGTCGGAACGCAGTCGAACAGCAGCGGGGTGGGCTTCGGGTCGAGCGCGGGAAGCTGCCGGGCCATGATGGCGGCGGTCTCCTCGGCGCGCTGGAGCGGCGAGTGCCAGACATTGTCGAACGGCACGCCGCCCAGCCGGTCGGCCAGAAGTCGCGCCTGGCGCTCTCCCCGCGGGGAGAGCGGCCCGTCGGCGACCCCGTACTCTGCGTCGACCTGCTCGCCGTGGCGCACCAGGTAGAGAACATGGCCCATCGTCACGAGTGCACCACCCCGTCGAATGTGCTCGCCTCGAGCGCGCCGACCGCCGCGACCGAGAGCGGCCGCGAACGGAGCTCTGTCGCGAGCTGCTGCACGTCATCCACCGTCACCGCTTCGAGACGGCGGAGCCCTTCGTCGAGGTCGGCGAACTCGCCCGTCGTGATCTCCGAACGGCCGAGCCGCGACATCCGGGTGTCGCTGTCTTCGAGCGAGAGCGCAGCCGAACCGGAGAGCTGGCCCTTCGCGCGCTGGAGCTCCTCGCCTGTGATGCCGCCCTCCGCGAGCCGGCGGAACTCCTCGAGCAGGAGTTCGCTGACCTGCGCGGCGTTCTTCGGCGAGCATCCGGCGTACATGCCGAACAGGCCCGCGTCGGAGTACCCGGCAGCGTAGGAGTAGACCGAGTAGGCAAGCCCCCGCTTCTCGCGCACCTCCTGGAAGAGGCGGGACGACATGCCTCCGCCGAAGACGGCGTTCAGAACGCTGAGGGAGGAGCGGCGATCATCCGTTGCCACGAGACCCGGGTAGCCGAGCATGACGACGGCCTGCTCGTTCGGGCGGGTGGTGATCGACAGGGCAGAACCGCGACGGACACTCACAGAGTCGCCGTTCCGCCGTTCGACGGGTCGCGCCGCGCCGCTGAGATCCCAGCCGGCGGCCGACACAGAGGCCTCGACCCGTGCGACGAGCTCGTCGTGGTCGACGGCTCCCGCGACCGTGACGACGAGGTCGTTCGGGCGGTAGTTCGCGAGGTAGTGCTCCCAGACCGCATCCCGGCTGACCGCGCGGATCGTGTCGCCGGTGCCGCCGATCGGCCGGCCGAGCGGATGATCGCCCAGCACAGCCTCGAACAGGCGCTCCCCCACGACGTCGTTCGGGTCGTCATCCGCCATCGCGAGCTCTTCGAGGATGACGCCGCGCTCGTTCTCGAACTCGGTGGGGTCCAGCAGCGACGAGGTGAACATGTCGGCGAGCACGTCGACGGCCATCGGGAGGTCCCTGTCCTGCACTTTCGCGTAGTAGCAGGTGTACTCCTTGCCGGTGAGAGCGTTGTGCTCGCCACCGACCTGGTCGAACGAGACGGCGATGTCGAGCGCCGTGCGCTTCGGTGTGCCCTTGAAGAGCAGGTGCTCGAGGAAGTGGGTCGAACCGAAGCGGGAGGGCACCGGACCGTCGGCCCCGAGCTCGTCACGCGAGCCGACCGCCACCCAGAAGCCGATCGTGGAACTCCGTGCCCCCGGCACGCGTTCGCTCAGGATCCGGATGCCACTCGGCAGCACGGAACGCCTCACAAGGGCGTCACCGGAAGCGGTGAGGGACAACTCGGGCAGGTCTAAGGGGAGAGCAACAGCACCGTTCATCGGAGACAACACTAGCCGATGGAACGCTGGATGATCCGGCTGATGTGCCGCGGAAGGGGGGTGATGGTCAGCCTCACCGCCGTCTGGCGCGGGCGTCAGTCCCGGGCATCCGAGACATCCCGGGCCTTCCGCACGCTGAGGCCGTTGGCGGGCTTCATTCCGAGGACGATCTTTCCCCGGGCGTGGCGCTTCTCCAGGTCGTCGAATGCCTCACGCACGAAACCGAAGGGGTAGAAGCCCGAAATGAGCACGGAGATCTGCCGGTCGGCGGCCAGGGCGGCGAGTTTCGTGAGCACGTCGGTGTTGTGCTTCTCGGTGGCCTCGTCCGGCCAGATCGTCGCCAGTTCGAGCTCCTTGCGGTCGTCGCTCGAAACGTAACGCCGGGTCTCGACACCCAGCTCCTCGGCGATCGCCTCGCCGTCCTGGCCGAAGTTGTCAATGTAGGCGTCGACGCCGTCGGGCGCGAGCTTCTCGATGCGCTCGACCATACCGTCGCCGTAGACCACCGGTTTGATGCCGAGCTGGCGCAGGTAGTCGAAGTTCCGTTCGCCGCAGGTGCCGATGACGGTCGCGCCCCGCAGCTTCGCGAGCTGGATCTCGATGCTGCCCACTCCCCCGGCTGCAGCCGACACGACCACCGTGTCACCGTGCCCGACACCGACCTGGTCGACGAGGTCATGGGCCGCGAGACCGGCGAGGAACAACGACCCCGCGACCTCCCACGACAGCTGCTTGGGCTTCGCCACCAGGCTCGAGGCCTTCACCGCGATGTGGTACGCGTGCGACGACATCCGCGCGTGGCCGAGCACCTCCGAATTGCGCTTGAACTGCGTGACCCCGTCGCCGACGGCCACGACGATCCCCGCGAAGTCGCTGCCCTGGGTCTGGTGCTTCGACGTCTCGAGCACATCGGCGAACTGCCCCTGGCGCACGTACGCCTCGATGTGGTTGATCCCGGCGGCCAGCACCTCGACGATCACCTCGCCGGGGCGGGGCACCGGCATCGGCCCCTCGATGAACTCGAGCACCTCGACGCCGCCGAACTCGGCGAACTGGACGGACTTCGTGGACAGTGCAGTGCGACTCATGGCGGGCCTTCTCTCTGCAGTGATCATCCCTCCCTGCGGGCCTCCGCTGCAAGAGGTTTCCGGATGCTCGTCCCGCCCTTCCCGGCGTGGTAGAAGCACAACGACGGATGCCCGCCAGGACCGCTCGGGAAGAGCAGGTTCTGGCGGGCATCCGGTGCCGACTGCGGGGGCAGAAGGCGGATCGACGTGAGCCGACCGGGTGGAGCGGGGTGCGACTAGCCTTCGGCGGGAGCCGCGGGACCCTCGCTGTGAGCTGCGGACCCCTCGGTGTCTGCCGCGACAGCCACGAGGTTGTTCTCGAGCTCGGCCTCGTCGATCACCGGGGCGAGCGACAGCTTTCCACGGTCGTCGATCTTGGTGATCTCGACCTGGATCTTCTGGCCGACACCGAGCACGTCGTCGACGTTCTCGACACGCTTGCCACCGGCGAGCTTGCGGACCTCGCTGATGTGCAGCAGGCCGTCCTTGCCGGGCATGAGCGAGACGAACGCACCGAACGTCGCGATCTTGACGACGGTTCCGAGGAACCGCTCGCCGACCTCTGGGTTGAGGGGGTTCGCGATGGCGTTGACCGCCGCGCGTGCCGCCTCAGCCGACGGGCCGTCGACCGCACCGATGTAGACGGTGCCGTCTTCCTCGATGGAGATGTCGGCTCCGGTGTCGTCCTGGATCTGGTTGATCGTCTTGCCCTTCGGGCCGATCAGCTCACCGATCTTGTCGACCGGGATCTGGACCGAGATCACGCGGGGCGCGGTCGGGGCCATCTCGTCGGGCGTGGAGATCGCAGCGTTCAGCACCTCGAGGATCGCGGTACGGGCGGCCTTCGCCTGGCCGAGCGCGCCGTCGAGCACCGACGTGGGGATACCGTCGAGCTTCGTGTCGAGCTGGATGGCCGTGATGAACTCACTCGTTCCGGCGACCTTGAAGTCCATGTCGCCGAGGGCGTCTTCGGCACCGAGGATGTCGGTGAGGGCCGCGTAGCGCGTCTCCCCGTCGACCTCGTCGGAGACGAGTCCCATCGCGATGCCGGCGACGGGTGCGCGGAGCGGCACACCGGCGTTCAGCAGCGACAGGGTCGAGGCGCAGACCGAGCCCATCGACGTCGAACCGTTGGAACCGAGAGCCTCGGAGACCTGGCGGATCGCGTAGGGGAACTCTTCACGCGACGGCAGCACCGGCACGAGGGCGCGCTCGGCGAGGAAGCCGTGCCCGATCTCGCGACGCTTCGGCGTTCCCACGCGGCCGGTCTCACCGGTCGAGTAGGGCGGGAAGTTGTAGTGGTGCATGTAGCGCTTCTTGGTGACGGGGCTCAGCGAATCGATCTGCTGCTCCATCTTCAGCATGTTCAGCGTGGTGACGCCCAGGATCTGGGTCTCGCCGCGCTGGAAGATCGCCGAACCGTGCACGCGCGGAATGACCTCGACCTCGGCGTCCAGCGGACGGATGTCGCTGAGGCCACGGCCGTCGATGCGGATGCCGTCGCGGAGGATGCGGCCGCGGACGACCACCTTCGTGACTGACTTGTACGCGGCGCTGAACTCGGCGAGCACGACAGCGGGGACGCTGCCCGCTTCGACCTGCTCGGTGATGGTCGACTTGACGCGGGCCTTGAGTGCGTCATCCGCATCCTGGCGCTCGATCTTGTCGGCGATCTGGTAGATGTTCACGAGCTCGTCGTAGGCGAGGCCCGCAACGGTGTCGTACGACTCCTTCGAGTACGGCAGGAACACCGGGTACTCGGCGATCGCCTTGGCGCTCTGCGAGGCGAGGTGCGACTGGGCTTCCACCAGCTGCTTGATGAACGGCTTCGATGCTTCGAGGCCCTGGCTGACGACAGCCTCGTCGGGCTTCGTCGCGCCGGCCTGGATGAGGCCCCACGCGTGCTCGGTGGCTTCCGCCTCGACCATCATGATGG
This sequence comes from Subtercola boreus, assembly GCF_006716115.1. NCBI lineage: Bacteria > Bacillati > Actinomycetota > Actinomycetes > Micrococcales > Microbacteriaceae > Subtercola > Subtercola boreus. The sequence goes on along the minus strand of NZ_VFOO01000001.1, from coordinate 987,628 downwards.
CGACATCCTGCTGGCCGTTCCTGTCGGTGACGACGCGGCCGGCCACGACGATGTCGAAGACGGCATCGGCGAGCTGGGCCGCGGTCGGGAAGGCAACCCACTGCTTGCCGATGAGCGCGAGGCGCACAGCACCGATCGGGCCCGAGAACGGGACGCCCGAGATCTGGCTCGACGCGGATGCAGCGTTGATGGCCAGCGCGTCGTAGAACTCGCCCGGGGCGATCGACAGCACGGTGATGACGACCTGGACCTCGTTGCGGAGGCCGGTGACGAACGACGGGCGGAGCGGCCGGTCGATGAGGCGGCAGACGAGGATGGCCTCGGTGGAGGGGCGGCCCTCGCGACGGAAGAACGAACCGGGGATCTTGCCGGCGGCGTAGGAACGCTCTTCGACATCGATGGTGAGCGGGAAGAAGTCGAAGTTGTCCTTCGGGTGCTTCGAGACGCTCGTGGCGCTCAACAGCATCGTCTCTTCGTCGAGGTAGGCAGCGACGGCACCCTGTGCCTGCTGCGCAAGACGACCCGTTTCGAAACGGATCGTGCGGGTGCCGAACGAGCCGTTGTCGAGAACGGCTTCGGCGTATTTGATTTCTGGACCCTCCATATGGGGGTTCTCTCCTTTATTCATCAGGCAACACAGTCGTTCCGTGCCATACCGGCGCGGAGAACGTCGTCGCCCCGTATGGGCGACGATCCCTCTTCGGAGCAGGGCATGCCAGAGCACGCCTCGGGAGCGAATTGACGACTGGCCAACAGTAGAAATACACCGAGCGACGGCCCTCTGCGGGCGGACCGGGGCACCTGCCCCGGCTCGGGATACCACCACCGGTGACCAGCTTCGTCCCTGCCTGCTCCGTGTGTAGCAACCCCAGTCTACTGCCAGGCCCCCGCAGCGCCTAGCGGCGCGCCCGGTGAGCGTGATAATATGAGTCTATGTCAGCTCTTCTTCGTGCACTCGTTGCCCTCGGGACGGCGGCGCTGCTGGTGTCGGGTGCGCCTGTTGCCACGGCGTCGCCGGCACCGGATGCCCAGCCCACGCTCGAGCAGCAGAATGCCGCACACGACCATGTGATGGGCGCGACGCTCGCCGCCGAGGAACCGCAGTCGCCGTCGCTCGCCCCGCAGTCCGCGACGGAGGCCCGCGAAGCCGCCGCTCCCGGCACGCACGTTCTCGGAATGGATGTGAGTGGCTGGCAACCCGACGTCGACTGGAACACGGCGTGGGCGAACGGGGCCCGGTTCGTGTACATCAAGACCACCGAGAGCAACAACTACGCCTCCAGCCACTTCTCACGCCAGTGGTCGGGCGCGACCGACGTGGGCATGGTGCGCGGTGCCTACCACTTCGCGAATCCCTTCGAATCGACCGGGGCTGTGCAGGCGAACTGGTTCGTCGACCACGGTGGCCGCTGGAGCCCCGACGGGCGCACCCTGCCACCGATGCTCGACATCGAGTACGACCCCTACACCGGCGAAGACCACACGAACAGCTGCTACGGGCTCAGCCAGGCCGTGATGGTGGCGTGGATCAGGGAGTTCTCGAACACCGTGCTGGCCCGCACCGGCGTGCTGCCGACGATCTACTCCACGACGAACTGGTGGAGGCTCTGCACCGGCAACAATTCCTCGTTCGGCGCCAATCCCCTCTTCATCGCCCGCTGGCCCGAGTCGATCTCCGACGGGGCGGGAACCCTGCCGGCCGGCTGGTCGGACTACTCGATCTGGCAGTACGCCAGCGCGGGAACCTTCCCCGGCGACCAGGACCTCTTCAACGGCGACTACTCGAAGCTGCACCTCTTCGCATCGAACGGGCAGACCCCGGCCGGCGGCCCGTCGCTGGATGCGAAGTACATCTCGGCGCTCTACCAGGACTACCTCGGCCGACTGCCGAGCGATTCGGACATCAACTTCTGGGAAGGTCACCTGGCGACGGGTTCCCCGCGCTCGATCATCTCCTCGAACTTCGTCAACAGTGACGAATACCGCCTGAAGCGGATCGACGCCGCCTACCGCGACATCCTCGGGCGCACCGCCGAGGAGGGTGGCCGACAGAACTGGCTGTACGCCATGCAGCACGGCGGGATAACGACAGACGACATCGAGACGACCCTGTACTCCTCCCAGGAGTACTACCTCCAGCACGGCAATTCCGACACCTCGTACGCGACGGCGCTGTACAACACCCTTCTCAGTCGCGCCGGCTCGTCGGCGGACTACGCGTTCTGGGCTGCGCTGGTCGCCCAGCACGGCCGGGCCTGGGTGATCGACCAGTTCTGGAACTCGACGGAGACGATCAGCAAGCGCGTCGCGGCGATGTACGACCGCTACCTCGGTCGGCAGCCCGACGCCGGCGGCCTGAAGACCTGGGTCGCGCTCGACCTCCGGCTCGGCGACTCCGGCGTGCGGGGTGGGCTCACCAGCAGCGAGGAGTACTTCGGGAGGGCGCAGAGCCGCTGACGGACAGCCGCTGACGCCGAGGCGGTGGCAGGAGCTCAGGCCTCGGCCGGGAGCTCGCCGAGAGTCGGTCCGAGCCGCACCTCGAGCACGAAGCGGAGCTTGCCGGTGACGGCGCTCTTCTCGCTCCGAACCGTGAGGGGCACCGTGCGGTACACACCGCGGAGGGCGAGGGGGTGGAGTGCGGCATCCGTCTGCTGGTCGATCTCCTTCGGCAGATAGCCGACCCGGTAGAGCTTGCCGCCGGCCAGGGCGTCGACGGCCACCCGCAGGTCGCGGCCGAGCCAGGCCGTCGACCCGGGAACAAGCACTGCCGTGATGTGCTCACCGGTGCGGGCCAGCGTCGCCTCGACGCTCGCCCGGTGCCGCTGGCCGTCGACCACCGGGAACGTCTCGGTGACGGGGAGCGGTACGAGCCGCACCTCGTCGGTGAGGGCGAGGCTGCCCTCGCCGTCACGCCGGAGGGACCGCACGAAGACCGGCAGCACGAGCAGCACCGCGGCGGCCACAGCCGCAACAAGGAGCACCGTCAGGGCAATCGGGCTCACGACCGGGATGTCGAGCCGCTGGAACAGTGCCGCCACGAGCGAAAGGACGAGCACGAGGGCGGCGAGGAACGGGTCCCAGCGCCAGAGAGGAAGTTTTCGACGTTTCATGGGAGGTATGGAAATGGGCCGCTCCTCCCGCAGGAAGAACGGCCCATCCGCCAAGACTCGCTCTATCGGCGAAGGCCCAGGCGAGCGATCAGCGAGCGGTAACGCTCGATGTCGACGCTCTGCAGGTAGCCGAGAAGACGGCGACGCTGACCGACCAGCAGCAACAGGCCACGACGTGAGTGGTGGTCGTGCTTGTGAAACTTGAGGTGCTCCGTGAGATCGAGGATGCGAGTGGTCAGCATAGCGACCTGCACCTCGGGAGAACCGGTGTCACCTGGGTGGGTGGCGTACTCGTCGATGATGGCTTTCTTGGCATCTGGCGTTAGCGGCATAGATGACCCCTTTTCTCTCATTGCGCGGCGCCCGACACCTTCTGTGTGGGCTCTCTTTGTCCGCGGCCGTTCTACGGCAACCTTGGGAGTCTAGCACCGTTGTGTTCAGTCGTGCTGCGTGTTCAGTCGTGCAGCGTGAGACGCAGCGCCTGGCGCGGACAGAGCGCCACGGCCTCGCGGGCCGCGCCGATGGCCGCCCGAGGCACGGGCACGTCTGAGCGGTCGGCCCGCACCGGCGTGAGCGCCAGCGGGTATCCCCAGTCGTCCCGGGTGAGGTGGTCGGGCAGGAGTTCGGTGCAGAGCCCGCGCCCGTCGCAGAGCGTCCAGTCGATGTGCAGCGAGGCGGGCGGCCCGGCCGGGACGTCACGCGCGGCCATGCGACACCTCGCAGACTCCGCTGAGATGCGCACGCACATCCCCCTCGAACGCACTGAGCGTGCTGATCACGAACCGGGCGGTGCCGTCGGGGTGGGCGCAGGAACCGCGTCCGTCGACGAGGCCGGCGAGCCGCGCGACCTCGGCCGGCAACCGCGGATCCCGTTCGCGGCGGGAGAGCCGCGCGAGCATCCCGGCGAGGGCGGGCAGACCGTTGACACACGGACCGCACTGGCCCGCGGTCTGGGCGGCGAGGTAGTCGGCTATGCCCGCAGAGACCTCCAGCCCGCAGCGGGCTGCGGAGAGGGCGATGAGGATCCCGGCGCCCGGGGCTGCCCCGAGCATCCGGAGCCCGTCGCGTGAGAACGGCGTGCCCAGGTGCTCGCTGCCGAGCCAGGTTCCGTGGTACCCGCCGATGAGCACGGCGCGGAGGCTTCCCGGTGCGGCACCCGCGGCGGCCAGGATGCTCGACAGCGGTGTTCCGCCGGCCACTTCGAGCACCTGCGGAGCACCGACATCGCCCGAGACGGTCACGAGTCGGGTGCCGGGTTCGTCGGGGGTTCCGACCGACCGGTACCAGTCCGCACCGAACCGTGCGATGAGTGCCAGCTGCGCCAGGGTCTCGACGTTCTGCACGAGGGTCGGGCGCCTGCCGACTCCGGATTCGCTGAGGTGCAGCGTGTGGTCGCGGGGAACGCTGACCCCGTGTTCGACGGCGTTCGCGACGGCCGTGGCCTCGCCCGAGACGAAAGCGTCGGGCACGACCAGCACTCTCACCTGCCCGGCGTCGGGTCGCTCGGCCAGAGCCGCTTCGAGCGGCTGGCGGGTGCCGGCCGACACGCAGAGATGCAGAGCGGATGCTCCGACGGCAGCGGCGGCGAGCAGAAGTCCGTCGATGATCAGGTGCGGCGACCGCGAGAGCAGGGTCTCGTCTTTGCGGCTGAGCGGCTCGCCCTCCGAGCCGTTGCCGATGACGACGGGCCGCTTCGAGGGGTCGCGGGTGGTTTTCCGGTGGGGGGCCTTGTCCCGGGTGGCATCGAGCTTCCGCCAGACCGGGAAGCCGGCACCTCCCCGACCGACGAGATCGGCGAGCCGCAGCTGCTCGATGAGCGCGTCGGCCGGAACGAGCGGGAACTCGCCATAGGCCGCGCGGTGATCGGCGAGCCCCGCTGTGCGGGCGAGGAAGAGCCGCGCGGTGCCCTGCGGGCCGGCAGGACCCGGCGGCCGGGCGGGGGTACTGCCCGGGTTTCCGGGAGGGCTCGGAACGGGAGCGGTGAGAGTCATCGGGATTCCCTGCTCGAGATGGTGAGGACCGGGTCGGGCAGCCCCGTCACACGCAGCCCGGAGAACTCCACGAACCGGCTCGACACCCGCCAGACCACAGACGCCACCACCAGCAGCACGCTGACTGCGGCGAGCCACAGGAACCACGGACTCGTGCCGTCGGTGCCGTTGCCGATGCCGTGGGCGAGGGCGACGGGCCACATCGCGTAGACCAGCCAGTGCACGACGCGGAATGTTCGGAGGCCCAGCCTGTTGCGGAGGAGCGCGGTCACCATCACAGCGATCAGCAGGTCGACGGCAACCGTGCCGAGCCCCTGCCAGAACGGCAGGAAGTTCCCGAAGAACGGCACCACCAGGTCGAGAAGGGTCAGCTGGGCGAACGAGTCGAAGAACAGCGACACGATGTGGATGACCAGGAAGACGCAGGCGATCAGCGAGAGGTTCCGGTGCAGCAGCGTGATCGAGAACCTCGGGAGTCCGGGCAGCGGCCGCCCGGAGCGGGTGAGCACGCCCAACACGATCGACAGAGTCAGGGCGACGAGCGACACCACGCCGGTTCCGCGGCCGAGGGCCCAGAGAGCGGCATCGAGCTGTGCGGCATCCATGATCAGCTCGCCGCCCACACGTGCACGCTGTTCTCGTCGGGCCAGCCGCAGAGGCCGAGCACCCGGCCCGACCGGTCGACGAGGCGAGCGGATGCCCGCTGTGCGGCGAGCCAGACCAGTCCGCCCGCTCCCCGGACGATGGATGCTGTCGCCAGCGTGTTGGCTTCGACACAGCTGCCCGCTGCGACGGTCACGGTGCGCCAGACCGGGTCAGCCGGGAGGCCGCGCGTGGGGTCGAGGATGTGGTGGAAGGTCTGCCCGTGCTGTCGCCAGCGCCGCTTCTGCGTGCTCGATGTTGCAAGCGCCTGGCCTGCGGTGAGGGTGACCTGGCATTCGGGGTCACCCGGCAGGTCGCAGACGGTCACCTGCCAACCGCCCTCTGGAGCGGGGCCGGCGGTGGCGATGTCGCCGCCGAGGCTCACGAGAACTCCGCAGCCGAGCTGTTCCGTGACGCGGGCGGCGGCGATGTCGGCGGCGTACGCCTTCGCGGTGGCGCCGAGGTCGAGGGCGAGATCGGTCGGCACGACGAGCAGGGTCTGATCGCCTTCCTCGACGAGGCCGATGCGCCGCCAGCCGGGAACGGATGAGGAGAGGGTGATGACCGGTACGGGCAGTCCGGCAGGCACAGTCAGTCCGGCAGGCACAGGTCGTCCGGAGTGCACCGGCTCGCGCGCGGGGTCGAGGTCGGCGAAGTCGCGGTCGTAGCCCAGTCGGCTCATCGCGTTGCCGAGAGTCGGGTCGACCGAACCGCCTGAACGCCGTGCGGCGGCGAGTGCGACACCCACCAGCGTCGCCAGCATCGGGCTGACCGGGGCGCCGTCGGCCAACTGCGGTCGGAGGCGGGCCAGCTCGGAAGCGGGCGAGAACCGGCTGCAGGCCCGCTCGACCTCGTCGAGCACGGTCACCAGAACGGTGGATGCGGCATCCACCAGCGCCGGATCGGTCACGACGATGCGGGCGGTCGTGCTCCAGACCGGCCAGTCTCGGGAGGCCGTGGCGGGCGGCGCTCCGCGGAGGTCGCGGCTCATCTCACGAACCCGACGTCGTGGCGTGGGAGTTGCCACCCGAGCCGGACGAGACGGAGCCTGAACCCGACGTACCGGTGTCGGAGCTGGAGCTGCCGGACTCGGTGGTCGTGGACTCGGTGGTTCCCGTGTCGCTGGTCGACGTCTCAGCCGAGGTGCTTCCGGACACCGGTGTGTTCAGCCAGAGTGCTGCGCTCGTTGCGCCGGCGGCGACGATGCTCGCCGCACCGAGCGCACCCGTGACGACGGCTGCACGCTTCTTCCCGGACTCTCGCAGATTCATGGCGGCTCCTGTCTCGTCGGCACGCGACCTGCGACGTCCTGTCGCTGCGGATCACGCCTTCACCGGTTGTGGGTACAAGTGTCGACCGCGCACCTGCGTGTGGTGCTGGAGCTTTCTATGAACCGGCGATGAACGTGCCGAGCCAGAAACCCGCTCCCGCGAGAGCAACGGAGACCACGAGCATCCCGACACCGTTCGCGAGGGCCGCACGGTACCGGCCCGCCTGCAGCAACCTGACCGTCTCGAAACTCGCGGTGCTGAACGTCGTGTACCCCCCGAGGAAACCGGTGCCGAGCAGGAGGCGCCAGTCGTTCGAGAGCACCTGGCCGAGCGCAAGGGAGGTGACGAAGCCGAGAAACAGGGCGCCGCTGAGGTTGATGAGGGTTGTGCCGAACGGGTAGGCCGTGCCGAGGCGGGAGCGGACGACCCCATCCACGACGAAGCGGGTGATGGACCCGAGCCCGCCGAAGACGGCGACCAGCAGGGCGACGAGGAGCGGAGCCATCAGTCTCTCCCGTCAGCTCGGCGATTCGCCCGCACGCCGACAGCGATACCGACGATGCTCGCTACCGCTCCCAGCACGAGCGTGCCGAAGGCATAGAGGAGGGCGGAAGCGGGGGCGCCCTCATGGAGGAGCGTGAACGTGTCGACGGAGAGGGCGCTGTACGTGGTGAAGCCGCCGAGGGCGCCCGTTCCGAGGAGCAGGCGGAGCACACGGCGTGCTCCCTGGTCTGTTCCCCGCCGCACCAGCGTCTCGAGCAGCAGCCCCAGCAGGAACGCACCGGCGAGGTTGATGAGCAGGGTGATGACCGGCACACCGCCGAGCGGAGCGACGGTCTGCTGCAGGGTGTACCGCGCGAGCGTGCCTGCAGCACCGCCGACCCCGACGAGCAGGAGGAAGCTGGGACGGAGGTGAACGGGCAGCGCCGACGGCGGGGCCGCCAGCGACCCGGTCTCGATGTCGTCGACCTCGACGTCGCTGTCGTACGGCAGCTCGTAGTCGCGGGGGTCGGTGTTCCCGGGTGCGGCACTCCGGGGTTCGGTGTCGCCCGGGCCGGGCTCGCTCTCACTCATCGTCACCAGCCTACGATCTCCGACGCCCTAAACTCGGGCCATGAGCAACTACGAATTCGGCGGACGCCAGGACATCGAGAAGGCCCTCGACATGCTGGTCAACCTCGACCAGGTGCAGTCGAATGCCCTGGCCGTGTTGGAGATCGACTCCGAGATCGAGCGTCTGCAGCGCGAGCTCGACAAGTACGACGTCGACCCGAGCCACGTTCCCGACGACGACTTCATCGAGATCCTGAGCGGCTACGTCGAGCGTGCCGACGACTGGAACTCCGCACAGGAGTAACACCGCTCAGCGCTGGATGACCAGCAGCGTCGACGTCGCCGTCGCGAGCAGGCGCCCCTGAGCATCCGTCAGCGTCGCCTCGGTGAACGCCGCACGGCCGCCCATCTTGATGACCCGGCCCTCTGCTCGCACCTCACCGGTGTCGACTGTCATGCCGCGGAGGTACGAGACCTTCAGTTCGAGGGTGGTGTACGCCTGGTCGGCCTTCAGCAGTGAGTGCACGGCACACCCGCAGGCCGAGTCGAGCAGGGCCGCGGCGTACCCACCGTGCACCGAGCCGATCGGGTTGTACACATCGGCCGTCGGGGTGCCGGTGAACACAGCCGTTCCCTCACCGATCTCGACGAGATCGAAGTTCATCGTGCGTCCGATGTTGGGCTGCACGCCGGCGTCGATGAGCGCTCTCAGCTGTTCGATTCCGGTCAGTCCGGGGGCCACGTCGTCGGCGAGCGTCATATTCACTCCTTGAGGGATGAGAGTCGAAACATCGACGTTATCGTTGATGCATGTCAATCACCACGCCGACACCCTCTTCTCTCGCGTTCGGCCAGAGCGAGCTGCGGCTCCCTGTTCTCGACCTCTCCCGACTCCAGGGCGGCGACGCCGAGGCGGAAGCCTTCCGCTCGGAACTCCGGCAGGCCACGCACGATTTCGGCTTCTTCTACCTGACCGGCCACGGCGTGCCGCAGCCCCTCATCGACAGGGTCATCGGCACCGCGCGGGCGTTCTTCGCCCTGCCCGAGGCCGACAAGCTCGCGATCGAGAACCTACAGAGCCCCCAGTTCCGCGGCTACACCCGGGTCGGCGGCGAGCTGACCCAGGGCAGGGTCGACTGGCGCGAACAGATCGACATCGGCGCCGAGAGGGAGCCAGTCGCCCGCGGCGAGGGTGTGGCCGACTACTGGCGCCTCGAAGGCCCGAACCAGTGGCCGGATGCCCTGCCGGAGCTCCGCGAGGTGATGACCGAGTGGCGCGACACTCTCACCGAGGTCGCCCTGACACTGCTCCGCGCCTGGGCGGTCTCGCTCGGCTCCCCCGCCGACATCTTCGACGAGGCGTTCGCCGACCGGCCCTTCCCGCTCATCAAGATCGTGCGCTACCCGGGCAAGAGCGACCCGGAGCCCAAGCAGGGCGTCGGCGCACACAAGGACTCGGGTGTTCTGACCCTGCTCTTCGTCGAAGACGGCAAGGCGGGCCTCCAGGTCGAGAAGGACGGCGAGTGGATCGACGCTCCCCCGCTCTCCGGAACGTTCGTCGTGAACATCGGCGAGCTGCTCGAAGTGGCCACCGACGGCTACCTGAAGGCCACCGTGCACCGGGTCATCTCGCCCCGCATCGGCGACGATCGCATCTCGATCCCCTTCTTCTTCAGCCCGGCCCTCGACGCGAAGGTGCCGGCCCTCGTGCTGCCGGAGGAGTTGGCCCGGGATGCCGCGGGTGTGACCCTCGACCCCGCGAACCCGATCTACAAGACGTACGGCGAGAACGCGTTGAAGTCGAGGCTGCGGGCGCATCCGGATGTCGCTTCCCTCCACCACGGCGACCTGGTCGGCGAGGCCGGGGGCGCTTCATGACCGACCAGACGGGCGACTCCGGACAGACGGGCGACTCCGGACCGGAGCCGACCGGCAACACGGTCGACGTGCGGGACAACCCGGGCGAGCAGCGCTTCGAGGCCTGGTTCGGCGGTGAGCTGGCCGGCATCGCGTTCTACCAGCTGCAGGCGGGCCAGCTCACCTTCACCCACACCGAGGTGCAGCCCGGGTTCGAGGGGCACGGCATCGGCGGAGCCCTGGCTAACGGTGCGCTGACGGCGGCCCGGGCATCCGGTGCACCCGTCGTTCCGCTCTGCCCGTTCATCGCCGACTACATCCGCAAGCACCCCGCCTTCCTCGATCTCGTCCCCGGACCGGTGCAGAAGCGCCTCGAGCTGTGAGCGAGGCCCCCCAGAAGCCTGCAACCGACAAGGTGGAACCCACCCGCAGCCGCTTCGTCGACCTCACGCCGCTGAAGCGGAGTCCCGCCTTCGCCAGGCTCTGGGGCGGGGCCGCGATCTCCGGGATCGGCGGCCAGATGACGATCGTCGCGGTCGGGCTGCACATCTACGAGATCACCCAGTCCACCTTCGCCGTCTCGCTCGTCGGCATCATCGCGCTCGTGCCGATGATCGTCTTCGGGCTCTACGGCGGTATCCTCGCCGACTCGTTCGACCGGCGACTCGTCGCCCTGGTGGCCGGGATCGTGGCCTGGGCGTCGACAGCTGTGCTGGCCTCGCTCGCCTGGCTCCGGGTCGATGTGGTCTGGCCGTTCTACCTCCTCGCGACGGTCATCGCGGTCGCGGCTGTGGTGATCGGGTCGACCCGCCAGTCGATCGTGCCGCGGCTGTTGCCGAAGGAACTGCTTCCGGCAGCGTCGGCGCTGAACGGAATCAGCGTGGGCGCCCAGATCACGATCGGCCCCGCCCTCGCTGGCGTGCTCGTCGCCACGGTCGGCTTCCAATGGACCTACACGGTCGACGTGGTGCTCTTCGTGGCAGCGTTCTCGGGCATCGTCTCCCTGCCGAAGATCGTGCCGGAGGGCGACCTGAAACGTCCCGGCTTCGCCTCCCTGGTGGACGGCATGCGGTTCCTCAGGAGCGCGCCGAACGTGCGGATGACCTTCATCCTCGACATCATCGCGATGACGTTCGGGCAGCCCCGGGTGCTGTTCCCGGCGGTGGGCGCCGTACTTCTCGGGGGCGGGGCCATCACCGTGGGCATCCTCACCGCTGCTGCGGCCATCGGTGCCCTGTTCAGCAGCATCCTCTCCGGCCGGCTCGGCCATGTGCGCTGGCAGGGCCGGGCCGTGGGCAGTGCGATCACCGTGTACGGCTTGTTCATCGCCGGGTTCGGGCTCGTTCTCCTGGTCTCCTCCGGCAGCGGTCTGCACGGCATCACCGAGTCGATCGGAGACGCGAATCTGCCGGCCCTCGCCATCGCGGCCGTGATGCTCGCGGGCTCGGGCGCTGCCGACAACGTGAGTTCGATCTTCCGCAACACGATCCTGCAGGCGGCTGTGCCCGACGGGATGCGCGGGCGGATCCAGGGCGTCTTCATGGTTGTGGTGACGGGTGGGCCGCGGCTCGGGGACGCCTACATCGGCATCCTCTCGGCCTTCGCCTTCCTCTGGGTGCCGCCCCTGATGGGTGGCGTGTTCATCGTGGTGCTGGTGTCGGCCATCGTTCGTGGCAACAAGCGGTTCCGCCACTACGACGCGTTGGCACCCACCCCGTGAGCCGGAGCCCACACCCGATGCCGTGAGCCGGTTGCCGTGGGCTAGGGTGAGACCATCTGCGGGCGTTCGCCCACTCTCTGGCTGCGAAGTCGACCTGACAACAGGGACTTCATGGCCGAGCTCCGCATCATTCGCACCCGCCCGGGCGGCGACGCCCGTACCACCACCTCCGCGTACTCCGCGCTGCTGCAGACGGTGAAGAACCTCGGGCTGCTGCGGCGGAGGACCGGTTTCTACTGGGGCGTCTTCGCCCTCCTGGTGGGCGCGATGGCCGGAACCTGGATCGCGTTCGCGCTCCTCGGCGACTCGTGGTTCCAACTGGTCGTGGCCGGGGTACTCGGCATCCTGCTGACGCAGTTCGCGTTCCTCGCCCATGAAGCCTCGCACCGGCAGGTGTTCGAATCGGGGAAGGCCAACGATCGCGCGGGCCGGATCCTCGCCTCCGGCATCGTCGGCATCAGCTACTCGTGGTGGATGAACAAGCACTCCCGGCATCACGCCCAGCCCAATGTGATCGGCAAGGATCCCGACATCGAGCGCGACTTCGTCTCGTTCAAGGAGGAGGATGCGGCGACCACCCGCGGCATCCACCGCTGGCTGACGCGTCGCCAGGGCTACCTGTTCTTCCCGGTTCTCGTGCTCGAAGGCCTGAACCTGCACCAGCACGCTCTGCAGACCGTCTTCGGCCGCGGCGCGGTCGACAAGCGCTGGCTCGAGATCACGCTGCTGGGTGTCCGCCTGATCGGCTACCTCGCCGTATTGTTCCTCTGCCTGCCGCTCGGCCTGGCCTTCGCCTTCGTCGGCGTGCAGCTGGCCGTGTTCGGCGTGTACATGGGGGCATCGTTCGCCCCGAATCACAAGGGCATGCCCGTGCTCCCCCGGGACAGCCGGGTCGACTTCCTCAGCCGCCAGGTGCTGACCAGCCGCAACATCCGCGGCGGGTGGAGCATGGACACGTTCATGGGCGGGCTCAACCACCAGGTCGAACACCATCTCTTTCCGAACATGCCGAGACCGGCCCTGAAGCAGGCCGGCGAGATCGTGCGGGACTACTGCGAGACGAACGGCATCCTCTACACCGAGACATCGCTCACGGAGTCGTACGGCATCGTGGTGCGCTACCTCAACGAAGTGGGGCTCGCCGCCCGGGATCCTTTCGACTGCCCGATGGCGGCGAGCCTCCGCTGAAGCGGTTGGTGCTGAACTTCTAGCTGACGCCCTTGAGGTCGATCACGAAGATCAGGGTGCGGCCGGAGAGGGCGTGCCCGCCACCCGCGGCACCGTAGGCCAGAGCGGGCGGAACGGTGAGCTTGCGGCGGCCGCCGACCTTCATGCCGGGGATGCCCTGCTGCCAGCCGGCGATCAGCTGGCGGAGCGGGAAGTTGATCGACGTTCCGCGGCTCCACGACGAGTCGAACTCGTCGCCGGATTCGTAGTCGACACCGAGGTAGTGCACATCGACCGTCGACCCGGCGGTGGCTTCGGGGCCGTCGCCTTCGACGATGTCGAGGATTTCGAGGCCCTCGGGGGCGGGGCCTTCGGGGGCGTCGAGTTCTGGCTTGGTGGTGAGATCTGTCATAGCTCTATCCAACCACGTCAGGTTCGATCACGAAGGTCAGCCGTTGGGTCGGGCGGGTCATCGCCACGTAGAGCGCTGACGCGCCGCGCGGGATGTCGGTGAGGATTCCCTCGGGATCCACGATCACGACCGAGTCGAATTCGAGCCCCTTGGCCTCCTGGGGTGTCATCACCGCGACCTGGCGTGTCAGCCCCGCCGCACCCAGCCCGACCTCGCCCGGCAGGGCGGCACTGAGCGTCTCGAACGTGCGCTGCAGGATGCCCGGCAGCACGATGACGCCCGTGGTGCCGAGCGACGCGATCTGCCGGTCGGCCCGTACAGCCTCGAGCGTCGAGTGCACCGTCGTGATCGGCCACTCGCTCTCCCGCACGGAGGTCGAGCGGGTCACCGGCAGTCCGCGCCGCTCGGCCATCTCCTGTGCGGCTTCCGCGATCTGCGTCGGTGTGCGGTAGTTCACCGTGAGCTCCTCGAGCCGCCAGCCCTCCCCCCGCTTGGCGCGGCCCACGAGCGGGGCGACGGCCTCGTTCCAGCTGCGCGCGCTCGACGCCGCGCTGGCCTGCGCGATGTCACCGACGATCGTGAACGAGCGGAGCGGCCCACGCCGGCGGAGCAACCGCCACTGCATCGGCGAGAGCTCCTGCGCCTCGTCGACCACGATGTGGCCGTAGGTCCAGGTGCGGTCGGCCGCAGCCCGCTCGGCGGTGGTTGCGCGGGAGGCCTGCTCGGCGAAGGTGTCGGCGAGGTCCTCGGCGTGCACGAGCCCTTCGACATCCATGTTCCGGATGGCGTTCTCCGCGTTCTCGACGTCGCGCTTCCGCTGCTTCTTGGCCTCGCGGTCGACGGCTGCGTTCCGTTCGTTGTGCTCGCCGAGGTGCTCTGCGGCCTCGTCGAGAAGAGGCACGTCGGAGACCGTGAACGGTGCATCGCGGTCGCGGCGGAGCAGTGCGCGTTTCTCCGGGCTCCAGCTCGGAGTCAGCTCGGCGAGCCACTGCGGGCGGGCATACAGGTCCTGGAGGAGCTTCTGCGGGGTCAGCGGGATCCACGCCGTGTTCAGCGCAACACGCACGTCGTACGCCGAGCGGAGGTCTTCTCGCAGCATCCCGTAGTCATCTTCGTCGACCGTGTTCCCGTGCGAGCGGAGCTGCGCGGCCAGGGCCCGGGTGAGGTCGTTGAGAGCGGTCTTCACGAAGGTCACCCGCGCCTCGTTGTAGGGCTTCCGGCTCTCATGGGCACGGTTGATGGCGTTGGCGATCACCTGGGGTTCGAGCGTCAGCGGCTCGCCGTTCACGTCGAGCACCTGCGATTCGGCCGGCACCCGTTGGCGGGAACGGATGGCGCGCTCGACCAGCGCGGCCATCTCGGTGGCGCCCTTCACCACGGCGACCTCCGGAACGTCTTCGGCGGTCGCATCGACACCCGGGTAGAGCTGTCCGACGCTCGCCAGCACGACACCGGTCTCGCCGAGGCTCGGCAGCACGGCCTCGATGTACTGGAGGAACGCTCGCGAGGGGCCGACGACGAGTACCCCCGACGAACGCAGGCGGTCGCGGAACGAGTAGAGCAGGTATGCGGCGCGGTGCAGCGCCACGGCCGTCTTGCCGGTGCCCGGGCCCCCCTGCACGACCAGCACGCCGGGCAGTTCGGAGCGGATGATGCGATCCTGTTCGGCCTGGATGGTCGCGACGATGTCGTGCATCCGTCCGGTGCGCTCAGCCGAGAGCGAGGCCATCAGGGCGCCCTCGCCCTGCAGCGTGCTGGCCTCGGCGTCGGTGATCGAGGCGCCGTCGAAGATCTCGTCCTCGATCTTCACGATCTTGCGGCCCCGGCTGAGCAGGTGACGCCGGGAACGGATGCCCATCGGTGTCGCCGCGGTGGCCTGGTAGAAGGGGCCCGCCTGCGGCACGCGCCAGTCGAGCAGGATCGGCTTCAGGTTCTCGTCCCGCAGACCGATGCGGCCGATGTAGCGGTAGGGCGACTCGTCGGCGTCGGCGTCGGCGTCTGCGTTGGATTCGGCGTCAGGGGCTGCGGATGTGTCGGGCTGCGCGGCCTCCAGCCTGCCGAACGCCAGCCGTTCGTCCACTTCGTTGAGCTGTACGATGCGATCTTCGAACACCCGGGCGAACGCGTCGCGCTCCGAGCGGCTCTGGTGATTGCCCCCCACGTCCTGGCGGTGCACCCGTTCGAGCTGCCGCTGGGCATCCGATCGCAGGTCGTCGAGCCGCGCATACAGCTTCGCAACGTAGTCGCGTTCTCGATCAAGTTCGGAAGAAACCAACGTGTGTACCCCTCAGAAATCCGGCACACAATTCTAGCCCGGAGCGGATGGGTGCCCGGCCCACCCGGCCTCAGCCGAGCAGCGCCGCCCGGTCGCCGGCCACCGCCCGGAGCAACTCGGCCTCCTGCCGTGTCGCGCCGACACGGTCGCGCCCGGTGAGGAGCCGCTGGCGGGTGAAGGCCAGAGTCGTCGAATCGTGGATGAACGCCCGCATCTCTCGCGTCTTCGGAACCGGCTGCCGGCGGGCCCAGGCGATCGCTGACCGCCGACCGCTGCCGGTCGAGAGCATGTCGACCTCTGCAGGCACGTACCAGCCCACGGCCTGGTACTCGGTGAGCCGGGCACGCGTGAGCCGGGCCTCCGCGCGCCGGAGCAGCACGACCCCGACGATCGCCAGGGCGAACAGCGGCACCTGGATGACCGCGTACGCGAACAGGAACCCCTCGATGCCCTCGGCGACGACGGTGGTGCCGTTCCAGAGGGCGTGCAGGAGCATTGCGCAGAACAGCCCGAGGAGGAACAGCCCCGTCGTCCGCCAGAACCCCCGCCGACGCGCGGCGAAACCGAGCGCGATGCCGGTGCAGGCCGTGAACATCACATGCGCGAACGGGCCCATGATGCCGCGGAGCGCGAACGTGATGCCGAGGGAGACTCCCCCGCCCTCGACGAGCGAGGACCCGAAATAGAGGATGTTCTCGACGAACGCGAAGCCACCGGCGACCGTGGCGGCGTAGACGAGCCCGTCGACCGGACCGTCGAACGTGCGCCGCAGCACCAGGAAGATGAGCAGCACCCCGAGCCCCTTGGCGCTCTCCTCCACCAGCGGCGCCTGGATCACCGCGCCGAACGTGTCATCCGGAACGGCCTGCCCGTCGCTGGCCACGTACACGAGGATCTGCACCCCCGCGTCCACCAGGAGGGCGAGGGCGACGGATGCCGCGGCCCCCCAGAGGAACGCGAACCAGAGGGCGGGCCGCGGTTCCGGCTCCCAGCGGTCGATGAGACGCACGACCAGCAGCACCACGGTCAGCGGCACCAGAGCGAGGATGCCGCAGATGAGCGACGCAACCGGGCCCACGGCCAGCACCACGTAACCGATCACCAGCAGGAAGACGAACCCCAGCACGCAGATCGCGTTGACTCCGAACACGAAACCCGTGCTGACCGGCTTCTTCGGCGTCGGTGCCGACCACACGGGCGCGAGCTCCCCCGCGGCGGGGGACATCGGGGTGGGCAGTGTCGTCATGATCATTCCTCAGGTCGGCCTGGTCCGAGCCTACCGGGACGGTGCCGGTCGCACGACCCGTTGACGGCTAAAATCGCAGGATGAGCGACGAACAGGGCCGACCCGAATCGGAGACGACCAAGCTCGAACGCAACTGGACCGAGCTGCTCCAGGAACTGCGCGTCATCCAGACCGGCACCCAGATCCTCACCGGCTTCCTGCTCACCCTTCCGTTCCAGGCACGGTTCCCGATGCTGACGACATTCCAGTCGACGCTCTACCTCTGCCTCGTCGTCGGTGCGGCCCTCGCCACCGCCCTCGCGCTCGCGCCGGTGAGCGTGCACCGCACCCTCTTCCGGCACGGCGCCAAACAGCAGATCGTGAACACCGGCAACCGCCTGGCGATCGTCACCCTGGCGGTGGTGGCCGTCGTGCTCACAGGAACGGTGACCTTCATCTTCGACGTGGTGGTCGGCGACACGGCCGCGCTGGTGGTCGGTATCGCGGCCCTGGTCGTGCTCGGGGGCCTCTGGGTGGCACTGCCCCTCAGCGTGCGACCGCGGAAGACGTCGGGGCGCGCATGACCGCCGATGACGACGTCCTGAACCCCCTCGCCGGCCTCACCAAGCCCGGGCTCCGCGAACGCGGCAGCCACGCGGAATATCGGGAACTCGACCGGCACGCGCTGCTCTACGCCGCCCGGCGCACCTACCACGGGTTCATCCTGCACCGGGGAATCGATTCGGGTGCCGCACTGACGTTCTACTCCGCCCTCGCCCTCTTCCCCTCGATGCTCGCCATCGTGTCGATCGTCAGCCTGCTCGACCCGGACGGCGACGTGGTGAAGGTGATCCTGAGCGTCATCGACTCGTTCCTGCCTGAGGCGACCCTCGCGACCACCCGGCTGGCCCTCGAGCAGTTCACCCAGACACCCGACCCCGTGATCCCCCTCATCGCCGGGGTCGCCCTGACGATCTGGACGGTCGCGAGCTACGCCACGGCGTTCGGGCGCATGGTGAACAACGTCTACGAGATCGAGGAGGGCCGCCGGTTCTTCAAACTGCGCATCCTGATGCTCGTCGAGTCGCTCGCCCTGATCGTGATGCTCTTCGTGATCGCCATCACGGTGATCATCACTCCCGATGTGGCCCGCACGATCGTCAACTCGCTGCACTGGCCGCCGTTCGCAGCCGACATCTGGAACGTGCTGAAGTGGCCTCTGCTCGCCGCCTTCGCGGTGTTCACCGTGATCGTGCTCTACTACGGCACGCCGAACATCCGCCGTCGCCGGGTGCGCTGGCTCTCCCTGGGCGCCGGATTCTCGATCGCCGCCTGGGCCCTGACCACCGCCGGCTACTCGATCTACGTGGCGCACTTCGCTACGTACGACAGGTTCTACGGCGTTCTCGGCGGGGCGATCCTCACCCTGGTCTGGCTCTTCCTCTCCAACCTCGTGCTGGTGGTCGGTGTCGAGGTGGACGCCGAGCTGACCCGCGCCCGGGAGCTCCTCAAGGGGTCGAGGCCGAGCAGAGCATCCCCGTCGTCCCGCGGGACGAGCAGCGGAACGCCATCCTCGCGAAGCGCATGCACCGCGACATCAGCGAGGGCCGCGCCATCCGCGCCCGCGCCATGGAACTCGCCGACCCCGACTACCAGATCTGACCGGTTCGGCTACTCGAGGTCGGGCCACTCGAGGCCGGGCCACTCGAGGTCGGGCTAATCGAGGTCGGGCTCGCCGGGGTTCAGCACCGCTTCGGCATCTGTACTCACCACGGTGCTGATCACTGGGATGGTGCTGGTGATCGTCTCGAGGCCCGAGAGGCGAGCGGGCGAGAGCAGTTTGGTCACGCGTTCACGGGTCATCAGGTCTGCCTCGACGACGAGGTCGGCGATGTTGCGACCGGTCAGCAGGGCCGTCTTCGCCAGGGCCGACGACGCCGAGTAGCCGATGTAGGGCGTCAGGGCGGTGACCACGCCGACGGAGGTCGAGACCAGCCGGTCGAGCCGGTCGACGTTAGCCGTGATGCCGTCCACGCAGTTCACGCGGAGCGTCAGGCAGCCCTGGGTGAGCCAGGCGATGCTCTGCAGGAGCGAGTGCGCGATGACGGGTTCGAAGGCGTTCAGCTGCAACTGGCCACCCTCGGCCGCCATGGTCACGGTGAGGTCGGCGCCCGCAACCGAGAACGCGATCTGGTTCACGACCTCGGGGATGACCGGGTTCACCTTGCCCGGCATGATGCTCGAGCCGGCCTGGCGGGCGGGCAGGTTGATCTCGCCGAAGCCCGCCTGCGGGCCGCTCGAGAGCAGCCGGAGGTCGTTGCAGATCTTCGACAGCTTGATGGCGGAACGCTTCAGGATGCCCGACACCGTCATGAAGACGCCGGCGTCGCTCGTGGCTTCGATGAGGTCGGGGGCCGTGACGTACTCGAATCCGGTCAGCTCCAGGAGGTGCTTCCTGGCGCGCTCCGCATACCTCGGGTCGGCGGTTATGCCCGTGCCGATCGCTGTCGCGCCGAGGTTGATCTCCCAGAGCAGCGGAACCGTCTCGGTCATGCGGGCGTTGTCCTCGCCGAGGGTCGTGGCGAAGCCGTGGAACTCCTGGCCGAGGGTCATCGGCACGGCATCCTGCAGCTGTGTGCGGCCGATCTTCAGCACGTCGTTGAACTCGAGACCCTTCTTCGCGAAGCTGGCGCGCAGGAGTTCGTGCTCGGCGATGAGGTCGTTGAGCCCGAAACCGACCGCGAGCTTCACGGCCGTCGGATAGACATCGTTGGTGCTCTGGCTGCGGTTGACGTCGTCGAGGGGGTGCAGCAGGTCGTAGCGACCCTTCGCCTCGCCCATCAGCTCCAGCGCGATGTTCGCGAGCACTTCGTTCGCGTTCATGTTGGTCGAGGTACCGGCACCGCCCTGGATGACACCGACCACGAATTGGTCGTGGAACGCGCCTGCCCGCACGAGCTTGCACGCTTCGTCGATGAAGCGCGCCTTCTCGGGATCGAGAACACCGAGCTCGGCGTTCGCACGGGCGGCGGCCTGCTTCACGATGACGAGCGCGTCGACCAGGTCGGAGTAGACCGAGATGGGCCGCCTCGAGATGGGGAAGTTCTCGAGCGCGCGGGCGGTGTGGATGCCCCAGTAGGCCTCGAAGGGGATCTCGACCGACCCCAGCGAATCGGTCTCGGTGCGGGTAACGGTCTGGTCTTCGGTGATCTCTGGCACCCGCCCCACAGTACTCGCGCTAGGTCAGCTTTCTGAGGAATCCACGGATGAACGCATCTTTCTTCTGCGTGAAGGGCGGATACACCAGATTGAACGTGTCGGGCTTCAGAATCTTGCTCAGCACCGCCTTCTCGTGGCTGAACACCGCCACGCTCCGCTCCCCGTGGTACGAGCCCATGCCACTCTGGCCGACCCCGCCGAAGGGCAGGTCCGCCACGAGCAGGTGGGCCGCCGGCACGTTGAACGACACGGCACCCGACGAGGTGCGGGTGAGCAGAGCACGACGGGCACGTTTCGAGTTCGTGAAGGCGTAGAGCGCGAGCGGCTTCTCGCCCTCGTTGATGAAGGCGATCGCGTCGGCCAGCGAGTCGGCGGTGACGATCGGCAGCAGGGGCCCGAAGATCTCGGCGGCCATCACCGGGGAGTCCCGGCCGACGCCCGAGAGCACGGTCGGGGCGATGTAGCGGGTGTGGGCATCCGAATCGCCGCCGGTGACGATCCGCTGGCCGTCGGGCAGGTCGGCGAGCAGCCCGGTGAGCCGCTCGAACTGCGCGTCGTTCACGATGCGGCCGTAGCTGTCGCTCTGTGCGGGGTCGGTGCCGTAGAACTCCCGGATGACCGTCGTGAGCAGCGGTTCGAGCCGGCGGGCGATCGCGGCTGTGGTGAGCACGTAGTCGGGCGCCACGCAGGTCTGCCCGGCGTTCATGAACTTGCCCCAGGCCAGCCGGTGCGCCACAGCGTCGAGATCGACGGTGTCATCGATGTATGCCGGGGACTTGCCGCCGAGCTCCAGCGTGACAGGGGTGAGGTTCTTCGCCGCGGCCTCGAGCACGATGCGGCCGACCCGCGCGTTGCCGGTGTAGAAGATGTGGTCGAAGCGCTCGGCGAGCAGCGCTGTCGTCTCGGGCACGCCGCCCTCCACCACTCTCACCGCGCGGTTGTCGAGGTAGCGGGCGAAGAGCCTAGCGAAGACGGCGGATGTCGCCGGCGCGAGTTCGCTCGGTTTCGCGACGACCGCGTTGCCCGCCGCCAGCGCGCCGATGACCGGTACGAGCAGCAGTTGCACCGGATAGTTCCAGGGTGCGATCACCAGTACGACACCGAGCGGCTCCTTGACGGTGTGGGCCGACGACGGCGCGATGAGCAGCGGCGTGCGCACCCGTTTCGGCCGGAGCCACCGGCGGAGATTCGCGATGGTGTAGTCGAGTTCAGCGATCACGAATCCGATCTCGGTGAGCTGCGCCTCGGCGGGGTTCTTCCGGAGGTCTGCCACAAGGGCGGCCTCGATCTCGGCCGTGCGCTCGATGAGCAGCAGCCGCAGGGCCTTCAGCGCCTTCAGGCGCCAGGCGTAGGGCTTCGTGATGCCGCCGTCGAACGCGGAACGCAGGCTGCTGACAGTCTCTGAGGGTGAAGCACCAGTGCTCATGCCCTCATCGTAGAACGGTTCAGGAGCCCGCGACCGAGGTCGTGCGTGCCGCATACCGCGGTGAGAGCGTGAACTTCCGCCCGATCATCCGTTTCGCGTCGAACTCCGGCCAGGTGTCAGCCGGGCTGCCCTCGCGGGCGAACCGTGCCCACTGCTGCTGGATGCCCACGGCGAACTGCTCGAGGTCGCTCCAGACGGCTCCGCCGAGCATCGGCGACCCACGCCAGAACTCCTCGTCGGCCCAGACGAAGGGCAGGTCGATGCAGTGGCAGGCGCCCCAGGGAGTGCCCTTCGGTCGCCAGTCGAAGCGGTAGGTGAACACCCGCGCACCGGCGTCGTCGAGGAGCCGGGCCAGGTCTCTCGCGGGAGCGCCGAACACCCGGCGGGTCAACTCGCCCGAGACGGGCATCGTCGCCGGGCGGAGGGCCGGCGACGCCTGCATCACGCGGAGCGCCGCCACGTTGCCGAGGAACGGAGTGAAATCGTCGCGGGTGTAGCCGATCAGCACGTCGATGGCGGCCGCGCGACGCCGGAGGCGAGATTCGCGCTCAGCTGCCGGCGCAATCGGCCAGACCCCGGGCGTCGGGGCGTACGGCATGCCGACGGTGAGGCGGTCGCCGGTCAGCCCCCGCGGGGCCCGCAGTTGGGCATCGATGAGCTGGTCTGCGCTGGCGTCGGCTGGCGACAGCTCCCCGAGCTCCCTGACCAGCGAGGCACCGAGCTGGGCCGCGATCGCCTCCCGCCCCTTGTTCAGCCCGAGCGGAGCGCTCTGCAGGATGACGCGACCGTAGTACTCGTCGGCCTCGGGGATCGCGAGGAGTTCGACGATCGAGTCGGCGCCGGCGGACTGTCCGAACAGCGTGACCCGGTCGGGGTCGCCGCCGAAGGCCGCGATGTTCTCGTGCACCCAGGCGAGCGCGGCGAGCTGGTCCTGCACGCCGAGGTTGGCCGGGGCGACGCCCTCGATCGGCAGGTAACCGAAGACGCCGAGCCGGTAGTTGATGCCCACGACGATCACGTCGCCGTTCTGCACCAGCCGGCTCGGCTCGTAGATCTCCCCGCCGCCGGAGCCGTTCACATACGCTCCGCCGTGGATCCAGACCATCACCGGGAGCGGTTCGCTCGCGATGCCGGGCCACGCAGGCTCCCCGGGAGCAGCGGGGGCAGTGATGTTCAGGAACAGGCAGTCCTCGCTCATCGGCGGGATGCGCTTCGGCAGGGCGAGCATCACCATGCCGAACCGGGGCTGCGGGCACATCGGGCCATCGGCCAGCGCATCGCGGACGCCCTCCCACGGCTCCTCCGGCTGCGGCGCTTCGAAACGCTCGGCGCGTGCGTAGCGGATGCCGCGGAAGTGCCGGATGCCGCCCTCCACCGAGCCGCGGAGCACGCCCGACGGGGTCGCCACGTCGATGCGCGGTGCGTCATCCGGGGCCGCGGGGAAGCCGGCCTCGAGCGCGGTCTCGTCGGTCATGGCTCAGCGACCCGCCAGCACGTCTTCGAGCGTGCGGGGGGCGCGGCCGGTGAGTAGCTCCACGTCGCCCGAGATCGTTTCGAGCTCGCCGTCGCGCACCCCCGTGTAGGTGCTCACCCAGGCGTCGACCATGAACGCGGGTGCGCCGAAGTGGGCGCGGGAGGCGTACGCCTCCTCGACGGTCTCGTCGACGAAGCTCACGCGGCGACCGGTCGCGGCAGAGGCCCGGCTCGCGACCTCGGCGAAGCTCAGCGTCTCGCCACCGGTGAGTGCGTAGACCGCGCCGCGGTGCGCTGCCGGATCGAGCAGCACCTTCGCCGCGACATTCGCCACGTCGTCGCGGGCGACAGCGGCGATGCGGCCCTCCCCCGCCGGCCCGCGGATGACACCGTTCTCGTCGGCCCACTGCGGCAGCAGGTCGAGGTAGAAGTTGTCGCGGAGGAACGTGTAGTCGATCCCGCTCTGCCGGATGGCCGCCTCGGTCTCACCGTGGTCGCGCGCCAGAGTGAAGCTCGCGTCGGGCCCCGCCCCGACGAACGAGGTGTAGACAATGTGGCTCACGCCCACGTCGATGGCCGACTGCACGAACTGCACATGTTCGGCGACCCGGTCGGTCGATTCCGCGGCCGAGACCATGAAGAGCACGTCGACACCCTCGAGCGCCGCCCGGGCGGTGTGCGGGTCGCGGTACTCGGTCACGCCGACGGTGACGTCGAGCGAGTCGAACGCCGGTGCGCGGGACGCATCGCGCACGATCATCCGGAACGCCCGGCCGACCGCGTCGAGGCGCTGCGCGACACCGCCGCCGATGTGCCCCGTGGCCCCGGTGACAGCGATCACCGGCAGTCGCGTCGAAGAGTCGATGTCGGAAGCAGGCAGGTCTGTCATGCGAAAACCCTACGCGTTCGGCTGCTCGGCTGCCTCGCCTGGCTCGCCCCTGTCGAGCTTGGTGCGGTGCACCTCCTCGATCAGCCCGATCACGCGGAGCGCGTCGCGCGGGTCGACCGGCAACGGCCCGCCCGTGGCCAGCGCCTCACCGAGCAGACGGTAGAACCCGGCGTAGTCGCCGCGCTCGGGGGCGACGGGCTGGGGGCCATCCCCGTTCGCGGATTCGACGCCGAGCACGCCCCAGGTGGAGGGCGGTTCGGCACCGAACCCGTCGTCGCCGGGCAGCGCGCCGCCCTTCAACGCGGCCTCCTGCCCGTCGAGCCCCCACTTCGTGTAGGCCGTCTGCGGGGTCAGCACACGGAAGCGGGCACCCGGCTGGGCGGCGAGCGAGTTCATCCAGAGGTGGCTGGTTACCCCGGACGCGTGCTGCAGCACCAGGAACGCATCGTCGGGGGCGCTCGAGCGCGGGTGGCGGGTCGCCACCTCCGAGTAGGCGACCTCGGCCGGGCCGAAGAGCTGCAGGGCCTGGTCGATCACGTGGGTGCCGAGGTCGAACAGGATGCCGCCACCCTCGGCGATCGTGGCGTCGGCCTTCCACGCGCGGGCGCCTTCGGGCTTGAACCCCTCGAACCTCGACTCGAACCGGGTCACTCCCGCCAACCGGCCGTCGTCGACCAGCTTCTTCACGGTGAGGTAGTCGGCATCGAAGCGCCGGTTCTGGAACACGGTCAACGGCACTCCGCGCTCGTCGGCGAGAGTGATCAGCTGCTCCCCCTCCGCAGTGGTCACCGCGAACGGCTTGTCGACGAGCACGGCGATCCCCGCCTGGATCGCGGCCAGCGCCAACCCGAAGTGGCTGGCCGGCGGGGTACCGATCACCACGAGGTCGATGTCGCCCGGTGCCTCGAACAGCTCCGCCGGGGTGGCGAGGATGCGGGCATCCGGATGCAGCCGCCGGGCCTCGGCCTGCCTGCCGGGGTCCCCGGTGACGATGACGCTCAAGACGAAGGCGTCGGATGCCTCGAGGAAGGGGGCGTGGAAGACCCGCCCGGAGAGACCGAAGCCCAGCAGGGCCGTGCGGATCGGCGGAGCGTCGTGCGGCGGGGCGCCGTGCGGGGAGGCCAAGTGGTTCATGCACCAACACTAACCAGTTGGGAATACCCAGCCCGTTCCCAGCGTTCTGCCATCAGTGACCAGTGCCCAGACCAGCCCTCCGGGCATCCTGACCGAACGCGAGAAACGACGCCTCACCAAGCCGCCGAGCGAACGCGCCATCATCGCCACACTCGCCTTCACCGGCCTCATCGCAGCCTTCATGCAGACGCTCGTGACACCCATCGTGCCGCAGCTGCCCCAGCTGCTCAACACCACGCCGTCGAACGCAACCTGGGTGCTGACGGCGACACTGCTCGCCGCCGCCATCTCGACTCCGATCAGCGGGCGCCTCGGCGACATGTTCGGCAAGCGCCGCGTCGTCATCGCGCTGCTGGCCCTGCTGCTGGTGGGTTCGATCGTCTGCGCTCTCTCGAACGACATTCTGCTGATGATCGTCGGGCGCGTGCTGCAGGGCACCGGGCTCGGTGTGATCGCCCTCGGCGTGAGCATCCTCCGCGACGTGCTGCACCCGAAACGCCTCGGCGGCGCCGTTGCGCTCGTGAGCGCCACACTCGGCATCGGCGGCGCCGTGGGGCTGCCGATCTCAGCCCTCATCGCGCAGAACCTCGATTGGCACTTCCTGTTCTGGCTGTCGGGGCTGCTCGCCGTGGTGGCACTCCTGCTTGTCTGGAGCATCGTGCCCGTGAGCACCCTCCGGAGCGGCGGCTCGTTCGACTTCGTCGGCGCTGTGCTGTTCGCGATCGGGCTGGTGGGCATCCTGCTTGCCGTCTCGAAGGGCGGCGAGTGGGGCTGGGGCAGCCTGCTGACGATCGGGATGCTCGCGGGCGGTGTGCTCGTGCTGCTCGTGTTCGGCGTCTACGAACTGCGCACCAGCAACCCTCTTGTCGACCTCCGGATCGCAGCCCGCCGCACGGTGCTGCTCACGAACCTCGCCTCGATCACCGTCGGTTTCGCCTTCTTCGCCAGTGCCGCCGTGCTCCCGCAGCTTCTCGAGTCGCCCACCGACACCGGCGTGGGCCTCGGCCAGACCCTGCTCGTCGCGAGCCTCTGTCTCACCCCCAGCGGCCTCGTGATGTTCTTCCTCTCGCCGGTCGCCGCACGGCTCAGCGCGGCGCGGGGACCCCGTACGAGCCTGGTGTTGGGCGGCATCTTCATCGTGATCGCCTACGCGCTGGCCGTGGGCCTCATGACGGAGGTGTGGCACGCCGTGCTGATCGCCACGATCACCGGCCTCGGCGTGGGTTTCGCCTACGCCGCCATGCCGACGCTCATCATGCGTGCCGTGCCTGCCAACGAGACGGCAGCCGCGAACGGTCTCAACTCGGTGATGCGGACGCTCGGCTCCACGGTCGCCGCGGCGGTGCTCGGGCTCATCCTCGCCTCGAACGCCGTTGTCGTGAACGGACACGCGATCCCGGCCGCTGCCTCGTTCCAGCTCTGCTTCATCATCGCCGCGGTCGTGGCGCTGGTCGGCACGATCCTGGCGTTCCTGCTGCCGAAGCACGAGGTGCCCGCCGTGACGGCGAGCATCCCGTTCGTGCGCGCAGCAGACGCGGAACGGGTCGCTGTCAACTGATTCTCCTGCACCGCCTCGGAACCTAGGGTGAGGGATCATGGACCCCGCTGAACTCCTGCTCATCCTCGCGGGCTCGCTCGCCGTGAGCGCGTTCGCGCGCTGGCGCGGCTGGCCGGCCCCGCTGCTGGTGGTCGCGGTCGCGCTCGGGGTCTCCTTCATCCCCGCTGTGCCGAGCGTGGAGATCGATTCCGAGGTCGTGCTGTCGGTCATCCTGCCGCCCCTTCTCTATTCGGCAGCGCTCGACGTCTCGTTCCAGAACTTCTCCCAGAGCCTCCGCCAGATCCGGCGGCTCGGCATCGGGCTCGTCGTGGTCACTGCGCTCGTCGTCGGGTTGGTCGCCTGGTGGCTCGTGCCCGCCCTCACCCTCCCGGGAGCGCTGCTGCTCGGAGCTGTCGTCTCACCCCCCGACGCGGTCTCGGCGTCGTCCATCGGCCGGCGCCTCGGACTGCCGCGCCGGGTGATGACGGTGCTCTCGGGCGAGAGCCTGATCAACGACGCCGCCTCGCTGACTCTCTTCAAAGTGTTCCTCGGGATCCTCGCCGGCGGCGCACTGAGCTTCGGCGGCGTGCTCTGGATGTTCGTGCTCGCCATCGTCGTGGGGGTCGCCGTCGGGCTCGCCATCGGTGTCGTGGTGCAGTTCGTGCGGATGCACGTCCCAGATTCGGTGGTCGGTACGACGCTCGGCCTGCTCGTGCCGTTCGGTGCCTACGCGGCCGGAGAGGCCCTCGGCGGATCGGGCGTACTCGCGGTCGTCGCCGCCGGGCTGTTCGTCGGCTACAACTCACCGAAGACGGGTTACCGGACGAGGCTCCAGGAACGCCCGGTCTGGGCCTCGATCGATCTACTGCTCGAAGGCTTCGTGTTCGCCCTGATCGGGCTCCAGGTGGCAGACGTGTTCGGCGATGTCGCCACCGGTTCGCTGGGGCTCGGGCCGTCCGTCATGCTGGCCGCGGCGGTGTTCGTGACGGTGCTGCTCGTGCGGCCGGTCTTCGTGTTCGCGGCCTACTATCGGCCGCGCCTGCAGCGGCGTGCGTTCCGGCGTCTGCCGGTCATCCAGAACCTCGGGCGGCAGCCGGTCATCCAGAGACTCCGGAGACTGCCGGTGCTCAGGAAGCTCGACGCGGGACCCGAACCCGAACTGAGCTGGCGCGAACTGGTCGTCATCTCGTGGACCGGGATGCGCGGTGTCGTCACCCTCGCATCGGCCGCAGCGGTGCCCACCATGGTGATGTCCGGCGACTTCGCCGGACGCGAGACGATCATCCTCGTCGCGTTCTGTGTCACGGTCGGCACGCTTCTGCTGCAGGGACTCAGCCTGCCGCGGGTCATTCGCCGGCTGGACGTGATCGACCGCGGACAGGACGACCGCGACAGCGTCGAGGAGGTGCGGGTGTTCGAACTGAGCGTGCGGGAGACCAACGACTACATCGACCAGCACCGCGACGAATGGGGCAAGAAGTACGGCTTCGAGCAGCTTGACGAGTCGATCGCCATCCTGAAGCGGCAATACGAACGCCAGGTGACTGTGCTGCTCGAAGAGAACGAACTCGACCAGCAGGACATCGACGCTCCCGACATCGACACGGCTGAAGCGGAGAAGCCGCGGCTGAGCGGCCCCCAGCTCACCTCGCTGCGGCGGGAACTCATCGACTACCGCCGGTCGATCGTGCTGCACCAGCGGAACTCCGGCGACCTCGACGAGGAGGTCATGCGGAGTGTGCTGCAGGGACTGGATGCCGAGGAACTCGCTCTCGACACGTCGACGGTGACCCGCAACAGATCCTGACGGGTATCGTGAGTCCCGATGAGTTCTGAGGCGCAGCAGGGCGAAGGAACCGGGGGCAGGAGCGGGGCCGCCTGGGCGATCGAGCATGTGCCGTTCGTGCGCGGCCTCTCCGCCGGGCGGCGGGTGCGCGGCGTCGACGTGCGCGACGAGATGCTGGCACCGCCTTTCGACGCGGTGCGCCTCCGGCGGTTCGAGCGCGTCGGCGGTGCGGGACCGGATGCACCCCTCGTGGTGTTCTTCACCGACGCCAGTGCGGTCGCCGCGCGCGGCCGGCGGAGCGGAGACTGGCTCGCCGGTTCCCTCGCCCGGAGGCTTCCGCTGGCGGTGACGACGGTGCAGCTGCCCGCGTCGGTGCTCGATGACCGCGAGGCGGCGTTCGAGGCCCTGCTCCGCGCGATCGCGGTGCAGCGCGCTGCGGGTGGCGAGGGTGCTGCGGGTGCTGAGGGTACTGCAGGTGGCCCGGGTGCTGCAGGCGCAGCCCCGAAAGTGGCGCTGCTCGGCGTCGGCACGGGCGGGGCCCTCGCTGCTCGCACGGCGATGCGCGCCCGCGATGCCGGTGAGCCGGTCATCCAGAGGCAGGCGTTGATCTCCCCCGACTTCGCCCTCATCGCGGGACCGCCCGCCACGGAGGATGCCCTCCGCACCTCGCTCGTGGCGCGTCTCGGCGAGCTCCCGGCCACCCTGGTGCAACAGTACGGCGACCGTGCGACGAGCCGTAGCGACCCCTCGCAGAACCTCGTCGAACTGCTCCGCGAATCGGGTGTCGCGGTGCGCGCCATCGCCTACCCGCCCCAGCGCCTCGACTGGACAGAGTACCCGCGTGCTGTGCGGAGTTCCAGCCGTGCGCTCGACGATCTGGTGGCGTTCCTCGAGCGCGGTATCGTTGCCGACGGATTCGACGTCGTACCCGCGTGGAACCTGCACTGACTCTCTAACCTGCACTGACTCCTGAACCCTCCACCCGCCCAGAGGATGACCATGCCTGCACCTGAGACCGACCAGGCGAACGCCCGGCACCACGTGGTCGCCGATCCGGACGACAAGCCGCACGGCCGCGTGCGACAGTGGCTCCTGCAGGGCCTGGTCGACCAGTCCGGGCGCTACCAGGGTTCCTACGGGGTCAAGGTCGAGAAGACGCACTCCTGGTGGCGGGTCATGTGCCTCACCGGCGTCGACTACTTCTCGACCCTCGGCTACCAGCCCGCGATCGCCGCCCTCGCGGCCGGGCTGCTCTCGCCGTTCGCCACGATCGTGCTGCTGCTGCTCACGCTGTTCGGCGCGCTGCCGGTGTACCGCCGGGTCGCCCGGGAGAGTTTCAAGGGCGAGGGTTCGATCGCCATGCTCGAGCGGCTGTTGCCGTGGTGGGGCGGCAAACTCTTCGTGCTGGTGCTGCTCGGCTTCGCGGCCACCGACTTCATGATCACCATCACCCTCTCGGCCGCCGACGCCTCAGCGCACGCCATCGAGAATCCGTTCGCGCCGTCGTGGTTCCACGGCAACGAGGTGATCATCACCCTCGTTCTCGTGGCGCTGCTCGGGGCGGTGTTCATCCGCGGGTTCAAGGAGGCCATCGGCATCGCCACCGTGCTCGTCGCGGTCTACCTGGTGCTGAACTTCGTGGTGGTACTCGTGTCGATCATCCACGTCTTCGAGAACACGGTGGTGATCACGAACTGGTGGGAAGCGCTGAACGCCCAGCACGGAAACCCCCTGGTCATGGTCGGCATCGCGTTGATCGTCTTCCCGAAGCTCGCGCTCGGCCTCTCGGGTTTCGAGACCGGTGTCGCCGTGATGCCGCAGATCACGGGCAGCCCGGGCGACACTCCCGAGAACCCGGCCGGGCGCATCCGGGGCACCTGGCGCCTGCTGACGACGGCCGCCCTCATCATGAGCACCTTCCTCATCACGTCGAGCTTCGTGACCACCCTGCTGATACCGCAGGCCGAGTTCCAGCCCGGCGGCGAAGCAAACGGCCGGGCTCTCGCCTTCCTCGCCCACGAGTACCTCGGCAGTGCGTTCGGAACGGTCTACGACATCTCGACCATCGCCATCCTGTGGTTCGCCGGGGCATCGGCCATGGCGGGCCTCCTGAACCTCGTGCCGCGCTACCTGCCCCGCTACGGCATGGCACCGCAGTGGGTTCGCGCGGTGCGGCCTCTCGTGCTCGTCTTCACCGGCATCGCCTTCATCATCACGCTCGCGTTCAAGGCCAATGTGGATGCCCAGGGTGGGGCCTACGCGACGGGCGTGCTCGTGCTCATCACCTCGGCCTCGGTCGCCGTCACACTGTCGGCCCGGCGCCAGCGCCAGCGGAAGCGCACGGTCGGTTTCGGCATCGTCTCGCTGGTGTTCCTCTACACGACCGTCGCCAACGTCTTCGAGCGGCCCGACGGCGTGCGGATCGCTGCCCTCTTCATCCTGGCGATCCTCGTGGTGTCGCTGGTCTCCCGCGTGCAGCGATCCTTCCAGCTGCGGGCCACCTCGGTGACGCTCGACGGAACCGCGCTGGAGTTCCTCCGGGCCGATGCGGAGCGGAAGGTCATCCACCTGATCGCGAACGAGCCCGACGACGGCAGCGCGCTCGAGTACCGCATCAAGAACAAGGAAGAGCGACACGACAGCCACATTCCCACCTCGGCGAAGATCATCTTCATCGAGGTCTGCCCGGCCGACTCGTCGAACTTCGAAGAGGACCTGGTCGTGCGCGGCGTCACCAAGCACGGCTACCGGGTGCTCGAGGTGCGGAGCGGCAATGTGCCCAACACGCTCGCCGTCGTGCTGCTGACCATCCGCGACGAGACGGGGGTGGTGCCCGAGATCTACTTCGAGTGGACGGAGGGCAACCCGGTGTCGAACATGCTCCGCTTCCTCATCACGGGCGGCGGCGAAGTCGCCCCCGTCACCCGCGAGGTGCTGCGTGAGGCGGAGAAGAACGTGAAGCTGCGCCCCGCCGTGCACGTGAGCTGAGCTGTTCCGCCCGCGCGGGCGCACGGGCGGGGGTCAGGCCCCGGGCAGCCACTTCTTCGCCGCGCGGAACTCGCCGCGCGCGCGGGCGTAGTCCTCGATCGCGAGGTCGGCCCGCTGCTGTTCCAGCGCGTGCAGCCGGCCGTAGCCGAAGGTGTTCTCCCCCTCCGCAGCAGCGTCTTCCGCGCTGCTCTGGAGCAGCCGCTGGAGGGCCACGCTGTCGCGGTACTCCCCCAGAGCATCCTGCACCCGCTCGGCGGCGGCGGCGAGGCGCTCGGCCTTCTCGCCGAACACCGCTGTGCCGCCCGAACTCACCGCCTCGACGCCGAAACGGAGGCGGCGGGCGGCCTTCCTCACCTCGTGGACTCTCTCGTTCCACTCGTCGGGGTTGCCGGCCTTCGCCACGGACTTCATGCGGCGGGCCACCCGGGCGAAGTCGCGGCCGATGGGCTTCGCGAGCACCTTCGACGCGCGCCCGGCGGAGCGCTTCCCGAGCACGGCACCTGCACCCGTTCCCGCACCGAACTCCTCCAGCGCGTCGAGCAGGCGGAAGTAACGGGCACTCGAGAGAATGCGGTGCAGGTAGGCGAGCGACCGCTGGTACTCGGCCTCCTTGCCGGTGACGAGCCGCGCGAGCACTGCCTCGTGCATCCGCTTGTTCGACTGGGAGCGCACCAGGTTCCGTGCCCTGTCGTGCATGACCTGCGGGTCACGGGTGTCACCGAGCACGGTACCGAGCTGCTGCAGCTCGACCTCGAGCCGTTTCGCCTCGTCGGAGCCGAGCACCGACCGGTAGGTGGCGAGGATGCTCCGCAGTCGCCGCACGGATGAACGCATCGTGTGCACCGAACCCGCTTCGTCCTGGCGCACGAGGGGATCCGCCTGCTTCAGTCGTTCCGTCTGCACGGTGATCGCCGCCCGCAGCACATCGCCTGCGGAGCTCTTGCTGCCGAGTGCCCGTCGGGGCGGCTGTTCGCCCAGACGCTCCCTGCCGAGGGCATGGGCGAGCTTGGAGACGCTGGCCGAGGGCCGCGCGCCGACCGTCCCGAGCGCCTTCTCGATGGCATCGAGCAGAGCCTGGCGTTTCTTCGGCGAACCCGGCGCATCGTCGGTGAGTTCGACCTCCCACTCACGCCAGACCCGCAGCTGGGCGGTCGCCACGTCTCCCGCCGAGACCAGGTCGTCGGCGACCTCCGCGAGAGCCACGTCGTTCGCGTCGTACAGGCAGGTCGTCGTGCGGGTCGTCGTGAGGTGGGCGACAGGGGCGAGCGGATGATCGCGCACATGCACCAGCACGAGGTCGAGCACCGCCTCGGGGATCGGCCCGTCGTCGCCGAGCGGCCAGTGCAGTTCCAGCCTGCCCTCGGTGCCCGGCAGTTTGATGTGCCAGCCCTCGTCGCCGCCACCCTCCCGGCGGCGGAGCACGATGCGCTGGGCCGCGAGGTGGAACTCGGCCGTGTCGTAGTACACCGCGTGAAGAGTGACCGTCTCGGGTTCGGAGACCCGGGCGACCTGGGCGACCCCGGTCAGATCCGGAACCACCGCCTGGTCGTCGACCTCGTATTTGCGCTCGATCTCGACGTGTACCTGGTGATTCATGACCCTCTGCCTTCGACTCCGCCTTACACGCTAATGCAACTACGGTGGAGGCATGTCACTGCAGCGCCCACCTGCCGCCCATCCACCCGTCGCCCCGAAGGTCCCCGTCACGCGGATCCACCACGGCGACACGGTGATCGACGACTACGAGTGGCTCCGCGCCAAAGACGACGAGACGGTCATCGCGCACCTCACCGCCGAGAACGCCTGGGCCGAGCAGCAGACGGCGCACCTCGAACCTGTGCGGCAGGCGGTGTTCGACGAGATCAAGGCGCGAACCCTCGAGACCGACCTCTCGGTCGCGGTGCGGAGCGGGCTGTGGTGGTACTACACCCGCACGATCGAGGGCAGCCAGTACGGCGTGCACGCCCGCGCCCCGATCTCCGGCCCCGACGACTGGACACCGCCCGCCTCGAGCCCGGGGTCGCCGTTCCGGGCGAGGTCGTCGTGCTCGACGACAACGTCGAGGCGGAGGGGACCGACTTCTACTCCCTCGGCAGCTTCGACACGAGCGCGGATGGCCGGCTGCTCGCCTACGCCGTCGACACCGTGGGCAACGAACGGTACACGCTCCGCATCCGCGACCTCAGCACGGGTGAGAACCTTCCGGATGTCATCGAGAACACGGCGCCCGGGGCCACCTTCACGCCCGACGGCCGGTACGTCTTCTACCCGACCGTCGACGACGCCTGGCGGCCCGACACCATCTGGCGCCACCGGGTCGGCAGCGGCGAACCGGACGTTGCGGTGTTCACCGAGCCCGACGAGCGCTACTGGCTCGGCATCGGCCTGACCCGCAGCGAGAAGTACCTGCAACTCGACCTCGGGTCGAGCATCACCAGCGAGACCCTGCTGCTCGACACGGCGGACCCGGAGGGCGAGTTCACGGTCGTCTGGCCGCGGGTGGAGGGGGTCGAGTACTCGGTCGAGCACGCCGTGCTCCCGGGGCCCGGCGACGGCACCGGCGCGGGCGACAGCCCGTCGGGCGACCGACTGCTCCTCACGCACAACGCGAACGCCCGGAACTTCGAACTGCTCGAGGTCGCTCCGGATGCTCCGCTCGACCGGTCCCGCTGGCGCACCGTGCTGGCGGCGAGCGACGACGTGCGGTTGGAGAGCGTCGACGCCTTCCAGACCCACCTGAGCCTCGAGTACCGGCGCGATGCGCTGACCCGGGTGGCGGTCGTCCGGCTGGAAGCCGGCGGCTCTGCGTCTGCCGACGATGCCGGGCATCCCGGCGACCCCGCGGCCCTGCTCCCCGGTTACGGCCCCCTCGTCGAGCTCCCGTTCGACGAGCCCCTCTTCGCCGTCGGTACCGGCGGCAACCCGGAGTGGACCCAGCCCACCCTCCGCGTGGGCTTCACCTCGTTCGTGACGCCGTCGACCGTCTTCGACTACGTGCTGGAGACCGGGGAACTCCGCCAGCTGAAGCAACAGCCCGTTCTCGGCGGCTACGACAGCGGCGCCTACAGCCAGCGCCGCGAGTGGGCGCCGGCCGGCGACGCGGCGGGAACGAGCATCCCGATCTCGCTGGTCTATCGCACCGACCTGGTCGCCCCGGGCACTCCTGCCCCGCTGGTGCTCTACGGCTACGGCTCCTACGAGGCGAGCATCGACCCGTCGTTCTCGGTCGCCCGACTCTCCCTCCTCGACCGAGGCGTCGTCTTCGCGATCGCCCACGTGCGGGGCGGCGGCGAGCGGGGCCGCTGGTGGTACGAGCAGGGCAAGGAGCTCGCGAAACGCAACACCTTCAGCGACTTCATCGCCGCCGCACACCACCTCGTCGACACCGGCTACACCACGCCCGGCCAGCTCGTCGCGCAGGGCGGCAGCGCCGGCGGACTGCTGATGGGCGCCGTCGCGAACGACGCCCCGGAGCTGTTCGCGGGCATCCTCGCGCAGGTGCCCTTCGTCGACGCGCTGACCTCGATCCTCGACCCGTCGCTGCCGCTCACCGTGATCGAGTGGGACGAGTGGGGCGATCCCCTCCACGACGCGGAGGTCTACGCCTACATGAAGTCGTACTCCCCCTACGAGAACGTGCGGGACGGCATCCGGTACCCGAAGATCCTCGCCGTGACCAGCCTGAACGACACGCGCGTGCTCTACGTCGAGCCGGCGAAGTGGGTCGCCAGGCTGCGTGAGGCGGGCGCCGATCCGCTGCTGAAGATCGAGCTCACGGCCGGGCACGGCGGAGTGAGCGGGCGGTACGAGCGCTGGAAGGAGACGGCGTACGAGTATGCCTGGATGCTCGACGTGCTCGGCCGCGCCGAACCGCACAGTGCTGTTTCGGGCCGCGCCGACGCAACCCCTGTTCAGGTGCCACCGAATGCCGGAGCATAGGCTGTGGAACACGCTGGCCACAACGAAAGAGACTCATGATCGACACATCGCTTGGTGACGTTTCAGCCTCCGATTCTTCCCCGTTCGACAACGCCCTGCTCGAAGCCCTGACCGAATGGATGCCGCGCCAGCGCTGGTTCGGTGGCAAGACCACCGTTCCCGCCCTGCGGCTCATCGGCAGTTTCGACCTCCCGCACGGCGACGCGGAGGTACGTGTCACGACGTTCCTCGTGCTCGACGAGGGCGGGCAGCAGTCCCGGCTCTACCAGGTGCCGCTCACGGTGCGCGGCGAACGGGTACCCGAACTCGAGTCCTCGCTGATCGTCGCGATCAGCGCAGAACCGGGCTCGGACAACCCCGACACCGACGTCCCGGTGAACGCCGTGACCGTCGGTGACGAGGGCTCGCACACCCAGTTCGTCTACGACGGCACCCACGACCTCGCCTACTCGGGCGCGCTGCTCGATCTGGTCACGCGCGACCAGGCGAGCGACGGCACCGGCGGTGCAACGGCGACCGGGCGCGCGCAGATCTCCGGGCATCCACTCACCGTGACCCACGCCAAGGTGCTGAGCGGCGAGCAGTCGAACACGTCGATCATCATGACCGTCACGTCTGCCGAGGGCGCCGAGCTCACACCTGTCATCTGCAAGGTCTTCCGGGTGCTCCACCACGGCAACAACCCCGACGTCGTGCTGCAGTCGGCGTTGGCGAAGGCCGGCTCCACCCGGGTCCCCGCCTCGATCGGCAGCGTCGTCGGCCAGTGGCACGACTCACGGATGCCCGACGGTCGCACCTCGGGGCATCTCGCCTTCGCGCAGGAGTTCCTGCCGGGTGTCGAGGATGCCTGGCGCGTGGCGCTCGACGCCGTCGAGTCGGGCCGCTCGTTCGTGGCGGAGGCCGCCGCCCTCGGCGAGGCCACGGCTGAGGTGCACGAAACGCTCGCCTCCGTGCTGCCGACTGTCGCCCCGTCCGACGATCTCGTCGCCGGCGTCATGACGAGCATGCGTCGGCGCCACGGCGGTGCGGTGCGGGAGGTACCGTCGCTCGCCGAGCACAATGAGGCCATCGAGCGGGTGTTCGAGGCCGCCGAGGCGAGCCCGTGGCCGAACCTGCAGCGGATCCATGGCGACTACCACCTCGGCCAGGTGCTGCACACGCCGAACGGCGGGTGGGTGCTGGTCGACTTCGAAGGCGAGCCGCTCCGGCCGATGGTCGAGCGGAGCCAGCCCGACCTGGTGCTCCGTGACATCGCGGGGATGCTCCGCTCCTTCGACTACGTGGCCGGCTCCTACGCGCAGACGCACCCGGGCGAGTCTGCGACGCAGTGGGCTCTGGATGCCCGGGCCGCCTTCCTCGACGCGTACATCGCCCGTGCGGGACTCGACCTGCGGGCCAACCGCGCCCTCCTCGACGCATTCGAGATCGACAAGGCTCTCTACGAGGCCATCTACGAGGTGCGGAACCGCCCGTCGTGGGTCTCGATCCCCACCACGGCGGTCGCCCGCCTGGCGAACCGCCCTCGCGGCTAGCCGCTTCAGACCCGGAGGTCGCGGGTGGTGGGGCCCTCGAGGAGGGTGCCGTCGGGTGCGAAACGGGAGCCGTGCAGGGGACAGTCCCACGACGTCTCCGCCCGGTTCCAGGTGAGCACGCCGCCGAGGTGGGGGCAGACGGCCGAGACCTGGCAGGTGCGGCCGGCGACAGTCGACGTCGCTGTGGGGCGGAAGCCGGAGCGCCCGATCAGGCCCTCACCCTCCGCGGGCATCGGGAGGGCATCCGTCGCCGGACCGGCCAGCGCGCCCGCCCAGCCCTTCAGCGCCCACCAGCCCGTGGCGGCGTTCGCGCCGATACCCGATCCGATCGCCGCCGGCAGCGTGACCCGGTGGTGCAGCACCTTCGCCCATGACGGGGTGTCGCCCATCAGGTCACCGAACAGCGTGAGGGCGGCCTGAACCGCGTTCGTCATACCCCACTTGTCGTACCCGCTCGCGAAGTAGATGCGCCCGCGGCCGCGTGGCAGGTAGCCGACGAATGGCACCCGGTGCGGCGTCTCGTAGTCCTGGGCGCTCCACGAGTGAGTCGGCATTGCCCCGGGGAAGTGCAGCGCGGTCCACTCGTGCAGGTCGTCGACCAGCGCCTGCGTGTCGGCGGCGCGGCCGACCGGATGCCCGTTGCCACCGACGATCAACGTCTCTGGGGCTCCTCCGCCAGCGCCCGGCACCGTGCGGAGCGACCGGCTCGGAGCATCCACCGACAGGTACATGCCCTGGGGCAGTGCCGCTCCCCCTGCCTTCCCCACCGGCACCTCGTACGACGCGGCATACGAGCGCAGGGCCTTCAACTTCGCGAAGTACAGGCCCCGATCGAGGATCGGCACCCCCGTGGTGAGATGTACGCGCGCGCCCGACACCACGCCCCGCGAGGTGCGGACTTCGGCGGGGTCGGATGCCCGTACCCCTGTGACGCGAGTGTTCTCGATGACGACCCCGCCGAGCGCGCGCACGTCGTCGGCCAGGGCGGCGAGAACGTCGAGCGGGTCGAACTGCCCCTGGTCGGGCAGCACCACGGCCCCATAGGTCTCGAACGGAAGGTCGAGCGTGTCGACCAGGCGCACGTCGAGTCCCGCTGACCGCGCGAGCCGGAACTCCCGTCCGACCGTCTCGACTCCGCCCGGCGTGCCCGCGTAGCTCACGGCATCACGCCGCTGCACGGGGACGCCCCGCGTGGAGGCGTAGTCGAGCATCCACTGCTGGCCTGCCGTGTTGGCGTCGACATAGGCCTGCACGATCGCCTGGTAGGTGTGCGCCTTGATCTTCTGCAGTTGGCTGCCCTGCAGCAGCGACAGCTTCGCGGTCGACCGTCCTGTGGCGACGGCACCGATCGAACGGGATTCCAGAACCGCGACCCGCCTGCCCGCCCTCGCGAAGAGCAGGGCGGTGACGAGACCAGTCAGGCCCGCCCCGACGATGACCTCGTCGTAGCGGGCCCCCGGTTCGAACGGATCGGTCGCGATCCCCGGTGCATCGGACTCGGAGCGGGAGGCAAGCCAGAGTGACGTCATCGCCTCAGGCTACGCCGCACCCCGGATCTTCACGGGCCCTTGCGCTCAGAGCCAGCCGCGCTTCTTGAACATGATGTAGAGGCCGACGCTGAGCGCCGCCATCAGCCCGATCGCCGCAGGGTAGCTCCAGGCGAAGTGGAGCTCTGGCATGTAGTCGAAGTTCATGCCGTAGATGCCGGTCACCACGGTGGGTGCGAAGAAGATGGCTGCCCAGGCGGAGATCTTCTTGACCTCGTCGTTCTGGTGGTTGCTGGTCTCGGCGAGCTTCCTCATGTCCTCGTTCTGGCGCTGCGCAACGAGGGTCGCGTTCACCGTCAGGATCTCGCGGAGCGTCTGCCGGAAGCCATCCACCCGCTCGTTCACCACAGCGACGTGGTCGGCGACATCCCGGAATGCCCGCTTCAGCTCGAGGTTGCCCTCCCCCTTGCCGTAGGTCTCCCGGAGCGTCTGCAGCATCGCGGTCAGCGGCAGCGTGGCGCGCTGGAAGTCGAGCACCTCCTGCGACAGCTCGTAGATGCGCCGGGACACCGACGGATCCCCCTCGAACACCTGCGCCTCGATCTCGTCGATGTCGGTCTCGAGACCGGCGACCACGGGGGCGTACTGGTCGACCACCGCGTCCATGATGCCGTAGAGCGCGGCGATCGGGCCGAGCGCGAGCAGCCTCGGATCGCTCTCCATGCGCCGCCGGACGACCGAGAGGTCAGGCTTGGCGCTGTGCCGAACCGAGACCACGAAATTCGGTCCCACGAACAGGTGCAACTCGCCGAATTCGACTTCCTCCCGTTCATCCACATAGAAGGCTGCCCGCAGAACGACGAACAGCACATCGCCGTAACGCTCGAGCTTCGGCCGCTGGTGCGCGCCGACCGCATCCTCGATCGCAAGCGGGTGCAGGTCGAACTCCACTTCGAGTTCGGCCAGCGCGTCGGCGTTGGGCCGGTAGAGCCCTATCCAGGCGAGGGCGTCGGGGATGCTCGCCAGGGCCTCGATCGTCTGCTGCGGTGTGGCGGGCGAGAGCACGCGCGTTCCGTGGGAGTAGATCGCGTTGTCGATGACTCCGCCGCCGGGCGATGAGTCAGTCGGATCGGTGATGACGTCGAGCGAGTCGTGCCCCCCGGTCGAGGGCCTCCGTGTGACAGCACCTCGGATGACCTGTGAGAATTTCATGGGAATTCACCTCTCCGGGCGTGCAAACCGGGGGAAAAGCTCGCCACGCCGACCTCAGAATGACATACTTCTTCAGGTTCAAATTCACCGAACGTGTTGTTTCTGCATAATCCGCGTGGCGTTAACCTCGCGTCCAGATATGTCTGGTTGGCTTTGACCCGCACCACCCGCTGTGCGCCCACCACACGGGAAGCCAACCTGAAACGGCTCACGTCACAATGACCACCCTCGCGCAGTACCCGCGTCCGGACCACTTCGTACTCCATTTCAGCGACACGCACTTCGTCGGCAACGACGATCTGCTCTACGGCAAGGTCGACAGCGAGGGGCACCTCACGGCGATCCTCGGCGAACTGCTCGAGTCGGGCGCGCGCCCCGAGGCCATCATCTTCACCGGCGACCTCGCCGACAAGGGCGACCCGAAGGCCTACGAGAAGCTCCGCGCGATCGTCGAGCCCGCGGCCGCGAAGCTCGGCGCCGAGGTCATCTGGGTGATGGGGAACCACGACAACCGGGCGGCGTTCCGTGCGGGCCTGCTCGACCAGCAGCCGTCGATGAAACCGATCGACCGCGTGCACGACCTCAACGGCCTCCGCATCATCACCCTCGACTCCACCGTTCCCGGTTCCCACTACGGCGAAGTGACCCCTGAGCAGCTCGACTGGCTCGCGGAAGAACTGGCGAGCCCCGCCCCGCACGGCACGATCCTGGCGATGCACCACCCGCCGGTGCCGAGCGTGCTCGACCTCGCCGTGATGGTGGAGCTCCGCGACCAGGCGTCGCTGGCCGAAGTACTGCAGGGCAGCGACGTGCGATCGATCATCGCCGGCCACCTGCACTACTCCAGCACGGCCATGTTCGCGGGCATCCCGGTCTCCGTCGCGTCGGCCACCTGCTACACCCAGGACCTGAACGTGCCGGTCGGCGGCACCCTCGCCCGTGACGGCGCCCAGGCCTTCAACCTGATCCACGTCTACGAGAACACCGTGCTGCACTCGATCGTGCCGATCGGTCACTACGCACAGGTCTCGTACACCAGCGCCGCGGAGACCGCCGCGATCCTCGACAAGGCCGGCGTCGCCTTCGCGCCGCCCGCCGCCGCACCGGTCACGCCCGAGGAACCCCTCGTCGTGCCGGCACTGACCTCCGCCCACACCGCGCACTGAACTCATTCGCAAACTTTTTGCGAAAGCAGCGTAATGGATGCCCGTGATCGGCATCTCCTCCTGTGAACAACAACATAGGAGGACCACTCATGTTCACACAAGCTTCACGCCGTACCCTCACCGCGGCCGCCACTGCCCTCACCCTCGCAGCTGGCCTCGCCGTCGGTACCGCCTCATCCGCCTCGGCCGAGCCAGCCCCCGCGGTTGCCGGAACCACGACGACCATCACATTCAAAGCCCCAGATCAGCACGCAAATCCCGCTCTCCCAATATCCATCCGGCTGGACATCGCCAGTGACGGCCGCCCTAACTCGTACGACCCCGACCCCGACCTCGGTTGGATCACCGAGGTCTCTGGCTCGATCAGCTGCGAAGGCGGAAGTTGGGCCAGACTCTCGACAAGCCCAAATCCCACGTCTTGGCGTGATCTTCAGGCCTGGACGACACTACCGGCATCCGACAGCGGTAAGTTCTGCACGCTGACGCTCGTAGACTCATTGCCTGGTAGGTCGGTCTTCTTTCCCTCAAACGGCACTACTGTGGCTTACCGCGGTTGGGGTGTCTTCATGTACATCGATGCGACAGTGGTCACTCGCAGCGGCAACGGTGGACTGTGATTCCGGCCTGCACCACCCAGGCCCGTTTCGCCGTGTGAGCGCTCAGCTGGCATCTTCCTGCACCAGAACGGTGCGCTCCGCGGCATCCACTTCGGGGTAGCTGCCGTCGTTGAGGCAGAAGAAGTCGAAGGAACGCTTGCGGAGGATCTCGGGCAGCAGGCCGAGGCCGGAGCGCATCGTGGTGTCGACGTATTTGACCCGCGCCGACTCCTGCACCACCGCCTGCCCCGTCA
This sequence comes from Subtercola boreus, assembly GCF_006716115.1. Lineage (NCBI taxonomy): Bacteria > Bacillati > Actinomycetota > Actinomycetes > Micrococcales > Microbacteriaceae > Subtercola > Subtercola boreus. The sequence continues at coordinate 946,267 of NZ_VFOO01000001.1, read as the reverse complement.
TCAGGGCGTAGTAGTGGTAGAACGAGTTCGTGACCGAGATGTCGGTGCTCGACCGGAAGCGGCTGGCCGCCGTGCGGCGGAAGTCCTCGTCTACGAGAACACCGTGCCGCGCTCGATCGTGCCGATCGGTCATTACGCACAGGTCTCCTACACCAGCGCCGCAGAGACCGCCGCGATCCTCGACAAGGCCGGCGTCGCCTTCGCACCGCCCGCCGCCGCACCGGTCACGCCCGAAGAACCCCTCGTCGTCCCGGCACTGACCCCCGCCGCACAACGCGCCTAGCCCTCGAGGTCCAAGGCGAAGATCGTGCTCGGTAAAGTCAGGTTACGATCGTGATCCGGAACGGCCGCTATCAACAACCGTCGATCTCCGCTCAAGCCGAGGCTCCAGGGGCTCCCGCTCTCCAAATGGATAAACTCTGCCGTCACTTCGCCGGTAGCCGAAATTCGTGACACCGCCTTGAGGCCGAAGTTGGCCGTGTACATCGCTCCTTCCGAATCAACGACGAAATCTGTTGCGCCTGGCGCTGTACCGAATCCGTCCCCGGAAACGGGATTGCGCCAATATGGCAGTGTGAAGGAGTTCGAACTTCCCTCACTGTCGTAACGCGTCACGACACTCTTCTCTCCATCGATCCCCGGGCCGTACTTGTCGCCCGAACTCAGCACGTACACGTCACCGTCATCGCCGATACGTATTCGCTGAGCCGAATAGCCTTGAGGCAAGGTTCGGAAGGTCGACTCCTTCCCCGCGGAAGTGATGCGCCGGATGTCGCGAGAGCCGCCCCCGGACGGTGCAGAATTGATCTCGAACGTCGTTCCACGGTTATCCATCGCCCACTCTCCGGTCACTCGAACCGAAGAATGCACGACAGTCTCATGATCACCGGATGAATCGAACTTCCACAGCTCGTCACCGACCCACGTGATGAGCATCCCTGCCGCGTCGAAATCGATCGAACGCACACTGGCTGTCGAGGGAAACGTCGTGAATTGGTAGACTCCTGTCCCGTCAGCGCTGAAATGATCAATCCACATCCCACCCCCAGAGGATGACCCCTCCGGGGGCGCGAAGAGCGCGTATCCGGTCCCGTCACGACCTACCTTCAGGTCAAGTGGTTCGACGTTCTCGCCGATGGAAGGGAGAAGGAGCGTCGTCGCACCGCGAGCGTCCACCTTGAGCACTGCGCCCCTCCACGTCGCAGCAAAAGTGTCGGTACCGAGTGTCGCGACTCTGCCCACGGACCCCTGAGCAGATTCAACCTGCGCTACTGTTCGTATCGTGTCCGGCGAGTTCGGAGCCGACCGATTCAGCGCAGCGCATCCGCTGAGACCCACCAGTGTCGCGACACAGAGCAGCGCAGAGATTTCACGTAGACGGTTCATGAGATGAGATTACCTCATGTGACGTCCGTCAGCTGGCGTCTTCGAACTCCGACGCGACGGCGGCGGCGCGCTCCGCCTCCCAGGGGGCGGGGAACGGGAAGTACTGCTCGAGGAACTCCTGCACCAGGACGGTGCGCTCCGCGGCATCCACTTCGGGGTAACTGCCGTCGTTGAGGCAGAAGAAGTCGAAGGAACGCTTGCGGAGGATCTCGGGCAGCAGGCCGAGGCCGGAGCGCATCGTGGTGTCGACGTACTTGACCCGCGCCGCCTCCTGCACCACCGCCTGCCCCGTCATCAGGGCGTAGTAGTGGTAGAACGAGTTCGTGACCGAGATGTCGGTGCTCGACCGGAAGCGGCTGGCCGCCGTGCGGCGGAAGTCCTCGGGGAACTCGTTCTCGAGTTCCTGCATCACGCTCTTGCGGAGCGGGGCCGCAGCGTGTTCGAGGTGCCGGGTGATGATCCGCCCGAACTTCTCCCAGAGCAGCCTGCGGTTGACCCGCGCGGCGTTCTCGAAACCGCTCCGTTCGAGGTCGTTCTCACCGAGCCCGATGCGGGTCTGCGCCTCGATGAACTTGGTGACGCCGCCGGGGGAAAAGAACATGTTGGGCTGCACGGGGCGGCCGAAGAACATGTCGTCGTTCGAGTACAGGAAGTACTCGCTGATTCCCGGGATGCGGTGCAGCTGGCTCTCGACGGCCTGCGAATTGTGGGTCGGCAGAACACTCGTGTCGCGGAAGAACTCCTCGCTCGGCACGAAGGTGACCCGCGGATGCTCGGCGAGCCACGCGGGTTTCGGGGAGTCCGTGGCGATGAAGATCCGGCGGACCCAGGGCGCGAAGAGGTAGACCGAGCGGAGCGCGTACTTCAGCTCGTCGATCTGGCGGTAGCGGGCATCCGAATCGTCGCCGTCGCCGGTGACATACCCCTTGCCCTGTGCACGGCGCCGGCGCTGGTACTCGATGTCGTTGCCGTCGACCCAGGAGAACACCATGTCGATGTCGAACACCACGTCGGTCGCCTGCACATCGAACATGCCGCGGAGGGTGTTCCAGGTCTCGTCGTAGAGGTCGACTGTCGCAGGGAACGCTTCGGAGCGCGGCAGGATGCGCCGGGTCAGCGAGTTCTCCACGGGGCAGACGATGTTCTCCTCCTCGAAGCTCCAGAGCTGCAGCTCGATGCCGATCGACGAACCGTAGGTGAGGCCGCCCTGCGGCTCGACGCGCGGCCGGTACAGCCGGAAGATGCGCGCCTTGCGGCTCTCCGATAGCGACCCGGTACTGACCAACAGCGGCGGCAGTTTCTTGCCTGTGACCGTCTTGGAGTACATCGGCTCGTTCTCGCACGCCAGGGCGAGGGCCCGCTCGAGCTTGCGGCGGGCCGCAGCATCCACCACCACGACCGGACGCTCGTCATTGCCGCGGATGAGGAAGAACTCGATGCCGGCCGCAAGCAGCGCGGTGCGTACGAAGAGCAGATCCTCGACCATCGCCTCATGCGGCGTCAGCGTCGTGTTGATGAGAGCGAGCAGGCCCTTCCGCACGACGACGTCGGGGCGGCCGTGGCTCTTCGGCCAGGAGCGCGGTGCGCCGAGGTGACCGGATGCCCGGTTGAAGAGTTCCTCGGGAGCTTCCGGTTCGAGGCTGTTCTCGAGTGCGACGTTGTGAGTCGCGGCACTGCCGGTGGACGTTCCCGCTGCGGTGCTTCCGATCATGAGAGCGCCTTTTCGAGCAGGCTGACGAGCGCTTCGAGCTGCACGCTGTCGCCCGAGGTGATCTCCGCGTCGGAGCCGTCGAGCGCCCGGGCGGCGAGACCCTGCTTGCTGTCGATGAGTTCGGCGATCTTCGAGTCGATCGTCTGGGCGGCGATGATGCGCCAGGCCGTGACAGGCTCGGCCTGGCCGATGCGGTGCACGCGGTCGATCGCCTGGGTCTGCTCGGCCGCGGTCCAGGAGAGCTCGGCGAGAACAACGTTCGACGCCGCCTGGAGGTTCAGCCCCACGCCGGCCGCGGTGAGCGAACACACCGCGACGGAGACATCGGCGTCGTTGTTGAACGCGTCGATCTGGGTCTGCCGGTACGACGCGGTCTGGTCGCCACGGATGGAGATCGTGCGGAGCCCGGCCTTCGCGAGGGCCTCCTCGGCCTGGTCCATCACGTCGATGTGCTTGGCGAAGAACACCACCTTGCCGACGGATCGGGCCAGCTGTGCGGCGTAGTCGGCGGCGAGGCCGGCCTTGGCCTGGCCGATCTTCCGCACCATCGTGAAGACGTTCTCGCCTGTCGTCGACGCCTTGGACTCCTCGAGTTCGGCCTTCGCGACGAGGCGCATGAGCTCCTGGTTCGGGCCGTCGGACGTGTCGTAGCCCGATCCCATCGCCCCGGCCGCCGAGCGGCGGTACCGGGTCACGAGACGTTTGCCGAGTTCGGCCTCCGCCTGGCGGATGGAACGCCCGAGGTCGTCGTCGAGTTCGACCGGCAGGTCGACCACGCGCTTTGCGGGCAGGTCGGCTGCGACATCCACCTTCTTGCGACGGACGATGCCCATGTCGATGACAGCGGAGCGGGCCTCGGCGAAGAAGCCGAAGTCGGCCGGGGTGAGCCCGGTCTCCTCGAGCTTGCCCATGAGTTCTGGGGTGGGCTTGTCGCCGTCGATCCAGCCGAGCAGCTGCCAGATGGCACGGAAGTCGTCGACGTCATTGATCAGCGGGGTTCCGGTGAGGGCCATCATCAGCGGGTCGCCGCCGGGCGCGAACCTGCGGATGCGCTCAGCCAGGGCGAGCACGTTCTTCGAGCGCTGCGACTGGAGGTTCTTGATGAAGTGCGCCTCGTCGACGACCATGCCCTTGAAGCCGAGCGTGCCGAGCCAGGCGAGGTGACGGTCGAGCACGTCGTAGTTCACGATGACGACGTCGGCGAAGGCGTCGAGGTTCGCACCGTCGCCCTGGATGACCGTGGCGCGGCGATGCGGCGTCCAGATCTCGACCTCGCGGGCCCAGTTCATCTTCACGACGTTCGGCACGACGGCCAGCAGCGGGTAGGAGTCGGAGACGGAGGCGGCCAGCAGCGACTGCGCGGTCTTCCCGAGACCGGGCTCGTCGGCCAGCAGGAACGATCGGTGCCCGGCCGCGACGGCTGCGATGAAACGCGCCTGGTGGTGCATGAGTTCGTGGCCGGGAGGCGAGATGCGGTCGATCTTCGGCGCCTCGGGGAGCTCCATGCTCGCGACGGAGCCGCCGGAGCCGTACTCGAACGCGCGGTAGAGGGGGCTCAGCAGCTCCCAGCTCGACAGACGGCCGCGGGAGACGGGCCGGTGGGCGGTGGCCGCGCTGAAGTCGGGCGCGAGGAAGGGGTTCGCGAGCTGGCGGGCCTTCACGGACTGGGGGACGACCTGCTTCTCGGCCGCACCGGGCGAGAAAGTGAACGCGGTGGCGAAGGGTGAGGCGGGTGCCGGCGCCGGAAGCTCCTCTTCGGGCTCGACCTCGATCCCGGCATCCAGCAGGTATTCGCGGCGCATCCGCTGGGCGACCGGCGAGACAGCGACGTCGCTCTCGAGCAGGGTGATCAGCGACGTGTCGCGCGCTGCGGTCTGGGCGAGGATGCCCGCGATGCCGTCGAGGCGTTTCAGCTGCTCGGCGCGTTCGCCGTCACTCAGCTCGGAGTCGCCCTTCAGACGGGCGCGCTCCTCGCGCATGAGCAGGGCGACGACGAGGAACTTGGTGCGGTTCGAGGGAACGACCTTGCCCCTCTGGGCGGCAGCCTCGACCTCGCGCACCTTGCGGGCGAGGATCGGGATGAGGCCGGTGTTGTCGACCGTGCGGGTGGACCGGCGAACGCCTGATCGTGACATGCTCCTCCTGTGGAGTGGGGCGTCATCGACTTCCAGACCCAGCTGGAACCCCGGTGACGCGAACCTGCACCGGATCACAGACCACGACCAGTTGTGTTTTCAGAAACAACGGCGGGTTTACCGGTACTGCGACTATTCTACCGCATCGCGCGGAGAGATCAGGCTACTTGTCCTTCGACACGGGGATCTTGATGAGGAGGCCTGCGGCGACGAACACGATGGCGGCCGCGAGGTGCAGCGCGTACCAGACCGGTGGCGCGAAATCGAGCGGGAAGATGGGGTTCCAGACCACGGCGATCGGCACCAGACCGGCGATCCACCACCACTGCTTCGCCTGGTAGGCGAACACGCAGACGATCAGCGCGAGCACGGCGATGGCATACCGGAAGAGCGTGAACCAGCCCGAGTCGATCACCGCGACGGCGGCGAGCAGGATGACCGCGGCCAACAGCCCCGGAGCGAGTGCTGTGCGGGTGAAAGTCGGGTACCGGGACTGCGCCTTCTGACCCTGCCGCGCGTTCTTGCCCGTCTGCGCGTTCCTGCCCGACTGCGCGTTCCTGCCCGATTGCGCGGGGCGCGCCGGTTGGCTTCGCAGCTGCGCGTTGCGGAGCCGCTGCTCGCGAAGCTGGTCGTCGCGCTCCTTCTTCGTCACCGCATCCCGCTCACTGCTCGCCCTGCAACCGTTCGAGGGCGCTGAGCACGAGCTCGTGGTCGTCGATCTGCGCGAGACCGGAGACGCCCGCGGCACCGACGAGCGAGCCCCGCACGAAGATCGGTACCGCGCCGCCGTGGGCCGCGAACACGCCTGAGTCGAGCCTCGACGACAGTTCGAACGTCGTGCCGCGCGACCGGAACAGTGTGCCTATGACCAGGGAGGATTCGCCGTAGCGACGCACGACGCGGAACTTGCGCTCCAACCAGTCGTCATTGTCGGCCGAGGCTCCGGGCATCCCCGCGTGGAAGACCCGCTGGTCGCCGAAGACGACGGCGATCGCGATCGGCAGGTCACCCTCGATCGCCTTGTCGCGGAGGGCGGAACCCAGCGAGAAGGCATCGTCGTGGTCGAACGACTCGAACTGCACCGCCCGCTCTCGTGCGCGAAGTCGTTCCAGACGTTCGGCTTCTTCGAGGATGGCAGAATCGCTGGTAGGCATAGTCCCCAGCCTAGAACCTCGCACGAACAGAAAGATCCGAGCCACGATGCCCCAGCCCTTCCTTGTCTCCGACGCCGTAGCGGATGCCCTGCAGCACGGCCGCCCCGTCGTCGCCCTCGAGTCGACGATCATCTCGCACGGGCTCCCCCGCCCGCGGAACCTCGAAGCGGCCCAGGAGTTCGAGCAGATCCTGCTCGACGCGGGCGTCACCCCGGCCACCATCGCCGTCCTCGACGGCATTCCGCGCATCGGTCTCGACGCTGACGGCGTGGCTCGGATCGCGAACGAGGACATGGTGAAGGCCAGTGTGCGCGACCTGCCGATCATCGCCGCCAAGGGCATCAGCGGAGCAACCACCGTCGCAGCGACGGCGTACCTGGCGGGCAAGGCGGGCGTACGGGTCTTCGCGACCGGCGGGCTCGGTGGCGTGCACCGCGGTGCCAGCGCGACTTTCGACGAGTCGGCCGACCTCAGCTCGCTCGCCCTCGCCGGCGTGACTGTCGTCGCCGCCGGTGTGAAGAGCGTGCTCGACATCGCCGGCACCCTCGAGCGGCTCGAGACACTTAGCGTGCCGGTCGTCGGCTACCGCACGACGAACTTCCCGAGCTTCTGGCTCACCGAGTCAGGAGAGCAGATCGACTGGTCCGTCGACTCGGCCGCCGAGATCGCGCGCGTCATGCAGAGCCAGGACGCCCTCGGCCACGGCCAGGGAATCATCGTCGCCAACCCGCTCCCGCCCGAGCTGCAGTGGGTCCCCGAGGAGCACGACCGTGTGCTGCTCGAAGCGCTGGCCGAAGCCGATGCGCAGGGCATCCGGGGCAAGGCCGTGACACCCTTCCTGCTCTCTTACATCGTGGGAGCATCCGGTGGCCGGAGCCTCGAGGTCAACCTCGACATCGCCCGCAACAACGTGCGCCTCGCCGGCGAGATCGCGGGGGCGTGGAGCGCCCTGGCCCGTGAGTGAGGGCAATGTCGTCGGCAGCACTGCCACCGCGCATCCGACGAGCGACGTGCACCCGCACGTGCGGGTCGTGATCGTCGGTGACGTGTTCGACGACATCATCGTGCGGCCGACGTCGGGCATCCGGAGCGACACCGACACTCTGGCGAGCATCGAACGGCGCGCGGGGGGCTCGGCAGCGAACACCGCCGCCTGGCTCGGATCGCTCGGCACCCTCGTGGACTTCGTCGGCCGCACCAACGTCTCCGACACGGTGCGGCACGGCAACCTCCTCCGCGACGCGGGCGTCACCCCGCACCTCGCAGGCGAACGCGTGCTGCCGACAGGCACCATCGTCGTGATCGTCGGAGTCGACGACACCCGCACCATGCTCACGGAGAAGGGTGCGAACGTCGACACCTCGCCGGCAGACGTCACGGATGCGCTGCTGGCCGCAGCGACCCACCTGCACTTCACCGGCTACACGCTGTTCAGCGGGCAGCCCGTCGAGGGGTTCACCGACCTGATCCGACGCGCCAAGGCGCACGGGGTCACCGTCTCGGTCGATCCGGGATCGTCGGGGTTCATCGTCGACCACGGAGTGGAGGGCTTTCTCGCGGCGACCTCCGGGGCCGACATCCTGTTCCCGAACCTCGACGAGGGGCGGGAACTCACCGGGCAGACGGATGCCCCCGCAATCGTGGACGCCCTCAGCGAGCACTTCCCCGTGGTCGCCCTGACGCTCGGGCGGGAGGGCGCACTCATCGGGGGCGGCGGGTTGCGCATCCCCATCCCGTGCGTGCCGGCCGAACCTCGGGACACGACCGGGGCGGGCGACGCGTTCGACGCCGGGTTCCTCGCCGGACTGTTCGCGGGGCGGACGGCGGCAGACAGGCCCCTCGACGCAGCAGGCGACGCATTGCGTTCGGCGCTGGAGCGGGCCGGCGCCTCCGGGGTCGCAGCCGCGAGCCGGGCCATCGGGATCGTCGGGGCCCGGCCGGTCGGGGTGGTGCCGCACAACGCACTCGGCTGAGCGGCGGGGGCGGCTCTGGGCGGTGTCGCGCGGCTCAGAACCCGCCGCGGAGCTCCGGCAGCCGGATCGGGCGGCTCTTCGGCGGCAGCCCGTGCACCCGCTCAAGGGCCGGCTCGAGCTCGGAGAGCCAGGCCTCGTACCCCTCGGCGTTCAGGTGCAGCCGATCGGTCGTGTAGGCCGGGTTCAACTCGCCGTCGTCGAGCGCCAGTGCGGGCCAGAGGTCGAGGTAGTGGGTGCGGACGGATGAAGCGAACTGCCAGATGTGCCGGTTGATGTCGCAGATCTCCGCCGCGTACTCGTGGCCGCGCGGCATCACCGACTGCAGCAGGATCTCGGCGTCGGGCAGTTCGTTCCGGAGCGTCACCAGGATCGTCTCGATGTTCTGCACGACGTGCTCGACCGAGCGGCGCTTCGCCAGGTCGTTCGCCCCGATCAGCAACACGACGGTGCCGGGATCCAGCGCGACCACCTCGTCGAGCCTGTCCTTCACTCCATCGGTCGTGTCACCCGGCACGCCCAGATTGTGGACGGTGTAGTCGCCGAAGTACTTCTGCCAGTCCGCACCGGCGGTGAGACTGTCACCGAGAAAGACGATGGTGGGATTTTCGAGCATGTGCGAGCCTCCGTTGGTCGTTCGTCATAGTGTGTCAGCAGTGCCTGCAGTATCCGTCGTGTTCACGGTTTCAGCGGTGTCCGCCTTCTCGACCGGCACCTTCTTCACCGGCCCCGGATGCTCGTTCTTGCGTTGCGCCTCCTTCACCGCCGTCTCGGTGATGCGGTTCGCCATCCCCGGGAAGATGAACCCGTGGAACGGGAGGATCGAGTACCAGTAGAGCCTGCCACCGAGTCCCCGGGGGAAGAACACCGCCCGCTGCGTGTACCGCGAGCCGCCGCCCTCCCGCGGGGCCGCCGTCATCTCGAGCCAGGCGAGGCCCGGCACCTTCATCTCGGCGCGGAGACGCAGGAAACTGCCCCGCTTGATCTGCTCCACCCGCCAGAAGTCGAGAGCGTCGCCGGTGTGCAGGTGATCGGGGTTTCGCCGGCCCCGACGAAGGCCCACTCCCCCGACGAACTTGTCCATCCAACCCCGTGCCACCCAGGCGATCGGGAACGAGTACCAGCCGTTGTCTCCACCGATGCCCTCGATGACGCGCCAGAGATCGCCCGGCCGGGCATCCGTCTCCCGCACCTGCACGTCGGTGTAGACCGTGTGGCCGGCCCAGTCTGGGTCGCTCGGCAGGTTGTCGCTCGGGGCGCCCTGCACGAAGCTGTCCTGCCAGCTGGTCTCCACCTGGCCGTCGCGCATCTTGCCGAGAGCGAGACGCACCGCGCGGCGGTAACCCGTGAGGCCACCCACCGGGTCGGGCACGTACTGCTTGATGTCCTGCTCGGCGGCGACGCAGTCGAACTGCAGCGACTCGATGATCGGAACCGCGAGATTGCGCGGGATCGGCGACACCAGGTTCACCCACTGCGAAGCCAGCCACGGGGTCAGCACCGGCAGCGGCGCGATCGGGCGCTGGTGGAGTCCCGCCTCGACCGCGTAGCCGTTCATCATCTGCCCGTAGCGCAGCACATCGGGCCCGCCGATGTCGAAGGTGCGGTTGAGGGTCTCCGCGACATCCGCAGCGCCCAGCAGGTAGTGCAGAACGTCGCGCACCGCGATCGGCTGGATGAAGTTGCGCACCCACTTCGGCGCGGGCATGTACGGCAGCACTTCGGTGAGGTGCCGGATCATCTCGAAGCTCGTCGAGCCCGACCCGATGACGACGCCGGCCTGCAGGGCGATCGTCGGAACACCGGACTGCAGAAGGATGCTGCCCACCGACGCGCGCGACCGGAGATGGCGCGACAGGCTCTGGCCCTTCGGGTGGAGTCCGCCGAGGTAGACGATGCGCTTGACGTCGGCCTTCAACGCTAGCTCGGCGACATTGCGGGCCGAGGCAAGCTCGGTTCCGTCGAAGCTGCCTTTGCCGCCCATCGAGTGCACGAGGTAGTAGAGCACGTCGATGCCGTCGAACACGCCCGCGCGTGCGAGGGACTCGTGGTCGCTCAGGTCACCCTGCACGATCTCGACGTTCGGGCCCCATGGCACGTCAGCGAGTTTCTGGGGCGAGCGCACGAGAACGCGCACCTTCCACCCCGCGTCGAGCAGGCGTGGCACGAGGCGCCCGCCGATGTACCCCGTGGCGCCGGTCACGAGAGCAGTTCTGTCAGTAGTCACCCGTTCAGGCTACGCCGGTCGGCTGGGCGTTGGGAGTCCCGGCGCGGGTGTCGCACGCGATTCGGTGTTCGCGGCCTGGCGCGCGGGGCCGTGCGTGGTCGCGCCGCCCGGTTGCCCGCAGGGTCGACCGCAGAGTTGTCCGCAGGGTTGCCCGTGCTGCTCCTGCTGCCGCGCCCTGCGGGCTTGCCGTCGGTGGGTGTGGTTCTGGATGCGCGTGGCTGGATCGGTGGCGCGGACGGCAGGCGGCGCACGATCCGTGGATGGTCGGCCAGGGTGGCTGGGATCGGGGCTTCGTGCACCGGCGTCGTTCTACCCGGTGTCGCTTTGGCGGTGTTCGAGCCACCATTCGGTCGGTTGCGGGTCGCTCGATCGAGGCTCGCCGGATAGAGGGTCGCCCAGTCGAGGCTCGCGGGGCTGAGGGTGGCCAGGTCGGGAGTCGCCAGGCTGAGGGTCACCGGTTTGAGTGTGGCCGGATCGAGGGTCACCGGATCGAAGGTGGCCGTCTTGAGGGTCGCCGGGGTGAGGGCCGCCGGGCTGTGGGTGGCCGGGGCGGGGGTCGTTGCGGGGAGGGTCGCTGGCTGGAAGGTCGCTCGGTTGCCGGGTGGGTGGTGGGGTCGGGGGTGGGCGGTGCCGGGCGGGGTTGTGCGGGCCGGGTGGGTGGTGGCCGGTTCGTTGTCTGGCCCGGTTTTGTTGGCAGGGCCTGGGGGTTTGGGTCCAGTCGAGCCAGTCGGGTGGGATGAGGTGTGGGGTGCCGTTTCGGATGGTGAGTTTCCAGTGTGTTTTGTGCACGTTCGTGTGGTGGAAGTGGCAGAGCAGCGCCCCGTTGTCGATGTCGGTCAGCCCGCCGGGGTGGGTGTCGGATTGCCACCCGTCGACATGGTGACTTTCGCACCAGGATGGGGGTGCGTCGCAGCCCGGCCACACACACCCGCCGTCCCGTGCTGCGAGGGCCCGGTTCTGTGCGGCGGTGAACAGGCGGCGGGTCTTCCCATGCTGCAACACCTGCCCGTGTTCGCCGAACAGGGTCGTGATCACATCCCCGTGACACAGCAGCGCCTCGACGGTCGAGTATGGGACGGGCGCGGTCAGGCCGTCGATCCACCCAATGCCGCGCCCGGTGACGACGTCTTCCAAGGAGGCGTGGAGGTTCACGGTCGGTGCGGCACCGTTGAGGCGCGGCATCTCCGGCCCGGCGGCTGCGACCTGGAGGAGGTTCACGAGCGCATCGACACGTTTCTGACCCGTGGTGCGGGTGTCC